>JANOHQ010000129.1:0-6619 GCA_031406595.1 Chitinophagaceae bacterium
ATTTTTTTAATTCGACCGGGAGCAGGGTACCGGCTTTTCGTATTTCCTGTTCACTGACCTGAAGGGCTTTTAATTCAACACCGTCCAGGTCCCGGGCAAAACTGAAAAGGGCTTTATCGCCCCCTGTCTTTACCTGTTGCAGAATATTTTTTACTGTTCCTGCTATACCGGAGTCGTTGATAGCTGGTCGCAGCATAAGGGCAGGCCAATCTTTTTTAGCGGGATATTTATATGTCTTCATTATACGATCATTTTTTCAATGGGGATGATCAGGATGCCCTGTGCACCGGCAGCTTTTAGTTTTTCGGTCAGGTTCCAGAAATCCGTTTCCTGTATCACGGAGTGAATAGAACTCCAGCCGGGTTCTGCCAGGGGCAGGAGCGTAGGGCTTTTTACACCCGGGAGAAGATTGCAAATAGTTTCAATCTTATCATTGGGAGCATTCAGCAAGACATATTTATTGTTCTTTGCTTTTTTAACCGCACGGATCCGGAACAACAAACTTTCCAGGATCGTTTTCTTTTCTGTATCCAGGTTCCGGTTGCTGATCAACGCCGCTTCGGAAAACAGAACCGTTTCCAACTCTACAAGCTCATGGGTAAAAAGGGTGCTGCCCGAACTCACCAGGTCGAAGATGGCATCGGCCAGTCCTATCTTCGGTGCGATCTCTACCGAGCCGCTGATCTCATGGATCGATGCTACGATATTTTTCTCTTTTAAATAATTACGTAAGATGGACGGGTAACTGGTAGCGATCCGTTGACCAGCGAGATCGGAGAGGGACCGCAGTGAACCAGTTTTTGGAACAGCAATGGATAAGCGGCATTTGCCAAACCCGAGTTTTTCGACCAGTATAATTTCTTTGCCCGACTCCTGCACAACATTCTCTCCAACAAAACCAATATCGGCCACGGCATCCTGTACATATTCGGGAATATCATCATCGCGGAGAAAAAAAACGTCGGCCGGGAAATTAGCCGCTGTTACTTTCAGTTGGTTATTGCCATTGCTTATCTCTATGCCGCAGTCTTTCAGTAACTGCATAGACCCTTCATAGAGACGGCCTGATTTCTGGATGGCAATTTTTAATGTAGTTGTCATGTTTTTTCGTTTGGGTGAATCCGCCTTCGCTGAGGCTTGGGGGTAAACAAAAAGGGCTCACCGTATGGTAAGCCCTTTGAATGAGGTAATTGTATACAAGTCTACACAATATCATTCCAGCTTACCCGGTGGATAAGATGATGATGATGATGTATGTGCAGATTGAGGATCATTTCGTTGTGTGAAGGCAAAGATAGCTGCACGCCTGATACATCCCAATTTTCTTTTCTCCTGTGAACTACTGTCATTGTTTTGTCACAGAGAACTAATTAATGTTGAATGGCATTTTTGGTGCTTCGTTTACATCAACTTTGGTTCAACGTAAAGGGTCTTTTTTTGAGGATGGATTTTTTCGTTTAAGTAAAGAATTGGATTAGCTCTTTGTTTCAACCTAAATTTTTCCTTACTTGCACCAACCACTGATAATATGAATCACGCGAATCAAAAACTAAGTGGATTTACTTAAAATCAAATTTTACCCGGGGTATTTACTCATATTCATCACCCTATTTTAAAGATAGTTAAGATAAATTACTTAATTTAAGAGAGGATAAAACCTTATCAACCAAAACCAAGCCCTATATCCTTATGGATAAGATCACCATTCTTCTTGTAGACGATCACAAACTCATCCGGGAATCCTGGTCGTTTATCTTAAACAGTGATCCGCGGTTTAAAGTGATCGGCGAGACCAGCAATGCCGATGAAGCAGTTGAAATTGCGCGGGATAAGAAACCCAGTATTGTATTAATGGATATCAATATGAGCCCGGTCAATGGCTTTGAAGCCACCCGTATGGTCCGGAAATTTTCTCCCGGCGCAAAAATCATCGGGATTTCTATGCATTCAATGCCTGCCTATGCCCGCCGGATGCTGCAAATGGGGGCGATGGGCTATGTTACCAAGAATTCCTCCAAGGATGAGCTGCTTACCGCGATCACCGAAGTGAACAGCGGAAAGAAATATGTTTGTGAAGAAGTAAAGAACATCCTGGCTCAACAGGAACTGGTGGAGGAAGGTGTGACTCCTGATATGAATGTATTGTCGCGCCGCGAAATTGATGTGGTACAGTTGATCAAAGAAGGCCTGTCCTCTAAAGAGATCGCCATACGTCTCGACATTACACTGAAAACCGTAGAGGTTCACCGCTATAATATCCTGAAAAAATTGAATTTGAAGAACACCGCTGCCCTGGTCAATTTTATCAATGCACAAGGCTTATAGGTCTGCATTTAAATTCTTAGCTTGTTGCCCCGTGAGGAACGCTCATCTATGAGTCAAATTTACACCCGCAGAAATCTTCTTATCAGCCTGCTTGTATTGCTGGCTATGTTTTCTTTTTTTGCCCTGTACAGTTATCGCAATATTCAAAGGGCGTTAAAAGAAACCCATTCTATGAATATCACGCTTCAATCATTGCGTGAGCTGGAATATATTATGGATGATGTGCAGGAGATGGAAACAGGATTGCATGATTACCTGATCTCGGGGAATAAAGGATTCTTAGATGCGTATTACTTGACGGTCCGGAACTTAGAACAGGATATCGCCAGGATCAAAGCATTGTATCCCTTGTACCCGGAACGCAAAGCAGTCTTTGTGCAATTGCTCGAACTGGTCAGCCGGAAAAAAGCATTGGCAGCAGCGAGGATCAGCCAGGTTGAAAAGCAAGGCACCGGCATCGTATTACAGTCAGGGCCTGGCAGAGGATTGATGGACAGTATACGCGGTATCGTTTTAAAATTTGAAACGGAGGACCGTATCGTTTTAAACCAGTCCAATACCGACCGGCAGGCAGCAGCCAGGAGAGCAGCCCGCCTGTTTATCGGGCTTGGCTTTATTTTTATTGCCGGTCTCTTCATTGTTTTCTGGCGGATGTGGCGTGCTTTGAAACAGCGGGAGCAGTATGAACAAAAGATCGCTTATCTCGCCGGTCTTATTGAAAAGACGCATGATGCGATCTTCTCAACGGATTCCAATCTTATTATAAAAAGCTGGAACAATGGTGCCCGGGAAATGTATGGTTATACTACAGAGGAAGCTCTCGGCAGCCCGGTGAAATCCCTGCTAAAAATTATTATCCCGGCAAATGAAGCAGGGAAGAGCAAGAGCGATCTTGACAGGCTGGGTTATTACAAAGGGGAATACGAAGCATTTAAAAAATCGGGTGAACGGGTATTTATACAAGCCTCCATCTCGGTGTTAAGAAATGAGAGGAATGAAGCGGAAGGATATGTGGCTGTCCACCGGGATATCTCGGAAAAAAAGAAAACCGAGCAACTGCTCAAAACATACAATGAAAAACTCAGCCTGCAGGTAGAAGAGAAAACAGTATTGACCGACAAGATACTCGAGCGGATCAGTGATGGCTTCTATTCCCTGGATGACCAGTGGAATTTTACCTACATGAATAAAACGGCATCCATGATGATGGGTTGTGACCCGCAGGAGATCGTCGGTAAGAATTTATGGAAGGAGTTTCCCGCAGCGGTGAACCTGAGCATTTACCAGGCTTACCTGAAAGCATTTGAAGAACAACAGTATTACCAGGTTGAGTTTAATTACCCACCTTTTGAAAAGTGGTTCATGGTGGATATCTATCCGTCGCATAGTGGTCTCTCCACTTTTTTCAGAGACGTTACCGAAAGAAAAAAAGCAGAGGAGGAGCTACGGCATTCTAACGAGCGTTTCGAAATGATCTCCCGCACCACCAATGATGCCGTTTGGGAATGGGACCTGGTGACCGGTGTAATGTGGGCGAATGAAACACACCAGCAATTGTATGGCCTGACGCTGAATGATCCTGTTCCCCCGGAGCATGTATGGCAACAGCGGATCCACCCGGAAGACCGGGAGCGGCTGATCGGGAAACAGGCAAATGCCCTGGCCGGCGATACGAATGTGTTTATTACCGAATACCGTTTCAATACGGAGAAAGACGGTTACAGGAATGTGTACGACCGTTGTTATATCGTCAGGAATGGGGAAGGAAAAGCTATCCGCATACTCGGCAGTATAATGGATATCACGGAACTCAAAAAAGCCGAAGAAAAGCTGAAAAGAAGAGAAGCTCAACTGGCAGCTTCGATCGAGAATACACCTAATGTGGCTGTGCAATGGTACAACAGCAAGGGCCGGGTGATGTACTGGAACCATGCATCCGAGCTGATCTTTGGCTGGTCATCGGTGGAAGCAATGGGCAAAACATTGGACGAGCTGATCCAAACCCCGGAAGAATCTGCTTTATTCCTAAAACTGCTGGAGGAAATTGCCACAACCGGCAAAACGATCGGGCCTTCCGAATTTCATTTCTGCCGGAAAAACAGGACAGAAGGTTACTGTATGGCAACAATCTTCTCGATCCCGTCGGTAGAAGGTGAGCCATACTTTGTCTGCATGGATGTAGATATTACGGAAAGTAAAAAATTTGCGGAGGCGTTACAGGAGAGCGAGGAGAAGTATCGTTCTATCATCGACCAGGCTTCCGAAGGCATCTTTATGCTGGATGAAGAAGGTGACGTACTTGAGGTCAATCATGCAGGGGCATTGCTTACAGGGTACATGCGGGATCAGTTGCTGGGAAAAAATACGAAAGCATTGTGTGAAGATGGTGAGTTGTCGATTGTGAAAATAAAACAGGAAGAATTAAAAGCCGGGCTCCCGGTTATGATGGAACGCCGGATCCGCACCGGGGATGGATTGGTCCGCGTTGTGGAAGTCAGTTGTAAGATGCTTTCCAATGGTGATATTCTTGCTGTGATGCGGGATATCACCGAAAGAAAAAAAGTGGAGCAAGCACTGATCACCAGCGAGGAGACAAGAAGGCTGATCATGAATTCGGCGCTGGATGCGATCGTAGGTATGGATACAGCAGGCCTGATCACGATCTGGACACCACAGGCTGAACGGATTTTTGGATGGAAAGAAGATGAAGTGATTGGTCAGCGAATGAGCGTAATCATTATCCCGGAGCGGTACAGGCGGGCACACGAGGAAGGCCTTGCCCGTTACCTGCAATCAGGCAAAGGACCGGTACTGAATAAATTGATAGAGCTTATAGCGCTTCACCGCGATGGAACTGAATTCCCGGTCGAACTCAGCATACTCCCGGTAAAACAAGGCGCGCATGAATTCTTCTGTGCTTTTATACGTGATATCACCGAGCGAAAAAAAATAGAACAGGTAGTAAAGGATAGCGAAGAAAAGTACAGGACCCTGGTAGAACAGGCCATGGATGCGATCGCATTGTATGATGCGGGAGGCAGGATATTGGATGTGAATACCGGCTCGGTGAACTTGCTGGGTTATTCCAAAGAAGAATTAATGCAATTGTCATTGCAGGACATTTTAACGCCCGAAGAAATGACGGCACGACCTGTGCAATATGATGTGCTGCAGCAGGGAGACTCAACAGTGAAACACCGGAAGATGAGAAGAAAGGACCAGGTAGTGATCGATACGGAAGTACGATCGCAGCAATTACCCGATGGCCGTTTCTTATCGGTGATAAGGGATCTTACTGACCGGATCAAAGCAGAGAAAGAACTGGCAGCTTCCTATGATGCGATCCGGAAATTAAGCGGGCATATACAGGATATCAGGGAAGAGGAGCGTACCAATATGGCCCGGGAGATCCATGATGAACTGGGGCAACAACTCACCGTGTTGAAGATGGATGTATCCTGGTTAAAGAAAAGGATGATTGCATCGGAAGAACCGGTCAAACAAAAACTCAATGACCTGATCGTCATGCTGGATGAAACGGTGAAGACAGTTCGCAGGATATCTTCTGAACTTCGTCCGAGTCTCCTCGATGACCTTGGGTTGGTGGCAGCTATGGAATGGCAATTGGGAGAATTTGAAAAAAGATCCGAGATCGTCACCCATTTCGTACATCCCCAGAAAGAACTGGTATTGCCGGACACAATAAAAACGGCATTATTCCGGATATTGCAGGAGTCGCTGACCAATGTGGCCCGTCATTCGGGTGCAACCAGTGTCAACGTAACGATCGAGCTCAGGGATAACACACTTTCTGTATGCATCAACGACAATGGAAAAGGTTTTGATAAAGACAAGATTGCGGAAAAAAGGACCCTCGGTATTTTGGGGATGCGGGAAAGGATCGCCATGATTGGCGGGGTGTATGAGATCAAAAGCCAGCCATCGGAAGGGACCGAAGTAAAAGTTCAATTGTCACTCATTAACTATAAACCACCAACTGTATGATTCGTATACTCATCGCTGATGATCATGCCATTGTCAGGAAAGGGCTTAAACAGATATTGTTTGAACAATATCCTTCTGCCGTGATCGGGGAAGCAGCTGATGCCGAAGCGCTGATGAAATATATTGTGGCTGAGCAATGGGACGTAGTGATCTGTGATATGAGCATGCCGGGACGCAGTGGCCTCGATGCGTTGAACCAGATCAAACAGGCCTCTCCTAAATTGCCCGTACTGATCATGAGCATGCATCCGGAGGATCAATATGCATTGCGTGTACTGAAAGCGGGTGC
>JANOHQ010000044.1:0-11564 GCA_031406595.1 Chitinophagaceae bacterium
GATAGTGTCAGTTGTCAATCCTTTTGTCAACTTCCTGATCTCTTCAATGGCTGACAAAGTGTATGCAGATGACCGGCTTAAATGCATTTCACTCTGATCACCCCCTTGCTTTGACATCTCAAGGTATAACCGGGAGACCCCCAATAACTGGTTGACATTATCATGCAGTTCCTTTCCAATATCGGATCTTTCGGTTTCTTTGGCTTCTTCCATCGCCTCAGCGATCTGCTTCTCTTTTAATCTTATTTCCCGCTCCAGTTTTTCTTCCAGCACTTTCTGTTTACTAATATCCTGCATGGAGCCCAACATACGGTACACTTGCCCGTCTTCATGACGGAGGATTATGCGATTGTTTACTATATTCGCTACTGATCCATCTGCTCTTATAAAACGGTAACTACATTGCCACCTGGTTTTACCCGAAGCAAGCATTCTACGGTAGTCTTTCATAACCGCTATTTTATCTTCGGGATGCAAATGGCCTATCCAGGCCTCCGTCATAGTCATTTTAGGCACTATCTCGTACCCAAACTCTTTGTAATAAGCTTCGCTCAGCACCATCTCATCTGTTATAGCATTGATATCATATAAAATATCAGAGGATGAATTAAACATCAGCTGGAAGCTTTCATTGAACTCTCTAAGGAGTTTACCTTTGATTGCTATCTCCCGTTCCAGCTTCTCCTGTTCCTCCAGGTGACCCATATCATGCACCACTCCGATCATTCTGCAGGCTTTTCCCTCTGAATCCCGGATAATATTGGCCCGCCCAAAAACATTGGCAATAGATCCATCAGCTTTGATGAAGCGGTAAGCATGCTCCCAGCGCTGTGAATTCGAAGCAAGAACTTTATTCAATCCATTTTCTACTACTTCTTTATCATCAGGATGAAGATAGCTCATCCAGTCAAATGCTTTACCATTGTTATTTTTAGCAGAATGACCAAATAAGTTCTTGAAACCCTCACCAAGAAAAAATTCATTTGTTACTATATTCCAGTCCCATATTCCGTCGTAGGAAAGTTTGGCGGCGAGTTGAAAGATGTCCGTATTTTCATTGGTGACAGTTTGTGCAGCAAGATCATCTTCCAATTGCAATACCCTGCTTACATCCTGTGTGGCGCCTATCAGGCGGATAGCTTTCCCATCAGCATTCCTGACGATCGCGGCGCGACTGTTGACAGAAGCTATGGAACCATCCTCTCGTTTGACCTTAAAAGAATCATTCCATTCACTGTCCGAATCCAGGGCTTTGATCAGGGCCTCTTTTATTCTTTTTTTATCCTCTGCAAGGAAATTCTTTTCCAGGTCGGAAAAATTGATCCTGTTGTTCTTTAATTTATAACCAAAGACCTCTTCCATACTATCGCCTATATACACCTGGCCGCTTTTAATATCCCAGTCCCACATTACATCGTACGATGTTTTGGCAATATGCTTTATCCACTTAGCGTACTCCAGCAGGCTATTATCAGCGGTTATTTTGTCCTTCCTGATATCAATAATTTTCTGTTTCTTTTTAGCAATACTGATATCACTTGCAACTGCCTTTTTCATTTTTACATCCGCTTTCTTTTGCTTCGATTTGGCAAGCGTAATATTGTCAGCAACTATTTTATCCTTCCTGGTATCGATAGCTTTCTGTTTAGACACGGCAATACTAATATCGCTTGCTACGGTCTTTTGCATTTTAATATCTGCCTTTTTTTGTTTCGATATGGCAAGCGTTATATTATCGGCAACTATTTTATCTTTCCTGGCATCAATAGCCTTCTGTTTTGATACGGCAATGTTAATATCACTGGCCACAGTTTTTTGCATTTTCACATCCGCTTTCTTTTGCTTCGATTTGGCAAGCGTAATATTGTCAGCAACTATTTTTTTATTCCTGATATCAATTGCTTTTTGCTTTGTTTTAGCCACCAGAATATTCCCTGCCACAATTTTCTCTTTCTCGATATCGATATTTTTTTGCTGCCGTATCTTACCTGTTAGATCTGTAATACCGGTGATCGACATTTCGATTCCGTGGTCATCCGTGAAAACCGAAGAAGTGATCTCGCAGGATACACGCTTGCCCGTTTTTTTAATGAGTGTTACCAACGCAATAGAATGCCCCCGGGCAGTTCTCTGCTTCAACATTTTTTTAAACCCTGATTCATTGATATCAAAAATTTCATCGTGGTTTTTGGCCAGTATTTGCTTTTTCGAATAACCCAATAGCTTGCAGGCGGCGCTGTTAACATTTACTATGTTACCACTGCTGACAATGAAGATGATACTGGCCTGCGCAGCATTGTAGAAGGCAAGATGGAAGACGGCGGCGTCACTTGCAACATCCTTTACTCCTTTTATGACCGGGGAAATGGGAATGGTGGGCATTCAGCAAGGTAGCTTTAATTCATCCGTTCAAAGAAGGTGTAGTAATTTGTATCAACAATATTTTAAATCAATAAGTGGAAACCCTGATGAAACTATTCTCCTAAATGCAAAAAAAAACCCGGGAATCCCAAGGGTTTTCAAATCGGCAAGACAGTATAAGTGCGCCGGGTCTTTATCTTTTCACCAGGCTTTCCACGATCTCCCATTCTTCTGTTACACAATTTACGGGCAAAAAGATTATTGCTGTTAGCGGCAACAGTAAAATTGACCAGGACATTTTACTTGATAAAAAAATAACTGATTTTAAAAGTTGGGGAAAGCATTTTCTCATTTGCTTCAACGGACTTACACTAAGGGTGCAATTCTTACTGTTTGGCAGCTATACTGTAAATGAAAAGAAACCCGGCCGGGCAATAAGACTTAACCTCACATTTAAAAACGGGGAAATAAATTTATATACCTGCTCATTGAAATATCTTGAAGGAGATGTAAATCAATATTACGAATGGAGTGCGGATGTAATGAATGACCAATGGAATAAAAAAAATGCAAAAGCCAAATTAAAAGCAATACCCGGGAAACTTATTTGTGATGCACTTTTAGAACAGGACATTTTTGCAGGAGTAGGTAACATTATAAAGAATGAAGTACTTTATCGGGTTCGGGTTCATCCTGAATCCATAGTCGGAAAAATACCCACAGCAAAAATCAGCAAACTCATTGATGAAACCCGTATTTACAGTTTTCAATTCTTAGATTGGAAAAGAAAATACGAGTTAAAAAAACATTGGCTTGCACACACACAAAAATTATGTTTGAGATGCAATCTTCCAATAATCAGAAACCACACCGGAGTTAAAAAACGCAGAAGTTTTATCTGTTCCAACTGCCAGGTTTTATATAGATAGTGTTTTATCATTTAGTTTTGTAAGAAGGAAAGCTCACACACAAAATTCGCTAAGAGCCTTCAACCAATCCTATCTCTTTCGAATGTTTAATGGCTTCATCGCTGTGGTAAAAATAGCAGAAGCGGACACCAGCGCTTTCAATAACCTTTTTTTTATCCAGGACAGTTGCTTTTTCAGCAGACTGCAGTTTCCTGATATAGACAGCATGAATATTCCGGGGAAAATAAGAAACAACCTGCGCATAAATTTCCGGGTCCCGCTGGGAGTCATCGCCCAGCAACACAAATTGCTGATCGGGGTATGCCTCTATAATTTTAACGATCCTGGTGAACTTTCCCTTATGTTTTCCCTGCCCGGTTGAAAATATCTTAGAAAATGTTTTGATCTGGTTCAACAGGAAAACGCCATCAGGAATTTGTTGGGTGCGTATAAATTCCCTGATATAATCATATAAATTCCATTCACTGCTGGACACATAGAAAAAAACGCGGTTATGTGACCGGAGAAGCTGGTAGAGTTTAACCACACCGTCAAAGGGACGCCGGCTTCTGGCATTATGTGTGAACAGCACAAATAAACGCTTGCGCAGGTTGCCGGAATGCGAGATAAGGAAGGTATCGTCAATATCGGAGATAAATGCAAAATCTGCGGGTGAAGGAATGACGACCTCCGTTTCCGCGGAGGCGATCACCGTATTATCACCGGTACCCTTTAACCATGCTGCCCGGACCGTATGGATACCCGGTTCCAACGCTTGTGGGAGCTTCCAGTTAAAATGAAAAAAACCATCATCGGCTGTCAGGACTTCATATCTTTCATTTCTCCACTGCAATTCTACCCGTGCCTGTTTTACCGGTTTTACGATGAATAAGCGTACCAGGGCTGCCGTGTTGTATAAGAAAATATGTCTAAACCGTTTGCGGACAACTGGTGCAAGCGATAGTGCATGTCCATAGATATTACATTCTGTTGCATTCCCGTATCCTTTGTAGAGCCTCAATGTTGGGCCAGCTTCCAACCGGAGTAATCGGAGTATCTTTAGCTTGATTTTTGTATAGAAAGAAGGAGTAGTTGCCGGCTGGCGCATAATGCTAAATTAAAATAATGAATGACAAAAAACAGGTGAAATATTTATTTGTGGTGAATAGCGGTTCCGGAACTAATCCCCCGGTTTCATGGGAACAACAGATCAATGACTTTTTTCAAGATAAAAAGGATTTATATGAAATATATACGCTACCCGCAAAAATAGATCCGACTGCAATAAAAAAGCATATACTGGCGAAAGCTCCTGAAAATGTCATTGCCGTAGGTGGTGACGGAACAATTGCCATGCTGGCAAATATCCTGGCAGGATCGGATATATCACTGGGCATTCTCCCGGCGGGCTCTGCCAATGGTATGGCAAAAGAACTCGGAATCCCGTCCGATGCCAAAGAAGCGATGAACGTTATTGTAACAGGTACTATTCAATCCAGCGACCTGGTTAAAATTAATGGACAATATTGCCTGCATTTAAGTGACCTGGGCCTGAATGCTCAATTGATAAAGTATTTTGACCAGGGAAAATTAAGAGGCAAATGGGGTTATGCAAGGGTTGTCATGAAGACCCTGGTGAATAAACAGAAAATGCATGTGCAAATTAATACTGCCAGCGGGGCCATTATGCGGAAGGCATTGATGGTAGGTTTGGCGAATGCGAAAACCTATGGAACCGGGGCAGTTATAAATCCTGAAGGAAAAACGGATGATGGTGCCTTTGAAATTATTATCGTCAAAAAATTAAGATTCGGTTCCTTGCTCCGGATGTTTCTTAAACCCGGAAGATTTAATCCAAAAAATATAGAAATAATTTCCTGTGCAGAAGCAGAAATTACAACTCACCGGCCCATGCATTTTCAAATAGACGGTGAATATATCGGGAGGGAAAAGATGATAAAAGCGGTGATACAAAAGCAGGTGCTATTATTAATCCTGCCTTCTGCAAAATAGAATGCCGGTATTCATACATAGCCCTCTCTGGATCTGATCGCGAACAACTCCATCGGCAATTCCTTTCTAAATTGGGTAATAATCTCCAACATTTTTCCCCATTGAGGAATAGCAGCGTTTCAAAGCCTTCCGCCTAAGCTTGAAATCAATTATTTTGAACAAAACCGCGTCGTCATTCACTATGAGTATTGTGTAAACACCATTGTTGTTCTTTGGCATACTATCATAGGTCAATAATTCTGCCATAACAAGGTTTCGATCATTTTGTGGAAAGCAATCCCCGGAGCAGGGCTGTCCATTGCAGTTCGGATATGCCAGCAAGTGCGCCACCGGCTACGACCATATTCCTGATCTTATCCGTCAAAACAAGCTTCTCGGTGTTGGGTGTCTCGTTTCTCCCTTTATAGTAGGCAGTGACCACCTTATCTTTTCGCTTAAGAAGGAAACTTGAACTCGCTCCTTCGGCAAAAAAATGAGCGATGGCATCAGTTTCCGAATTGGGGTTAGCACAGACCAGCAGCAGGATACCATAGCTTTCATCATATTGATCATCAAAGTCTTTATCAACAGTTTCCACACGAACCCAATCATCCCCATCCCCTTCGCCCAGGCCCGGGCCCGGTATCGTGATCCGGATATGATCCCCGGGTTCAATAGTTTGTTCCTCTTTTGCTGCAATTGAAAAAGACGCGGATATTCCACCGGCTGTCTCTGCCCATAATGCGGGCCTGGACAAACGGTTTACACCCTGTTGAAATAACTGTATAGCCTCCTCCCTGGAGGCGGCTGTAACTACTTCCTCCAGATCAACAGATTTCCCTTTTTCCTGGGATGGTACAAGTTCAGTTGACATAATAATTGGCAAAGTAGAAAGAATGATGCCGGATTTTTATGCTGGTTTGGTGAAATAAATTGGCACCATTCTTCAAGGCCTGATAGTATGGAAGATAACATTTTTGATATTTCATTCGACGAAGCAGGAAAAAAATATAGCGGCTGGGTCAACCCATCCCGGAAGCTCAGTGGTGCAGGACAGCCCGTGTCCTTTCACGTGGTTTTGAATGACACTTCCTTTGGCTACCTCTCCTATAATAACTGTAAGTGGACAGTCAATGAAGAGCGGCCGGAAGAACTGGTAAAGAAAGTGGGAAAGGCAATTGAGAAATTTTATCAGCTATAACGAAAGTTAGATCTTGGATGATGCAAGTTGTTTTTTCAAAGCAATATTCTCTGATTTTAGAATAATATTTGCTTCCTGGAGTTCATTGATGAGGTTAACTTTCTCTTCCTGTAATTTCCGGAGATCCGATATATCCCTTGTAAAACAGCGGGTATGAATAAACTTCTCACCTTCCCACCGAACATTGGAACTGATCAGGACCGGTACCGGCTTTTTCTCTTTCGTTAATAATGTGGCTGGATAATTATGCAGGGTCTCCTTATTAATGAGCCTGGTGAGGACATCCTCGCAGATTCTTTTATCTGAATGAAAGTTGGAGATATGTTTACCGATATATTCTTCCTTTTCATATCCCAACAGATCAAGTTCCGCCTGGTTGGCCCACATCACAATACCACTTCCATTGACCCAGTGCAGGGGTATGCGGGCCTGTTCAACGAAATCAGTGAGCTCATCGATGCGAAGCTGCATTTCTCTTTCCCTTTCTTTACTTTCTCTCAGCTGTTTTTCGATACTTTCCATAACAGAAATCAATTTGATTATTAAACCATGTGCCCAAACCAGTCCCGCAAGTTACGTCTTTAAGTCGCCAGAAAATTACTGATTGGAGTAATTAATGGCGATGACGGTTTTCGATTTCTTCCTGTATCTCTTAGAGGAGTTTTTTGCACTCATTATAATCCTCTGATTGCGTATCACCCCGGTTTTTCATCTGGGTAAATCGTTACGTTTGGGTTACCAGTGAACTCATCAGTTCTTCCTCCGGTAGTTCTTTAACGTCGATCATAAGCGATAAGGTTTGCTGATTCGCAGCAACGTTCATACCAATAGAACTAAAAAGGTGAATTTTATTACCGCAGAAATAAAAATTGGTCAGGATATCTTATCGGGTTTCTGTTTCGCCAATATATTTGAGCCTGGAGTATTTACCCAAATTGAGGCAAAATAACCACTCTTGAAGAAATAATTCTATGACGGATATCATCTCTTAGACTTTATATTAATCACCCTGAACAATTCCTGGGTGATCAACATGGTATTCGTACCGAGTTCCTGGAGATCACAGGTCAGGATATCGATATTCAATGGAAGTCCGTTGACCGTCTCCATGAACTCAATATAAAGCATATCCTTTAAGTTCACCTCCGGCGATCCCTTGAGTTTTTTAAACAGGCTAACGGATTCTTCCCGGTCACTACCCAATTCAAACCGACCGATCGCCTGGGGACCGTCAGGGGTTTGTATACTGATATGGATATAAAACGATGGTTGCATAGTAAGCTATCCGAAAAATTAAAGCCGTTCTGAAAGGTCAAAACGGCTTTAACAAAATTTACCCGCTACTTTACGTCAATAGTCAGTAATCGTGGTTTTGCCTTTTCATTTTTTGGCAGGATCACTTTCAGTATGCCATCCTCATACTGGGCGATGATATGGTCAGTATTGACGGTATCATCCAGCGTAAAGCTGCGGCTGAATGAGCGTTGCACAAATTCGTTCCGCACCCAGCCTGCTTTCTCGGTTTCCTCTTTTTTCTCTTGGTTGGAATTAAAAGAGATCGATAATTCATTGGCCAGGATCTGTATGCGGAAATCCTCCTTTTTACAGCCCGGTGCGATTACATCAACTTCATACTGGAGTTCCGTTTCCCTTACATTGACGGGAACAGTTCCCGCTGTCCGCGTATTTTCGCTGTCCCATAAATTACCATCGAAGAAACGACGCAGGGTGTGGTTAAAGATGTTATCCACGACCGCATCAAGGCGATAGCCTCCGTTAACATTGTTTTTTTGCATTGCGTTTGTCATAATAACCTCCTTGTTTTTAAGATTTTAACGATTTGAAATAAAAAAGACTTACCAGATCAGGAATGGGTTGTCATTCCCGTTTTTTTTCCGTCTCCGGAATAATGATAGGATTTTTTTCATAGCTTTTTTCCGGGCATATATCAATCAGGATGCCGACGCCATTTTTGCTGAAAAATTGTCAATATCTACTGCTATCCTTGCAGGAAAGCTGAAAAAAAATCAGGAACAGGCGGACAGGAAAAGCTCTGGAATTCAACATCCTTACCTTGCCCTCACCGGTTGCAGAAAAGAAAAGGGCCAACCCGGAATAACTAACTGGGTAAAGCTTGTTTTAAAGATCATACCTATTTTATAAGTGGTGAATAAGATGGCAATCGCAGGGATCACTCAAAATACTTTTAAAACAGTACAGCCAGCTTTTAAAACTTGGGAAGTGTCATCTCCGACGGGTTCCCGTAGTGATCACGGGTAATTCAAGAGTTGTGCGGGCTCATCAGGGAAGAAGTTGAAATCAGGTTGTCTATCGTTCAAACCATTTTTTAAACCCCGGCGCCTTCTCCCGGCTTATATCCTGTTCCATCTTTAGCGGAGTTTTTAAGGTGAGTGTGAGTTTTTGATTCTCCTGCGGGCGTATACTTTGGATCGCATTGATATGTACAATGGATTGCCGGTTTGCCCGGTAAAATAATTTCGGATCAAGCAATTCTTCCACCTCTTCGAGGGTCACATAATCAATTATATATTTTTCGCCGGAAAAAGTGATAAGATAGTTGAGATTCTCCCGTAAAAAACAGGCAATATCATTGGTGGGGATGGGAAGCCAGTTGCGTCGCACCTGTACCACAAATTTTTCTTTGTAGAGTTTTGCCGGGGACTGGGGATGCTGTAATGCCTGCATCAGGTCCTGGATAGTAGAGGGTAGCTTTGTTTTTTGTTCGATCATGGTGCGGCACTTGTCAATCGCCTTCTTCAGATCATCCGTATCTACCGGTTTTAATAAATAATCCACGCCATTCACTTTAAAAGCCCGTATGGCGTAGTCGTCATAGGCTGTGGTAAAGATCACGGGACATTTCAATTCGTAGCGTTCGAATATTTCAAAGCTCACGCCATCGCTCAACTGTATATCGGCAAACAACAGATCCGGTTCCGCATTTTCCATAAACCATTTGTTGGCTGTTTTCAGGCTGGGTAATATTTCCAGCACTTGTACGTCCGGCGCCACGGTGGCAATTTTATTTTTTAGTTCCCGGGCAATCAGCGTTTCGTCCTCTATAATGAGTGCTTTCATAAATTATTTTTATGACTGTACAAGAATACTATCCAGTTCCTGTTCTATAACAAGGGCACCCTGATCGTAAAGGATCGCTCATCCTCTTTGATCACCAGCTTCCGGTTACTCAGGTAATGATACAATGCCTGCAAATTCCCCAACCCCTGCTTGTTACTGGCTTCCACAAAGTTTTTTAGTTGCCGGTTATTTTTTATGACCAGGTAATCATCGGCTACCGTTATTTCTACCAGCAGTGGCCGTTCCTCATCAATAATATTATGCTTGATAGCATTCTCGATGAGGTTTTGCAGGGTAACCGGCACGATCTTACGATGATAGTACTCTTCCGGTACCGTGATCGTTACATCAAATCCTTTCTCAAACCTTGTTTTTTGCAGGCTGATATAAGCTTCTCCAAATTTTATTTCATCTGCCAGTGGAACGGTCTCATTATCCCGGCTTTTCAAAATATACCGGTACGTTTTGCTAAGCGAATCCAGGAACCGGCTCGCCATTTTGGGGTCTGCACCTATCAGGCTATTCAGCGAGGTCAATGAATTAAATAAGAAATGTGGATTCAATTGCTGCTTCAACCCCTCGTACATCACCAGCGCCTTTTCTTTCTCCAGCGAGCTGGCTTTGCTTTTCAGTTCGTGTACCTGCTTCTGCTTGCCCATGCGAAAGCGATAGAATGCGTAGAACAAAGAGGCGACCAACACAAAAAGTAAAATAAAAAATATCCGGGTCTTAAAAAAAGGCGTGCGGATAACTATTTTCAGCGTTTTCTCTTCCGACTGCCAGGACCTGTCATTGGCTTTCGCTATAAGCCGGAAATGGTAGGTGCCGGGTGGAAGGTTATTATATACCGCCTCGTTGGTGGAGCTGGCCGTGATCCATTTTGTATCAAATCCTTCCAGCATGTACTCTAATGAATAGGGAAATATTACATGATCGGTCAATAATCCGAATTTAATGGCCAGTGAGTTTTCCCTGGGTTGCAGCCGTAGTTCCTTCTCGGTATCAAGTAACTTATCTTTCCCTGCAATATTTATTACGTTGATCTGTGGTGCTCTTGAAAACGGCTTAATGGCCAGCCTCAATGGGAAGAACTCGATCACATCATTGTAAATGTTCATCAGAATATTCCCGTTGCTTAACAAAACGGAGCTGCTGACATATCCCGGGTTGTTTTCACTGAGTGGTATGCTGAAATTGTAAAAGGTTTCCGCTTTTGTCGTAAACACGGAGAACTTATTGTTAGAAGCACACCAGACCTGGCCGTTATTGTCCGCTACCGCAGTGTAAATATTATTAGTGACCAGGCCATCTGTTTCATCCCAGTACTTTGCCTTTTTACGAACGGGGTCATACTTGTATAAACCCACACCCCTGTTGCAGGCCCATAGATTTCCTGCTTTATCAACAGCCAGCGAAGTGAAATAACCGCTTTGCTCTCTTTCCCTGTCTGAAAGCATATTAACCGGGGCCAGGGTATTGCCTGATTGCAAACCCGACAACCAACCCAGGCCAGTCACCATCCACAAACTGCTGTTGGCTTTTTGAACCAGGTAGTTGATCGAAGGTTTTTCACCGTCTTCCAGAATTGGCTGCGCATGCTCTATACTTACTACTTCATTTGTCTTTCTATTCCAGCGCAACATCTGCGATTGATTGGCAAAATAGAATAACTCGTCTTGTTGTACGAAAGCGTTGATCAGAAATGATTGGTAGCTGGGCGGCATTGGGTTGAATGGTTTAATATCCGCGGGACTGTTCAACGACCAGCTTCCCAACCGGGTGCAAACTATTGCCTTCCCATCAGCAAACCGAATACCACTGATCACCCACGGAGAATGATTGCCGGCATTGGGTTTGGCTTTGCCCAGATCGAATACCTGGTATTTTCCCGTCGCAGGAAAATAATGGATCACCATTGGAATAAGGGTAGCGATCCACCAGGTCTTATCAACCGGGTCCTCCGAAATTGAAACAAGGTGTAATTGCTTTTTTAATTCAGGAAT
>JANOHQ010000087.1:0-9344 GCA_031406595.1 Chitinophagaceae bacterium
TCATGGGTCAGTCCTTTCACGGTGGAGGGCTCGGGCGGTGTACGCCTTAGCACGGAGGGATGCCTTCGATGAACATCACTGTCGTCGGCACCGCACCGTGGCACCAGGCCCTTGCGATGAACCGTCGGCGGCGGTCGTGCAGCGGTAAATGGCAGCGACCCAACGGTGTGTGGTCCGCCGGCGTCGGCACCTGCTGCCACATGCGGAAAAGATGAGTCGTGGGGATTGCCCCCAGGCGCTCGTCGATCGGTAAGCGCGCAATGAACCCCGTCCTTGATCGAGTCACCTTGGTCTGACAGCCTACGTTCCCACATAGGTGAACGTGGGAACGTGATGTCAGACGCAATGCCACACAAGATCAGGAATGGGTGGTTGCAATTTATATGTATCGCTTTTTTAGTGTTGCTCATTCTTATGATCAGTCTTAGCCGTGTATACCTTCACGTGCATTATGCCACGGATATAACCGCGGGGCTTTGCATTGGCTTTATGTGGCTGAGCTTTTGTCTCTGGTATATCAACAAAAAAGAAAAAAAACACTTCGTGAAGGTTGGTTAGGTCGTGCAACTAATGATCATTTTTTAGGCTTGTATTCAAAGCCGAGAATAGTTCCTTCCTGCAGTCCCTCATTGGAAATAAACATCCATCCCCCACTCTTAAATGTCAACCCTTCCGGTTGGGGAAACATTTTTTTTCCCAGTTCAAAAGCCGCTTCCGGTTTACCGGTAGCCGGATCCGCGATCACCAGCAGGTTTGCAGCCGATGAAATAATAAATAGTTTCTTCAATACAGGATGAATCCCTGCCGCAGATGGCTGTAGTTTGGAAGTTTTATTTGGTGCAAGTTGACGAACGGCCTCCGCATCTACCTGGAAAACGGGTTCCCGGCTGAACCGCGCAGAGTCCGGGTAATAGGCAAAAGCACTGACGGTGTTCTTGCCGTCCATATCACAGTTTTTACACAATAATATCAGTGCATTCCTGGCGGAATCCGCATACAAAGCTTCAAAATCGTTTGTGCCGGTTAGATCCAAACCGCCTATCTCCTCGCCACGCAGGGAATCTCCATCACGGGCGATCTTGTACAATTTTCCTGAGCTTTCGAGCATATAGGGTACACCCTTAAATAGAGCGATATCTTCGAAATCTCCTTTTCCTGCGATCTTAAATTCTCTTTTGATCTTCTTGGATTCTTTATCAAGGGTGAACAGTACCCCCTTTTCATCGTAATGCGCAAGGAATTCATCATGTTTAGTGTCCCACACAAGTCCTGATATTTCCTTAAGTTTAGTATCAACCTTTTGTCTGCTACCGGTGCCAAAATTGTAGCCGGGCGGGGATTTAATGATCTTCTTCTTTTCCTTGCAACCAGTGATCATCACCGCGGAAAGGAACAGCACCGTTAAATATCTTGCGGGAAAATTTAAAAAACTCATTCTTCTTATTTTGTTTAAATTTATCAAAAGTTATCTTTATAACATGGCGGAAAATCAGGAAAAAATTTTACAGGAAGCCGGGGCCCATGTAACGGATCTATTGACACGCAAACTTAGTGAAAGTATCAGGTTTCATACACTTCAACATACACAGGAGGTGGTGACCGCCTGCCAGGTGCTGGCCGATCAACACCAGCTCCCGCTAAATGACCGGTTTACCCTGATGCTTGCTGCCTGGTTTCACGATACCGGGTACACGGGCGGAGAAGCCAAGGGCCATGAAATAGTAAGCGTTGAATTGGCTACCCAGTTCCTGACAGCCCATTCGATACCGGAAGATATTAAAAGCAAGATTATCGGTTGTATCAATGCCACCCGGATGCCGCAAAGCCCGGATAACCTGTTGGAAGAGATCATGTGCGACGCGGATCTTTTTCACCTGGGCACCGATGATTTTAAAGAAAAGAACCGGCTGCTCCGCGACGAGATCCGGGTATTCGGAGGTAAAGATCTTTCCAAGGCAGATTGGCGAAGGATAAATATTCGTTTCCTCGAAGGACATAATTATTTTACCAAATACGGGAAAGAAAAATTGCAACCGGTAAAAGACCAACACCTTGCAGAGTTAAAGAAAAAAGATAAAAACAATGAAGACATGAAACCTGAAAAAAAAGAAAAGGAGAAAATAAAAGATAAGAAGGAACTGGATGAGAAAAAAGCAGAGGCCGCGAAAGCCAAAGCAAAGGCCGAGAAAGAAAAACAATCGGAAAGAGGTATTGCAACGGTATTTCGCATCATGGCGCAAAATCAGTCCAACCTCAGCCAGATGGCCGATGCCAAAGCCAATATCCTTATTTCAGTTAACTCTATCATCCTTACTATCGTTCTTTCTGTGCTGTCAACAAAAATTCAAAGTAATCCCAACCTGCTGATCCCAACCATCCTGCTGGTGATAGTCTGCGTTTCAGCAATTGTTTTCTCCATTCTTGCCACAAGACCCAATGTGATACACGGTACATTTACCGAGGATGATGTCCGGACGAAAAAGACCAACCTGCTTTTCTTCGGAAATTTTTATAGAATGGGACTCACCGATTATGACTGGGCCATGCAGGAAATGCTGGCAGACAAGGATTACCTGAACAGCAGTATTATAAAAGATAATTATTTCCTTGGTGTGGTGTTGGCAAAAAAGTATCGTTACCTCCGCTATGCCTATAATATTTTCATGTTTGGACTTATCATTGCCATGCTTGCTTTTGGCGTATCACTTGCAATGCCTGAAGCAACCGAGGTTTATACTCCGGGATAAGATGATCGTCTCAAGTAGTACTCGTCAGGCCACTCGCAATGGCCTGACGAGTACTACTTCGGTAAATGCGCCACCAACTCAACTTCCAGCCTGGCATCTTGCATAAATAATCTCGCTACCCCCATCCAGGTAGCCGCAGGGAAATCTCCTTTATAAAAAACTTTGCGGGCATCATTATAGCGTTTCATTGCTTCCATATCCGTGGTATAAAGGTTTTCTTTTACTACGTTCTGGAAAGTGGCGCCAAAACTCTTCAAGGATTTTTCCAAAGCCTGGTACACCCTTGTAATGCCTTCCGGTGTAACATCCCTGGCCACAGCTCCGGAGATATATAATACATTGTCCACTTTTACTACCTGCACATAGCCGGCGCTGGTATCCTGTTTAAGTGCATTATCAAAATGCCATTTTTCTTTACTGATGGTCTTATCCTGCGCACAAAGCGTCAATAAAAAAACAAATTGGAAAAGGACGATCCACAGAATGCCGGGCAGTAGTGTAAGAAGCTTTCTCATATCCGTAAGTTTTTACGAATATAAGTGGGACATATGTTAAGAAAGGTTAAAAGATTACGGGTGGCGGTTAATGGAGGATACATTGCAATAAGGAACAAAAAGCAAAAAAAAGGAATAAGTAAGTCATGGAAACAATGATCATTGAATCTCGACTTTTTTGTTACCTATTCTTTGTTACTTATTTCTTATTTAAAAAAAAGCGGGCAATCCGTGTGGCCGCTAGGGCTAACCGGCAGCCCGCTAAGCGTTAGCGTTAGTCATTGGAGGTTCCGGAGTGAGCGGCCAGACGGTTAGCCCGCAAGCATCTCCTCCAGCTTCATCACCAGCTCCGTCTTCGTGATCGGCACACCCATGATCTTATTGTAGCCTTTGGCATCCACAAAATAAACATCACGGATGATCTTGATAAGCTGGCCGTTATTGATCTCGGGTATCAATACCGTGTCAAAATTCTTGATGATCTCGCCCAGGTTTTTCGGGAAAGGACGTACATACCGCAGGTGCGCATGACTGATCGCATGACCTTTGGCCTGCAGGTCAGCACAGGCGCTTTTAATAGCGCCATAGGTTGATCCCCATCCCAGCACCAGTATCTTGCCTTTCTCGGGGCCGCTGTCCAGTTTTTGCTCGGGAATATATTCAGCGATCTTATCTACTTTCTCCTGCCGGATCTTCACCATCAGCTGGTGGTTCTCGGGTTCATAACTGATATTACCCGTTACATTCTGTTTTTCCAAACCTCCGATACGGTGTTCGAGTCCGGGTGTTCCGGGTACAGCCCAGGGTCTTGCTAATTTTTCATCCCTTAAATAAGGTTGCAACTTCTCTTCCATGTCACCCAGTTCTTTTTTAAACTTCACGGTGATCGGTTTCAGTTCTTCTGACGTTGGGAATTTCCAGGGCTCGGCACCATTGGCAATATATCCATCGCTCAAAAAGATCACAGGTGTCATATGCTGTACCGCGATCCGTACTGCTTCGTATACCGCGTCAAAACAATCTGCCGGTGTACTCGCCGAAACGATCGGCATCGGGCATTCACCATTTCTTCCGTAGTAAGCCTGCAGCAGGTCGGATTGCTCGGTCTTTGTTGGTAAACCGGTTGACGGGCCGCCTCTCTGAATATTACAAATGATCAGCGGTATCTCCAGCATCACCGCTAACCCCATCGCTTCACCCTTTAATGCAATACCGGGTCCACTGGAAGTGGTTACAGCCAATGAACCGCCATAAGCCGCACCAATGGCTGACGTGATCGCAGCAATCTCGTCTTCCGCCTGGAAAGTACGGACACCAAAATTTTTATACTTACTCAGTTCATGCAAGATATCAGAAGCGGGGGTGATGGGATAGGAACCCAGGAACAGGGGCAATCCACTTTTTTGCGAAGCCGCGATCAATCCATAGGTTACCGCGATATTACCCATGATCGAACGGTAGTTCCCTGGGATCATCTTCGCTTTCTCCACGGAATAAGTGGTGGTAAACGTTTCGGTGGTATCGCCATAATTATACCCAGCCTGCAATACTTTTATATTACTGTCGAGGATATCGGGCTTCTTACCGAATTTTTCTTTTAAGAAAGTGATCGTGTTCTCCATGTCGCGGTTGTACATGAAATACAAAAAGCCCAGGACAAACATATTCTTCGCCCTGTCCTTTTCTTTCATACCCATGGTAAAATCTTTCAGGGACTCCCGGGTCATCTTGGTCACATCCATCTTGATCACTTCATAATTCTCCAAACTGCCATTCTCCAACGGATTCTCTCCTTCGGGGTAATTGGCCAGGCGAAGATTCTTTCCATCAAAACCATCGGTGTTGACGATGATCTTCCCGCCCTTTTTCAATTCGGAAAGATTTGTCTTCAGCGCGGCAGCATTCATCGCCACCAGTACATCACAGGCATCACCGGGTGTAAATATCCGGTCGCTGGAAAAACGCAACTGGAAACCGCTCACCCCGGGCAGGGTACCTATCGGGGCCCTGATCTCGGCCGGGAAATCCGGGAAGGTCGACAGGTCGATACCCAGCATGGCTGTATTGTTGGTAAACTGGGTACCAGTTAGTTGCATTCCATCGCCGCTATCCCCGGCGAATTTGATAACCACATCCTGTAAAACTTCATGTTTCCTCACCATGTATTAAAAGTTATACTGCGAATTTATGCCAAAAGCAGATTAAATACAGCCTAAACTAATTTTTGAAATTCATTGACTTATAAACCATTATAGAATATTAAGGGGCTACCTTTTGAATCCCTTTGGCATAAAACCAAAAGCAGATTATATTCAGTCCAAATTAGCTTTAAGAATTCATGGGCCTGTAAAGCATTGTAGAATATAAAGGGTTTATTTAATAAATCGCTTTGGTATTAAAAAAGCCCGGCCTCTCCGGTCTACTGATTTTTCCATTAAAACCGCCGCCGTATGGCTACAATCTCAGCAAGTATTTTTATATTGCCTGTTACAATTTTTATTATGCTAAAAGAAATGAAGGGTTTGTTGCTGGTGGCATTGCTGGCTCCCGGATTGCTGGGTGCCCAGATTGCTGATGATGATATTTACGAAGCCAACAGGCTGAAAAAAGTATTCCCCGATGACCGGGTGGTTGCCACCATCATGGAAGAAGAATTCAATTTTGATAAAGGACGAAGCGAGGATAAACTGCCCGTGGTGACCGCTACCCGGAGTACCGGTATCACGTTCCTTGCCCTTCGGGAAAGAGCGAGTATCCAGTACTTTGATTTCTACAATTCTTTTTGCCGGATCACTTCCTTCAAACAACTGGAAAGAGCAAAGGGCATGTTCGGCGTCAAAAAAAATTACAATGTGGGTTATGCGATCGACCGCTCCGCCAGTTCAAGCGAGATCTTCTCGGATGACAGCCGGGTGAAATATTTCAATATCGGTTTCAGCGGTTATGGTGATGTGACAAGAGTGGAGACCGAAAAAAAATTTCTCGACAGCAAATACCTCACCAGCGTCTATTTCCATTCCTGGTTCCCCCAAAAAGAAAAGATCATACGGATCAAAGTACCGGAATGGCTGGAACTGGATATCCGGGAATTCAATTTCGATGGTTACAAGGTGACCAAATCCAAAACGCTGGAGAAAGGTTACACCGTGTTTACTTTCAAACTGCAGAATATCATCGCCATGAAGTCGGAGCCGCGTTCGATCGGCGCGGCGTATATGTATCCTCACCTCGTTCTGGTGGTGAAGTCCTTTAATTATGAAGGAAAAAAAGAAAAAGGCTTTGGCGATGTGGGCGATCTCTACAACTGGTACAACTACCTCTACAAAAAGATGACCAACAAGCCCGAAGAGCTGAAAGCAAAAGTAACCGAGCTCACCAAAGGAAAATCAACCGATATCGAAAAAGTAAAATCTATTTTTTACTGGGTGCAGGATAATATCCGTTATATCGCTTTCGAAGATGGACTTGCGGGTTTTATTCCCGCTACTGCGCAGGAAGTATACAAGGCCAAATACGGCGATTGCAAAGGCATGGCCAACCTGATGACGGAAATGCTGAAGCTGGCAGGGTTAGAGGCTTATATGACATGGATCGGCACAAGACATATTCCTTATGATTATACATTGCCATCGCTGGCCGTTGATAACCATTGTATCAGTACGGTGATACTGGCAGGCAAAGAATATTTTCTCGACGGCACGGAAAAATATATCCCCTTTGGCGATTATGCCTGGCGCATACAGGGTAAAGAAGTGCTGATCGGTAAGGGCGATAATAAATACGATGTAAAGAAAGTGCCGGTGCTGGAAAAAGATAAGAGCAAGATACTGACGCAAACGACTTTCAAGCTGGAGAACAACCTGTTGAAAGGACATGTAAAAGCAACACTCTCCGGTGAACAGAGAACGAATTTCCACCAGTTCTACCACGATCTGCCCGCCGATGACAAGAAAAAACTCGTGCAGGGCTTTCTCGAATTCGGGAACAAGAACCTGGTAGTAGCCAATGTAAAAACCTCCGATCTCAATAACCGGGAGATACCGGTGGTGATTGAGGGAGATATCGATCTCAGTAACTATGTGATCACGGAGGATAAAGAGATCTATCTCGGTATCGACTTTTTTGCCGAAGACCTGCGGGGGCTTATCCCGGATAAGGACAGGCAGCAGGATTATGCATTGCATTCCAGTTATGTATCACAGGATGAAACAGAATTGATATTACCGGCAGGATACACTATCGGTTCCTTACCAGCGCCGATCAATGAAAAATCGGCAGACTATGAAGTGACGGGGTCTTACAGTTACAGTGGCAATAAAGTGATCTTTAAAAAGACGCTGGCTTTCAATACTGGCCGTATCCGGAAAGCAGATTTTGAGAATTGGAAGAGTTTTACGAAGAAGTTGAAGGATTTTAATAGTAATCTCATTTTAATTAAGAAACCATAATGGATAAAAAACGGAACACGAAGGACCACGAAGTACACCACGTCGTGCCCTTTGTGCCCGCTTTGTGTTCTTCGTGCTCCGGAAATAACATGAATATTATGCAAAAGACATTTTATATAGCAGCCCTGTTAGTTTTGTCAACTAACGCTTTCGCACAAGATGACGACGATACCTTTTCGCCATCGAAACTCGAAAGCATCGCAAAAAACATGAAGACTGTTTGGGATGATGCCGATGCCGATTTTTCGGTTACGGCTACTCCTGACAAATGGAAAGAAGAAAGCGGTGTTATCATCGCCCAGAAAACAAAATTCGCTTTCGACAAGGATGCAAATAAACTGGCCGTGTACGAGATCACCCGCCGCCGGATCAAACTCAACGATAAGGATGCGGTGAATAGTTATTCCTCGGTCTATTTCCGTATCGGCTCCTCCAACGATGGCGCCGGTATCAAAGTCATCAAATCGAATGGCACGGTACAGGATGTTTCGCTGCGTAATGCGGTGTACGTGGAAGACCCTTCCGATGTACCTTCTACTTTTACACCCTATATCGGCAAAGCGAATACCTATTATGATAAGAGCAAGAGCCGTATCATTTATTATAAGTTAGCCGTTCCCGACCTGGACCCGGGTGATATCATCGATTACGCCACTATTTTCTACGACGATAACACCGTCAAGAAAATGAATTATATCGAATTCGACCCGATCTATTTTGTATGTACAAGAGAATACCCGGTCCTCAGCCAGAAATTCGAGATCGACACCGACAATAATTCCTTTGTAAATTTCAAGTCGACCGTAGGTGCGCCCCCGTTCAAAGAAACGGGTAACGCCAATGCGGACTATACCTGGGAGGATAAGAATCGCGACAAGATGAGTGATACACGTTGGGTAAACAGTTATGTGGAATTGCCGATGGTGAAATTCCAGATCGTTTTCTCCAAATCGGAGAACCGGGCCGATCTTTTTATCGGTGACCGCGGGGAGCTGAAACAGAATATCAGTCCCGAAGAGCTGGCGAAGAAGATGAACAATCTCTACAACCGGCTGGACGGTTCGGTGTACTATAGCATGGCCAAAGCTTATCTGAAAGCGCTGGGCTATGGCGATATGCGGGAAGAAGATTTTATCCAGAAGACCTATTATATATTACGTCATATGGCGCATTACCGGGCCAGTGGATTCTCGAGCGAGCTTTTTGCCTCCTGCCTCACCCAATGCCTTGAACTACGCAAGATCCCTTACGACCTGGTAGTTACTTCACCCGCTACGCTGACCAAACCCGAGAATATCATTTTCCGTACAGAACCGGAATGGATGGTGAGAGTAAGAGGAAAATATATTTTCAATTCCACGATCTTTTCCAATCCTTATGATTTTAAAGAAGAATTTTTAAACACACCCGCCTATATCATTTCATTGGGGAAAAATCCAACGGCAACGCCGGTTACACTCCCTTCTACTGCCCCGGATGAAAATGTCACCACTACAACCATAACTGCTTCCATGGATACGGCAACAAGAAATATGGTATTGACACACCAGAAAGCGGTGACCGGGCTGAGCAAACAGTTCTATAATGTACAGGGGCTGATCTATACGTCTGCATTGGATGATGATCATCGCAGTTATGGTGGTGATGATGATACC
>JANOHQ010000093.1:0-37531 GCA_031406595.1 Chitinophagaceae bacterium
GTATTACTTTTCCTCTCGCAATTTTTACCAGTTCGCTGTACGTGACCCAGAACGGTGTAGGGATGATCACTTCATCACCTTCATCTACCAATGCAAGAATAGCGTTTGCTAAACTTTGCTTGGCGCCGGTCGATACCACGATATTCTCCGGTTTATAATCGAGGTTATTGTCTCTTTTAAATTTGGTACAGACCGCTTCCCGCAGATCCAGGAAACCCGGTACAGGCGTTTAATGGCTCCAGTTATCGTGAATGGCTTTGACCGCAGCTTCCTTGATATGAGCGGGCGTATCGAAATCGGGTTCACCCAGGCTCAGATCGATCACATTAAATCCCTTCGCCCGGAGCTCACGGCCCAGCTTGGCCATTTTCAGAGTTTCGGGCTCATTGAATCGTTGTAAAAAAGAAGATAGCTGCATGTCAGTTGGTTTTATAAAATGTTAGGAGCCAGCGCAAATGTATGAATTTGAACTTTCCCTTGAGCACTCTTCGAGGTGTCACCTGTATCGAACCGAGGTGTCACCTGTAAAACACTAAAATCCACCTGTAAGTGGCCGAAAAAATTAACCCCGAAACCCCTATCTTTGCCCCTCTTTAAAAAAACCCAAAGCCTACCTCATCCCGATATACCAGAGTAAAGGCAAAAATTGTAAAACGATCATTGTATGCAACTGAAAGGTTTGGTTCGCTTTTTTACTATTCTCCTGATTGTTTATTCGCTCTATCAACTGTCTTTTACTTTTTTCGTAAGAAACCACGAGAAGAAGATGGAAGCACGTGCCAGGGATTATGTAAATAATAATTTCCCATCGGCAGACGTAAAGTTTCCGAATCCCAACAAAAGCCAGGCTTTGACAGATTCCCAGGATATCTACAAAGAAACTCTGGATAAAATTTACCAGGAAAGGCTGAAGCGTTTGCTCGACAGTACCAAAGATGTTACCGTTACCTATGGTTTCGGCGGCCCGGTCAGCTACCAGAAAGCCAAAGGCGAAGAGCTGAACCTGGGTCTCGATCTGCAAGGAGGTATGAACGTAACACTGGAAGTGGAAATGACAGAGTTGTTGAAGAAACTGGCTAATGACAGCAAGGATCCTAACTTCCTCGCTGCTATCCAGAATGCTGATAAGAGAAAAGCCAACAGCGATGCGAACTTCATTGCGCTTTTCTTTGAAGAATACCGCAAACTGGAATCAACAAGACCATTTGCTTCTTTGTTTGCAACGGCCAGTAACAATAAAATTGATATCAAATCATCAGACGCACAAGTGCGTTCCTATATCGAGGGCGAAGCAAAGACCGCTTTTGAGACCACATTTGACAGGTTACAAAACCGTATCGACCAGTTCGGGGTAGCGCAACCCAATATCACTTCCAATCCTAACAAGGGGGTGATCAATGTAGAACTCCCCGGTGTGAAGGACAAGGAAAGAGTAAGAAACTACCTGCAAAGCACCGCCAATCTCCAGTTCTGGGAAGTGTATACATTGGCCGATCAGAATTATTCAACGGGCTGGCAAAAGACCATTGAAGCTTTCAATGTAAAATATGGCGGTGTAAAAGATACCACTGCTGTTAAGGATACTGCAAACAAGGTTGATACAGCCGGTAAAAACCCGGTTAAAAAAGATACGACAGGGAAACTTTCCAATATCGTTAATACGGATACTGACACAGCTGGAAAACCAACGATCACTGAAGCGGTAACCGGCAATACATTTGATAAATATCTTGATGCAAGCCAGTTCCAGCCTTACCAGGATGAAAAAGGTAAAGTGATCTATCCCGCAGCCGTGGGTAGCATTGCCTTAAAAGATACTGGTGAAGTAAGACGTTACCTCAATGAGTATAAGTCTTTCTTCCCCGCCGACGTAGCATTTGCCTATGGTATCGTTACAAAAGATAAAAAAGGGAAATCCGCTTCACGGGTTCCGATATATGCCTTAAAAACATTCGGACGTTCTACCGCGAAACTGGAAGGTGATGCGGTGACCAACGCGGAACAGGATTTTGACCAGTATGGTAAAGTAGAGATCCGGATGGAGATGAACAAGGCAGGCGCCAATATCTGGAAAAAAATGACCGAGGACAATGTGGGCAAACCCATTGCGATCGTACTGGATAATATTGTACACTCTGCGCCAAATGTGATCGGTGCGATCCCTGATGGAACTTCTTCCATCTCTGGTTCTTATACACAGGAGGATGCAGCTGACCTTGCCCGTATTCTGAAGATCGGTAAACTACCGGCTCCTGCAAAGATCGTACAGGAACAACAGGTAGGTCCGTCGCTGGGTAAAAAAGCGATCCAGGGCGGTGCTAAAGCATTTATCATCTCTTTCATCGTAATCTTCCTCCTGATGCTGGTGTATTATAATACCAGCGGATGGGTAGCCAATATAGCCCTGATCCTGAACCTGCTGTTCACGGTTGGTGTACTCGCCGGTCTAGGCGCATCGTTGACAGCTCCGGGTATCGCGGGTCTTGTACTGACCATTGGTATGGCCGTGGATACGAACGTAATCATCTATGAACGTATCAAAGAAGAACTGTCGCGGGGCAAGGGATATATCCCGGCTATCAATGACGGATATAAACGATCGTTGCCACCTGTACTGGATGGTCACGTTACCATCCTGCTGACGGCAATCATTTTGTTTACGTTTGGATTGGGACCTGTAAAAGGTTTCGCCACCACACAGATCATTGGTATCCTGTTATCACTGTTTTGTGGTATCCTCGTTAGCCGCTGGATCACCGAATGGTTTACCAGTAAAAAGAAACACCTGGAATATTTCACCGGTGTTTCCAAACGTGTCTTCAAACATGCGAAATTCAAATTCATTGAATACCGTAAAGTGGCCTATGTGATCTCCTTCGTGGTACTGGGATTAGGTATAGCATCTTATTTCAACGGCTTTGATTATGGTGTTGAATTTAATGGAGGCCGCAGCTACCGGGTTGCTTTCCAGAAACCGGTGGATGACATTGAAAACGTGAGAACCGATCTACGCGCTGTTTTTGCCGGCGAGAACCCTGTCATTAAAACGATCGGCGACAACGCAACACTGGACATTACCACTTCTTACGAAATTAATAATACAAGCAAGTCGACAGATTCCCTGGTACAGACAAAACTGATGCAGGGCTTGAAGAATTACCTGCCGGAAGACATCACGTATGAAAAATTCGATACCCAGTATAAACAAAAATCGGACAAAGTGTTGCCGACGATTTCGGATGACCTGAAAAGAGGTGCTATCAAAGCAACGCTGATCGCGATCATATTGATCTTCCTGTATATCTTCCTTCGTTTCCGCGACTGGAGGTATTCACTGGGTACGATCGTTGCTTTGCTGCATGACGTATTGGTAACGCTGATCGTGTTCTCATTTGCCCGGACCATTGTTCCGTTCCCGCTGGAGATCGACCAGCATTTTATCGCGGCGATATTGACGGTGATCGGTTTCTCGATGAATGATACGGTGGTTGTATTTGACCGTATCCGTGAGAACAGCCGGTTAACGCCGACAGCTCCCCGCGGTGAGATCATCAACCGTGCCATCAATGAAACATTGAGCCGTACGATCATGACATCACTGACGGTGTTCCTGACCATCCTGATCCTGTTCCTGGTAGGTGGCGAAGTGACCAGGGGTTTTGCCTTTGCGATGCTGATCGGTGTGATCACCGGTATCTACTCTTCGATCTTCGTGGCAGCGCCGATACTGGTTGACCTGGGTGGTAACAGAGCATTGGGAAGAACAGATGCCCAGACAAAAGCCGACCAGATGGTTGCTAAAAAAAGCTAGAAAATAATCTTGTATAAAACGAAGACTGTCCTTCAAGGGCAGTCTTTTTTTTTACAAACAGGGAATACCACCCTGGTGAGTACTGTCTCACCCGATATGGCTTAACATTTGAGAAAAAATACAGGCACACGGATGCCACGGACGGAACGGATAAACACGGATAAATTTAGCTACGCTAAATCCCGCAAGAACTACTATTAACCGGGGTATTGGTATTCAAGCGACAACTGATCAGTTTATGCTGTTTACAGCATAAAAAATCCGTGTTCATCCGTCTTATCAGTTAAATCCGTGTTCTTGTATTTCAAACTGACACACGATACCCTTGTGGCAAAGCGGCTTCATTTCATTATATTTATCAAACCCGGCAATGAATTTCAGCACCGAAAATATCATCCTGATCGGCTCGATTTTGCTGGTGGCCAGTATCCTTGCCAATAAAGCCTCTTTCAAACTCGGCATCCCCACCCTGATCCTTTTTTTAGTGGTCGGTATGCTGGCCGGTTCGGAAGGTATCGGCAAGATCTACTTTGACGATCCGCATACGGCGCAGATACTCGGTATCGTTGCACTGAATTTTATCCTCTTCTCCGGGGGAATGGATACCAAGTGGGAAAGCGTTAAACCTATTTTATGGAGAGGTGTTTCGTTATCCACGCTGGGTGTACTGATCACCGCTACGGTGGTGGGTGTGTTCGTTCACCTGGTGTTTGATTTCACCTTACTGGAAGGCCTGCTGCTCGGTTCTATCGTATCGGCTACCGATGCGGCAGCGGTGTTCTCTATTTTACGTTCCAGGAATATTGGTTTGAAAGGAAGTCTTCGTCCTACCCTTGAGCTCGAAAGCGGGAGCAACGACCCGATGGCGTATATCCTCACTATCAGTCTTACCTACCTGCTTACCAGCGGCGATGCTTCTATTGGAATATTGCTGCTGCGTTTTGTACAGGAAATGACCATCGGCGCGGTGGCGGGTTATGCACTTGGACGATTCATGACCTTTATTATCAACCGGATAAAACTGGACACGGAAGGTTTATATCCCGTATTGGTAATGGCGATGATATTTTTCACGTATTCCTTCACCCATGTTCTGGGTGGCAATGGGTTCCTGGCCGTTTATCTTTCTGCGCTGGTATTTGGTAACAGCAGTTTTCTTCATAAAAAAAGCCTGATACGATTTTATGACGGGCAGGCCTGGTTGATGCAGATCGTGATGTTCCTGACGCTCGGATTACTGGTTTTCCCTTCGAAGATCATCCCTGTGATCGATACTGGTTTGCTGATCTCTGCCGTATTGATCTTCCTGGCGAGACCCATCGCGGTGTTTCTCAGTCTCAGTTTTTTTAAAATGAAGATCCGCCATAAACTTTTTATATCCTGGGTGGGATTGAGAGGATCGGTGCCGATCGTCTTTGCCATCTATCCTATGATCGCGGGAGTGGCCAAAGCAGATATGATCTTTCACCTGGTATTCTTTATATCGGTTACTTCCGTGCTGATACAGGGTACTACGCTCCCGCTGGTGGCCAAATGGCTGCGCTTGTCGGTACCACAAAAGATAAAACGAAAAACGGTTCTCGATCTCGAATTATCCGATACCATTAAATCGGAGCTGATCGAACTGTCAATCCCTCCCCATAGCAATGCGATCGGTAAGTCCATTGTAAAAATGCAATTGCATAAAGACGCGATGATCGTCCTGTTGAGCCGCCGGGGTAAATATATCCAGCCAGGCGGGGCCACAAAGCTGGAAGAAGAGGATAAACTACTGGTGTTGGCCAGTACAAAAGAAGTGCTGGAAGAAGTAAAAGACAGCCTGGGCATCAGTGATCCGCATGGAGAAAATCTGATGCAATCATGAACGGTTATCAATCATCTCTATTTGAACCACAATAGGAAGATAGAACACATAGTAATACACACATAGATTTACTATGTGAACCCTATGTGCTCTATGTACTATGTGGTTCAATAAGAAATTTAGACCGCGAAGCTGGTACCGCAACCGCAAGTAGTGCTTGCATTGGGATTCTTAAAAGTAAACCCGCGGTTGTTGAGCCCATCCTGCCAGTCTACCTGCATACCATATAAATACATCTCATGTGCTTTATCCATGATACAACTGATACCTTCGACCTTGAAATGGCTGTCATTCTCCTTCGGGTGATCAAAGCCGAGTATATAGGTCATGCCCGAGCAACCGCCGCCCTTTACCCCTACCCGTAAACGCTGGGCAGTATCAAAACCATCTGCCGCCATCAGTTTGCGGATCTCTGTAATAGCTCCGGGCGTCAACTCAACCGGGTTTATCATTGTTGCTTCCATGCTGCAAAAATAAATATTCTTTTACTGGTAAACGAACCTCCGCCTTTCGAAGAAAGGAATTTTAACGGGGCTTTATTGTCAAGGTTTAGGGGGAAACTATTCACATTCAGCCTATTTTTGCGCAAATCATCACTATGGATCTGACCGTTGTAAGTATTATTTTATCGGGTCTGGCAATCGGGCTGGCCGTTTATGCTATTTTTCGCAAACCACCTGCAGCACCGGTTGACAATGGGGCCGGTGTAAAATTCAACAGTATCCCCTTGCAATTGCAGGCTTATGAACGCCTGGTACTGCTCACCGAAAGGATCGCCCTTCCCAACCTGATCAGCCGGCTCAACCAACCGGGTATATCGGCTTTTGAAATGAAGATCATACTGACCGGGAACATCAAACAGGAATTTGAGCACAACAGTACACAACAATTATACGTGAGCCCTGTTAGCTGGGATGCAGTACGCAATCTGAAAGAACAAAATATACTCGTGGTCAACCAGGTGGGAAGCACCATGGCTCCTACTGCTTCCAGTGGCGATCTGAATAAAAAGATACTCGAAGTGATGATGTCGCAACCCGGTGGTGCGCTGCATGAACTGGTGTCGCAGGCGTTGAATTTTGAGGCAAAGAGGTTGATGGGAGCATGAGGAGGAATGGCTATGGAGTTTGGGCTTTGGGCTTTGAGTGTTTAAATTCGTAAAGTCATTTTATGTCTGAAGAGAACAAAAAATCTACCGACTCCGGAATTGAGATCAAGCCTTTGTATACTGAGGCCGACCTGCCAGGATCAACTATCGAGAATCCAGGGACATTTCCATTCACCCGCGGCGTTCAACCAGATATGTACCGTGGCAAACTCTGGACCATGCGCCAATACGCCGGTTTTTCAACGGCCGAAGAAAGCAACAAACGCTATCATTATTTATTGTCACAAGGGGTAAGCGGGCTAAGCGTGGCATTTGATCTTCCTACGCAGATCGGTTACGACAGCGATCATGCACTGGCCGAAGGCGAAGTAGGGAAAGTAGGTGTGGCGATTGATTCGCTCGAGGATATCCAGGCACTTTTTAACGGGATCAAACTGGAGGATGTCAGCACGTCCATGACGATCAATGCTACCGGTTTCATCCTTCTCTCCTTTTATGTGGCACTTGCCAAACAACAGGGTGCCGACCTGAAAAAAATAACGGGCACCATCCAGAATGATATCTTAAAAGAATACGCAGCAAGAGGCACTTATATCTACCCGCCCAAACCATCCATGCAGATCATCACGGACATCTTTGAATGGTGCAGCCAGGAGGTTCCCAAATGGAATACCATCTCGATCTCGGGCTATCATATCCGCGAAGCAGGCAGCACAGCTGTACAGGAGATCGCTTTTACCCTGTCCAATGGAAAAGCCTATGTAGAAGCAGCATTGAAAAAAGGAATGGACATCAATGTATTTGGCAAACGTCTCTCCTTCTTCTTCAATGCCCATAATAATTTATTTGAAGAAGTGGCCAAATTCAGGGCGGCCCGGAAAATGTGGGCGAAGATCATGAAGGACCTGGGCGCCACCGACCCCAAGGCGATGATGCTGCGTTTTCATACACAGACCGGTGGCAGTACCCTGACAGCACAGCAGCCGTTGAATAATATTTCAAGAGTTACCGTCCAAACGCTGGCTGCTGTACTCGGTGGCACACAGTCGTTGCATACCAATGGTTACGACGAAGCGCTGAGCCTGCCAACCGAAGAAGCAGCAAGGATCGCTTTGCGCACGCAACAAATCATCGCATTTGAAAGCGGCGCTCCCGATACCGCCGATCCACTGGCAGGTTCGTATTTTGTAGAATCGCTGACAAAGGAAGTGGAAGAAGCGGCCTGGAAACTGATCGCAAAGATCGATGCCATGGGTGGCAGTGTACCGGCTATCGAACAGGGATTTATCCAGAATGAGATCGCCAAAAGCGCCTACGAATACCAGCGTAATATTGAGAGCGGTGAAAAGGTCATCGTCGGTGTCAATAAATTCCAGGTGTCATCCGAAACTCCGATCCCCAGATTGAGAGTGGATGATTCGATCCGGCAAGTACAAACTCAAAAATTAAAAACACTCCGCAACAGCCGGGATCATGCCAAAGTGGACCAAATATTACAAATACTGAATGATAAAGCGTCCGGCGGGGAAAACATTATGCCCACGGTCGTCGAAGCCGTTGAAAATAAAATTACGCTTGGCGAAATTGCGGATACGCTGAGAGAGGTGTTTGGGGAGTATAAATAGGAAAGGGATATTGAACAGATGAATAAGGAATATCGAATGTAGAAGTATTGAATCAATGAATCGTAACTTCCTCTGTTTTACTTTCCTTGTTCGTCTGTTCGTCTGTTCGTCTGTATTTTTACGGCTCCGCCTTTTACAAACCAAACACTACCGATCCTGAAATACCCCTGTTTGTGGTATTGCCAGGTTTTGGGGATACTCTATCTTGGCTTTCCAAAACCTTGTAATATGAGACTATTGCCCCCCGCCAAAACAGTATTGATTATCCTGTTCCTTTTTAGTTCCACCACCCTGCTTGCACAGGTCAAGATCGGTGGCAATCCAAAAGAAGGCCCGAATGCATCAGCTGTGTTGGAATTGCAAAGCGCTGACAAAGGATTTCTTTTACCCCGGCTCAGCCAGCAACAGATGCTGACCATCAAAGAACCGGCCAACGCATTGGTGATCTATAATACCGATGCCAAAGCAGTCTATATCTACAGCAGTGATCAACAACAGTGGATGCCGTTACTGCAACAGGTATCGAGACTGGGTGGCGATTCCTGCGAATGGGAATACGACACGCTGGCCTCAAGAGTTTTTTTAGTGCGTGGATACCCCCTGGGTGATTCTGTTTTTTATACTACGGATACAAAGAAATTTGTTTTCTCCGACCGCACGCAAAATACCAACAGCCTCGGGCAGGATTTCCCGATCACCAGTTTTACCGGTAAATATTATTTCAAGGCGACCGCGTCAAGATTTACCGACAGCAGCAACCTGAACCCCACTGCTTTCAACGTTTTTTTTGAGGTGGACAGCAGCGGGGCGAATAGTTTTTTCAGGGGTATGCAGATCGCCACCGTCAATAATCCAAAGAATACCGGCAAACTTGATCTCGTTTCCTCGCTTGGCCTGTCTACCATCCATGCGGGTGGCGATAGTGTGCTCCAGGTGTCAGGTATGTCCAATTCAACTACTGTCAATGGTACGGGAGCTACCAATTCCCTGCTGGGTTTTACCAACAGCACAGTGATCCGGGAAAACGCCACGAAAGATGTGCTTTCCATATCTGGTATCAGGAATTCGCTGAACAATATTTCACCGGTGAGTAAAGTGATTGGAAATGTATTTGGCTATTTCGGCAGCGCTTTCTTTGCAGACAGCGTAGGCGCACCCACGGTGAATGGCAACCTCTATGGCATCTTCTTATCCAATATGACCGGGGCTGCGCCAAAAAGGAACTACGCATTTTACAGTAATAAAGGACATAACAGGTTCGCCGATTCCACATTGATCACCGATGGGTTTACAACTTCTCCCCGTGCAGTACTCGACGTAAATGCCAGCAGTGCTATGATTATTCCTTCCGGCAATACGTTACAACGCCCTGCTACCGGCATAACGGCCATGTTCAGGAACAACACGGATCTGAAAGCACCTGAATACTTTGATGGGATCAGCTGGCAATCGCTAACAGGTGAATGGAAATTTGACGGGATCAGCAAAGTGCATTTAATAAGAGCATTACCCGTGGGAGATACTATATTCTATAATCCGGTGAGCAAGCAGTTCGTGTTCAGTGACAGGAATACCAATACCAATAGCCTGGGACAAGATTTCCCTGTTGAGGGTTTCGGGGCGAAATACACGTTCAAGGCGACTGCTTCCAAAAGAGACAGTGCACAGTTCAACGGCGCCAATATGAACATTGTATATGAAGTGGATAATACAACGAACAGTGTTATCTACAATTCGCTTACCAGCACTGCCATCATGAACCCGAAAGCATTCCAGAAAGCCGACCAGTTGTCCGGCTTCAACAATACGACCATCCATGCGGGTAATGATTCTGTATTTTTTGTTACGGGTATTTTTAATACGGCCCGCAATAGTGGTAATGGGAAATCGGAACAGATAATAGGGATCCAGAATGCTACCAGGATACAGAATGGCAATGCGAATAATACCGGCCAGATGATCGGCATTTTAAACACTCTCTCCAGGAGCGGTCCTACCGCCGGTCGTGTTACAGGGAATGTTTATGGCATCCAGGAAAACTTCTCCGGTTTTGCCAATAATGTGGATGGTACGATGTACGGGATATTTGTCAACTCGGTGATCGGTGCCGGACCAAGAAAAAATTATGCTTATTATTCCAATAAAGGTTTGAACAGGCTGGGTGATTCGCTGCTGATCACCGACGGTGCATCGGTATTACCAAGGGCTGTATTGGATATCAATGCCACCAGTGCTATGATCGTTCCTACCGGTACAACAGCGCAACGTCCGGTTACCCCTGTAACAGGAATGGTACGTTACAATACTTCTAACCAGACTGTGGAAGCCTACAGCGGGACACAATGGAATGGAATTGTCAGGGGAACAGTGAATATCAATATCGCCAATATGCCGGCAGGTACAGGGTCGACAGTAAGTATAGCGGTTACCGGTGCTACCACCGGAAGCGCTGTATATGTCTCTCCTACTTCTGCACTGACCAATGGCGTGCTGATTGCCTGGACAAGAGTAAGTGCTGCCAATACAGTGGAGATCCGTTTTGAAAATACTACCGGTGCCGCGATCAATCCCGGCACCCAGAATTTTAATATAAGAGTGATACAATAGACACTGGGGTCAATCAAACAAAGCCGGTTTCTGAAAAGAGACCGGCTTTTCAGTAATATGTCCTAAGGGACAAAAAAATCCGGTTCAAATGTTCCATAGGAACATTTTATGGGTAGCGGCGTGTATAATGAACGAATAGCGTTCCGTAGGAACGCATTATGCCTCCATTAATCCATGATGCACAAAACGTTCCTACGGAACGTAATTCAAATCCCATAACAATTTCCTACCCATAATATGTCCCTCCGGGACAAAAAGATCCGGTTCAAAATGTTCCATAGAATGCATTTTGTCTTCATTAATCTACGATTGCATAAAGCGTTCCTACAGAACGTAATCCAAATCCCATAATAATTTTCTATCCGTACAATAAAACAGGTCTGCAATATCATTAACACCTACTTTTTCATTTTCTTCTTATTTTCATCCCTCAATTTTTAATTATGACGCTTGACACCTCCAGAAGAATGCTCCGTCCGTTATTCTTTATCCCCTTCCTCTTCTTTTTGATCAGCAGTTCTGCCCAGGCCCCTGCCTTTCTAACGGATAGCCTTGATAAGTATATCGAGAGGGGTATGCGGCAATGGCGGATACCGGGTCTCGCCATCGCTATTGTGAAAGATGGTAAAGTGATACTGAGCAAAGGGTATGGCGTCCGGGAACTCGGCAAGGAAGATAAAATGGATGAGAATACCCTCTTCATCATCGCTTCCAATTCAAAACTCTTCACCGGTACGGCCGTAGCCAAACTGGATCATGAAAAGAAATTGTCTTTGAACGATAAAATAACGCAATATATCCCCTGGTTCAAATTGTATGACAGCAATTCCACCCGGCTGGCAACGGTAAGAGATATGCTCTGTCATCGTTTGGGGACCAAAACATTCCAGGGAGATTTTACCTTCTGGGATTCCAATTTACCCAAAGATTCCATCGTTTGGAAAATGCGCTACCTGAAACCTGCAGGCCAGTTCCGCCAGGATTATGGGTATTGCAATTCCGGTTTCCTGGTAGCCGGGCAGGTGCTTGAAAAAGTAACGGGACAAAGCTGGGAAAAATATGTAGAAGAACATATCCTCAGTCCTTTAGGTATGAAGAATACATATATGAATACGGCCGGTCTTGCCCAACGAAATAATATCGCCTATCCTCATAACAACCTGTACAGCCCGCTTACCAAAATCCCATTTGACAATGTAGATAACCTCGGTCCCGCCACCAGTATGGTGAGTAATGTAAAAGACCTGACCAAATGGTTGTTGCTTCAACTCGACAGCGGCCGGTACGAAGGCAAAAGAATTTTACCCTGGGAAGTATTGCAAAAAACAAGGGATATCAATATCCTGACGGGCAGCCGCAAGTCAACCGTGTATCCCACGCATTTCAGGGGATACGGGCTGGGCGTGTACTCCACCGACTATAACGGGAAGCAGGTGTACTGGCATACCGGTGGCGCCTTTGGTCATGTGACCAATGTCTGTTTTATTCCCGAAGAAAAACTGGGTATCACCATTCTTACCAATAACGATAACCAGAATTTCTTTGAGGCCTTACGTTACCAATTACTCGATGCTTATCTCGGCGTTCCTTATACCGACCGCAGTAAGTTTCAATGGAGCTTTTATGTGCAGGGGAAAAAAGAAGTGGATGAACAGGTAAATGCTTTAAAAGAAAGAGTGGACAGGAAAAATGCAACCGATATTCCGCTGGATGATTTCACCGGTGAGTATTTCAACACGGTGTATGGAAAGATCACGATCAGTAAAGCCGACAACCGGCTGATCTGCCGATTCCAGCATCACCCCGACCTGCTGGGATATATGGACTATATGGACACTAACGAGTTCCGGGTCACTTATTCCAATATCGGTTATGGTATTTACCCGGCGAAATTCTCGATGAAAGATGGCAAGGCCGAATCGGTGGAGATCAAATCCAATGATTTCGTGGAAAGCGATGCTTATCTTTTTGTAAAGGATCCGTCGGGGCTGATCATACGGTGAGAGAAGATTTCAAAATTGGGAAATTGTCATTTATGCTGGTTTCCTTGATCTAACCAGAGCTGTTGAAAGCGCGGAGAATTTTACATCAAAGAAAATTTCATCCCGAGAGCTATCGGGACCCAATCGGCAATTCCAAAATATAAAAAAGACTGCATCCCTGCACCCTCCTCCGGGGTAATTTCCATAAAAAAGTCCACCCGCAGAAAACGGGTGGACTTGCTTCAAATTTTTCTATCATCATTAAAAGCTCTGCACATTGATGCGTTTGGTGGCGATCCGCTTGCCACTGCCATTCACCACTTCCACGATATAGATACCGTTAGCCGTTGGGCCCAGGTCAATATCGATCTGGGAGTAGGTTGTACCTCCAGTCACCACTGCTTCCTGGTGAACTTTTCTTCCTTTTGCATCAAATACATTGACAGTAGCCTTCTCATTCAGCTGGTTAAAGAACCGTACCTGGAACTGACCCCTGTTGGGATTCGGGTAAACCCAGATACCTTCTGATGCTGCGCCACCAACTTCGAAATCGGCCGAAGTAGCAGTACACCCGGTTGGAGCCGTATACACTACCCGGTAGGTACCGAGTTGTGAAATACTCAACGGTCCGAGTGAAGCGGCATTTGCACCCGGTATCGGTGTGCCATTAAAGAACCAGGCAAAGGTTCCGCCAGGAATGGTCGGGAAGGCGGTCAGCGTGGTCGTCTGCCCCGGCAAAATGGGTCCCGGAGGATTTGCTGAAACGGTCACCGACGGCAGCGGGTTAACAAAGAGCGTGACCGCGTTGGAGTTGATCGTCGTACAAAGACCGGTCATCACTACCCTGAATGTATTCGTATTCATCGACACCGTTGTATTCGAAACCGTATACGTGTTAGAATTGGTACCGGCAAGATTCACCCATGCCGATCCATTCCACTGCTGCCATTGATAGGTTACTACATTGATGGCCGTTACACTGAATACAGCATTGCTTCCTGCACAAACGGTCCTGTTGACCGGTGGTGCTGTGATCAACGGTAACTGACCATCAATTACCGTTACTGTAAACGTACAGGTGGCCGTATTGCCGGAGGCATCCGTAGCCGTAGAAGTAACCGTGGTGGTGCCTAAACTGAAGACGCTGCCCGAAGCTGGTGAACTGACTATCGTTGTTCCGGGGCAGTTATCTGTAGCAGTAACCGTAAACGGTACCGCTACTGTACAGAATCCAACCGGCGTAGGGATGGTAATATTAGGTGGACAACTGATCGCCGGTGCCTGTGTGTCATTGACCGTTACAGTAAATGAACAGTTAGCAATATTGCCGGCCCCATCCGTGGCCCTGAATAAATTGGTAGTGGTTCCGATCGGGAACGTGCTGCCACTTGGTAAGCCCGAGATCTGGGTTGTTGTAACACCCGGACAATTATCTACTCCTACCGGTGTAGTATAATTGACCACCGCGCCGCAAACACCTGGGGTATTGCTGACCGTTATGGCGGAAGGACAGTTATTGATGGCTACAGGACAGGTATTGAATAAACTCAGTGCTTCTGCAGCCGTCAAAGCTCTTGAATACATGCTGAATTCATCCAATCTTCCATTTATAGATGCAAGCGTAGAATAGCCGCCGACCCGGAACGGACCAGGACCTACATTGCTAAATGTAACTGCATAGGTCTGAGGTGATGCCCCGTTTTTATAAACCACGGTGTTTACACCATTATAAACAATGGTTATAAGGGTGGCAGTTGGATTTACACCTGTAATTAATACATCCCCTGAACCACCACGCAAAAGAATATTATTAGGCAGTGCTGCTCCGCCATAGAAACAACGGAATGAACCTGCATTCACATCTCCAAACAGATAGGATGGATTGGCATCAAGCTGGTTCGGTCCAAGCCAGAAGCTGATCGTCCATGGACCCGTCATATTCGTAGCCCAGTTCGTATTCATACTTTGATTGGCAGTACCAGTACCGACCAGGGCGCCACCGCATTTACCGGTTAATCCTTGTGTTACACCGGTCAATGTCGCGGTTGCTGTTCCTACAGGGGGCGCAGTAGCGAGGTTGGGGACTGATGTGCCAGTACCGTCAAATCTGTAATACAATCTTTCCGGGATCAGGCCGGGAGAAGAGAATGTTGGATTCTCCGTATCCGTTACCGTTACCGTAAAGGAACAGGTTGCTGTATTACCAGATGCATCCGTTGCAGTGGAACTCACTGTTGTAGTTCCGATCGGGAATGTGCTACCGGAAGCAGGGCTGGAAGTAACCACTACACCCGGACAATTATCCGAGGCAACAGGGCTAAAATTAACCACCGCACCGCATTGACCTGTTGTATTACCGGTGGTAATATTAGCGGGGCAGGTAATGGTCGGAGGTTGAGTATCATTAACTCTTATAGTAAATGTGCAGGAAGGCCCGGAGAATGTGCTTACTGTGACAGTTGTCAATCCAACCGGGAAGAAACTACCTGATGCCGGTGAAGCTGTGATCGGTCCGCAAGCTCCATTTGACGTTGGTGCCGGATAATTAACTACGGCGCCGCACTGGTTGGCGTTATTGGATACAATCATATTAGGAGGACAGGTGATCAAACAACCACCACCGGATGTACAATCCGAACCGGTAATGGTAATATTATCGATCCATGCACCTGCACCACCCACACTGCTGTCGGTCGCTCTTCGCCACCTGAATACTACATTCTGGCCGTTGGCAACTGCGGGAAGATTTACAGTTGTTGTGATAAATCCACCTGAATTACCTGTCCACGCAGATCTGCCGAGTATCGGGCTGGCAAAATTCACACTGATGGTTCCATTATAACCACCGGTAACAAAAGAGCCTCCTGCTGTGATGATATCGGTGAACGGACCACCACCAATGGATACTTCCAGTACCATACCATCAAATCCTGTTTCAAGGTCATAACTATTCCTGAAAGACAACTGGGCGGTTGGGGAAACGATCGGGAATACTCTTGAATCCAGCAATTCATCTGAGATACATGCAGGATCATTGCTAAATGCTGAGTTAGGTGCACTGCTGGAGACTGTACTCGTTTTAACCCATGGTGTTGATCCCGCACAGGTTGTAGGTGTAGAGGCAGACCAACCTGCTGGTAAAGCCGGGCCAGGTGCTCCATCAAAATTTTCAGCACAAGGTTGCGTGGCCGGTGTCACACTGATCCCGATACCTGCAACATTCAGGTCACCACCCGTAGGTAATGCCACAGAACCGCAGGGAGATGCTGCATCACTGTATTGGCGCCGGAAATTGGGTGCAGCCCCAAAACTAAGCTGGCGTAACGAAAAACCGCCACCCGTATAACCACAATGAGAGACTTCAATGATAAGACTCATTGCCGGGTCATATAAATAGGGGGTTGTCAGCGGAATACCGACCCAGGTGTTGGCACCACTGGGTGTTACAGCAGTATTTTGTGATCGTACTGTTGTCATCGGCCCTGTATAAAAAGCACCTGTTGTAAAAAAAGTAGAAGTGGGAACAGTGGCCATACGAACCGTCAGGTTCGTATACGTGGCAGTACCTGCATTATTTGCCCAAAACCAAACTGTTGTTATATTATTACCGGGTAAAGCTGGTGAAGGCAGCCCAAACCCGCCATTGGTGATGATCCATTGTACTCTTTTTCCAATAGCCGAATTGATGTTGAAAGGAAAACTATTGGTTGTTCCTCCTGTCGTAGCAGCATGATTATAATGTGTTGGCTGTGCTTCTGAAACGACTCCAATAAATAAGACCAGAATAAGAGCGTAAAGCTTTCTCATAAACATTCAGTTTTGGTTATATAATAAAATTGCAGAACAAACTACCAATAAGTAAGCAACCTAACCCGGTTTCAGAGGGACAGAAAGGGTGGAGTGTACGTTTCAGTATAGTCAATCATATAGATTCAGCACTTCAGGAAACTATGTCTAACGGATCGCACTGACTGAATCTATCATCAAATTTTACGAAAAAAAAGGGATAAAAAAAATTAAGAATAAAAAAAGCCCGGAAATCTGTTCGGGACTTTACTACAAGGGAGTTATTTCCACTAATTTTTCTGTGTTTTCGTCCAGGCATCTTTGAGGGTGACCGTCCTGTTGAAGACCACCCGGCTGGAGCTGGTATCTTTATCCAGGCAGAAATAGCCTTTACGGATAAACTGGTAGCGGTCATCAAATTTTGCTCTCGCCAGTTCAGGCTCGGCAAATGCTGTAGTGATCACGTTCAGGGAAGCGGGGTTGAGATAGTCCTTGAAATCACCTTCCTCATCCGACGGGTCTTCTACCCGGAATAAGCGATCATACTCTCTTATCTCTACCGAAACGGCGGTCTTTACACTTACCCAGTGCAGCGTGCCTTTTACATTGATCCCGCTTGTATCGCTGCCGCTTTTGCTTTCGGGTATATACGTGCAATGCAGTTCGGTGATATTTCCATCTGCATCCCTGGTCACGTCCCCGCATTTGATGATATAAGCAGATTTCAGCCTCACCATTGCCCCGGGGCTAAGACGAAAATATTTCTTTGGCGGATTTTCCATGAAATCATCCCTTTCGATATAGATCTCCCGGGAAAAAGGGATACTCCTCAATCCACCCTCTGGGTTCTCGGGGTTATTTTCGCTGGGCAATACTTCATCCTCACCTGTATAATTAGTAATGACAATCTTCAGGGGGTTGAACACCACCATCCTTCGCAGGGCGATTCTGTTCAGGTGTTCCCGTAAACAAAATTCCAGTAAACCCACATCCACCATATTCTCCCTTTTAGCCACTCCTATCCTGTCGCAAAATTCGCGGATACTTTCCGGTGTATATCCCCTGCGCCGCAAGCCGCTGATCGTAGGCATCCTTGGATCATCCCAGCCCGTTACATGTTTTTCCGTTACCAACTGCAGCAGTTTTCGCTTACTGGTGACCGTATAATTTATATTTCTCCTGGCAAACTCATATTGGTGTGAGGGATAGATCCCCAGTTTTTCGATCAGCCAGTCGTAGAGTTCCCGGTGCGGGACAAATTCAAGCGTACAGATCGAATGGGTCACTTCCTCTATCGAGTCGCTCTGGCCATGAGCAAAATCATACATCGGGTAGATACACCAGGTATCACCGGTACGATGATGATGGGCATGTTTGATCCGGTAAAGGATCGGGTCCCGCATCAGCATATTGGAATGGGACATATCGATCTTTGCCCGGAGCGTTTTGCTGCCATCGGCAAATTCACCGTTCTTCATCCGGGTGAAAAAGCCCCTGTTCTCTTCAATACTCCTGTCGCGGTACTGGCTATTGGTTCCCGGCTCCGTGGGTGTACCTTTCATTGCCGCCATTTCCTCCGCACTGCTTTCATCCACATAAGCAAGACCCTTATCAATAAGTTGCAACGCGTATTCGTATAAGGTGCCGAAATAATCGCTGGCATAACGTTCATGTTTCCATTCGAAGCCCAGCCATTTTACATCCTCTTTGATACTGTCTACATATTCTGTTTCTTCCGTAACAGGATTGGTGTCATCAAAACGGAGGTTGGTATAACCGGGATACTTTTTGGTCAGTCCGAAATTCAGACAGATGGCACTGGCATGACCGAGATGCAGGTAACCATTCGGCTCCGGCGGGAAGCGGGTAACAATACTTTTATAACTTCCGCTCTTAATGTGATCTTCGATGATCTCTTCCAGGAAATTAAGGCTTCGTTCTTCTTTACTTGCCTGTCCGGCAGGCAGGTTCAGTTCTTCTGACATAGTCTGCAAAGTTAAGGAAATGAGCTGTTTAAGAAGAAACGAATTGGGTCATGCAGTAGAATAAAAAAGGAGTGACGCAAAGCAACCTCTTATCTCCAAATTCATTCTATCTTACACCTAAAATCCTGTTATGCACCGTCACTTCCTTGTCCTGTTCCTTTTGTTTCCCTTTTTCTGCCTTGGCCAGCAATGGAAGAACTTTACCGATACAGCGGGGAAGTTCAGCGCCAAATATCCCCCGGAATGGGTGAACAAGATCAAGGAGAATAACAGGGTCTTCTTTACTTCTCCCTCTGATGGCGACGGGGATAATTTTTTAGAGAATATTAATATCAGTGTGACCACCAAAGCAGGCTATGGCACCGAATTAAAAATAACGGACCTGTTCCCTGCCATCACCGATGCACTGAAAGAGCAGCTTACCGGTTTTACCGAAGAAGGCCGGCGCTTCTTCAAATGGAATACCGTGGATGCGGCTGAAATAATTTATTCCGGCTACAGCAAGGTGGATGAAACAATTAAAGTGCGGACCATACAATGGTATTGCTTTTACAGGTCCCGCTTGTATATCGTCACTTTTGTGTCAGAAGCCGCAAAAACTACACATACCAATACAGCAAAAAAGATCATGAATACCATCCTGTTCAAATGATCCATGTCCCTGTTTTTTGTTCCCCATTTGTTTTTTTTGGATTATTTTTCGCCTTTATATGCGTTACCCGTTTATCATCCTTTTTATCCTGATCTCTTTTGCAGCAAAGGCCCAGGACCAGCCCCGTCGTGTGTACGGGCTGAACCTCCATTCCGGCGCCGTACTGGTACATAACCACGATGTGGAAAGTATTGAGAATGCAAAGCCAAAAGGTTTTTCACTGGACTGGTCAAAACAGTATATTGATTCTGCCTCCTATGCTTATTGCAGGACTTATATCCGCAAAGGATTTAGCTTTTCTTTTTATGACCTCGGCACACCCATCCTTGCGAATGGTTTTATACTCTCCTATTTCCTCGAACCTGTTTACCGGATCGGCAATAAATTCCAGTTCCAGTTCCGGGGAGATATGGGCGCCGGTTATTTTACCAACCCTTTTGACAGTGTAAAAAACCCGAAGAATAACAATTATAGTTTACATATAACTCCTTACCTGCATGTATCGGCTGGCTTTGGCTTTCGTATCACCAAAAAACTGATCCTCCAGGGGAATGCGAATTTCAATCATATGTCCAACGGCAATTATAAAGAACCCAATGCGGGTCTGAACTGGAGTACTTTCTCCGCATCACTAATGTATTCCCCGCAGGGCAATGGGCTGCCGAAATACGGTAAGCCTCCCCGTTATAAATGGAAGGAAGATAAAGTGAGTCTTGATCTTGGCCTGATGTATGTTCCTAAACAGGGTTATCACCGTAAATGGAAGACCACCCGGAACTATATGATCGGCCTTTTTGCCCACACTTCAAAAAAGGTCAGCCGTATCAGTGCGCTTTCCCTGGGCGCTGAATTGTACTACAATAAATTTGAAGATGCACCCGGTGTACCGGCCGCCAACAGCAAACCCGCCACTCTTGCATCGGTCAATATCGGGCATGAGTTTTTATTCAACAAGATCATTTTCAGCCAGCAATACGGAAAGTATATCAGCGATTATCCTGCGTTTTTTAAAAGCTCCACCTATCACCGCTGGGGATTGCGTTACCGGTTCAGCAAACGTTTCCAGGCAGGATTCAATATGAAAGTGCATAAGTTCACCGCAGATTTTATCGACCTCCGCTTACTGTACAAAATATTTTAAGGGATGATCACTGGTAGTAAAAGCTGATCGTATCGTGGCCGATCACGTAACGACAATTGGAAGCCTGTTCTGCCTGTACCCTCGCAGCCATATATTCCAGTATCTCTTTTCGTGAAGCCAGGGGTGTTTTGGTTCTTGACTCCCAATATTCTTCTTTGGGTATATCAATATAGAACATACAATTGCCAGCACCCATTTCATGACTGAACTCAATACGGGTGGAGTGGTCAGTATAGATGATCGTCCCGGCCCGGAAGCTGCCTTCATACATGATAGCAGGTCCAAATTTATCTGCCAGCTCCTTATTCAATTTATCGCGCAGCACGGCATCTTCATTCACGATAGTTTTTCCAAAACCATCCCGGTATTCAACAGGAGCAGATGATCTTTCTTCTTCTTTGTTTTGAAGAACATTCACCATTTTCCTTTTTGGCATATCTCCTTCTTTGTATTTAGTAAAATGGATATAATGCTGCCATCCATTCTTCCACCGGATCTCAGCGGTATAAGAGCCTGGTGCGATGCAAGTGTATCCCATACAAGCTGGATGCTTCCATTCAGTTTATCGGCGACAGAATACTCATCCACTGTTTTGCCGGTGTTAGTATCGACCAGGCGGATATTCCCATACTCGCTGCCGGGATAGGTAAGCCAGATGATCAGCTGCTGACAATCGGGGTAATGAACAAAGCGGGTATGATCGATCGCCAGGGGAATAAAATCTACCGCGGCAACAGGACCAGCCTGCTCATTGTCTACCCGATCAATTTCGATGATACCAAAATAGTTTTCCAAATCGCTTTATTTACGCCATGAATATAAAATATTACCTTGGCATAAAATAAGACACATGTTATTAAAAGTTATCATTGCTTCCTTCCTCATCTTTCTTGCAGGATCTGCCGTTAAAAGCTCTGCCTGCGATATAAAAAGATATGGCATTACTGATACAGTTCCGGTGACCGATGGAGAAGAAAGCAGGATATTTAATAAAGTGGAGATCGAAGCAAGGTACCCGGGTGGCGATAATGAATGGCGTAAATTCCTCGAAAGAAATATCAACGCAGATGTTGCCGTCCGTCATAAAGCCCCTGCTGGCTTATACACCGTGGTCGTAATTTTTGTAGTGGACCGCGAAGGAAAGGTCTCCGATATCAGAGCACTCACGAATCATGGCTACGGCATGGAAGAAGAAGTAATACGATTGCTGAAAAGAGCACCGCTATGGGAGCCCGCGATCCAAGATGGAAGAAAAGTAAAAGCTTACCGCAAACAACCCGTCACTTTCCAGGTGGTTGAAGAAGAAAAAAAGAAAAGGAAGAATAAGGATTGAAAATTGCAGATTTTTAGATTGAAGATTGCCCAGGGCATTGTCGAAGGGTTGCCTATTTTCCATTGCCCATTGCCTCATTGTGTCTTTGAATTCTCCTTTCCTCTCACGGAGACAACCGAGATATGAAGGTTGCGAGCGTAGCTCAGAGGCAGAGGATAGGAGGCCGCCAATTGGCCACCGCTCCGGGGCAGCATTTTCATCTGCGGCCTTGTCCCCTAACAAACCAAAACAATTCCATGCTTCAAAACACAAACACTGCGGGACCTTTAAAGAACCTTTTTACCGCCATCCTCCTGACCGGTCTTGTCGCCGGCACGCTGGATGGGTTGGCGGCCATTACTCATTTCCTGGTCAAGGGAGACAAGAACCCGGCGGTTATATTCAAGTATATCGCAAGTGGTGTATTTGGTAAAAAAGCATTTACCGGTGGAACAACGATGGTGCTCTGGGGCGTTTTCTTTCATTTCCTGATCGCTTATGGGCTCACTGTATTTTATTTCTGGCTCTACCCCCGGGTAAAATGGCTGGGAGAAAATAAAATAGTAGCGGGTTTATTATACGGCATATTTGCCTGGATCATGACCACCCGGGTGATCATCCCCTTTTTCAGCCAGATCAAACAAGCGCCGCTTGACCTTGCCAAAGCAATCATCCCGATCCTGATACTGATGCTGTTCATCGGGCTGCCAATTTCGCTAATGGCGAATAAGCATTATCTTTATAAAAAATAAATACTCCTATGTCGTTGCTGAATCAAAACAATAAGAAAGGTAAAAAGAAGGACAGTAAAAAAAATGCTGCTATCGGTGGTCCGGGTGGTTCTAAATTCATCCAGAAGCCAAAATCTACCGGCTTTGTGAGTAAACAATCGAACACCGGGTCGCAGAGAGGAAGTTGATATTCTGAATATTTTTTATCTTATAGACCTGGGGCGCTATTGGCAGTTCAGGTCTTTTTCTTGCGGACATTCACCTTGTACCGCAATACAAGGTCGTCGTTATACAAAAGATAGATCCATTCCACATCCGGCGAGTTCACGGTATATACATATTGATGCAGGTCTTTTATAGCCGATGCATGGGGTCTGAGAAATACCCAGGATGGTGAATGCGTAAAAATGGCCGAATCGATCAGCAGGTCGGGACAAACATCTCTTCCCTGTTCACTGACCGCTGTTTTTAATTCGAGAATGATGGTATCACCCACATACGTCTCGATTATCCCTCGTGACGGGTAAAACGAGGTGATCCTGTATTTTGCGAATGATTTTTGTTTGAACGGCGACCGACGGAACTCGTCGGGCATATTCGAATCCGGGAGCAAGGTCCACCTGGCGTCATCGGGGTAATGGTCCCTGATAAAATGCTCCGGTTTCGAAAGGAAGTAGCTATCGTCATAGGCAAAGACAAACTGGTCATTCTTCACATAACCGCTGGCCCAGGTAGCATCCACCAAGTGCCATTTGCCATCGATCTGTACGGCATTCCAATAATGATTCACGGCGAAATAATTGTGTCCCCCTTTGTTCGATCTTGCATAACCAACGATCACTTCGGAGCGTATACCGGCGTAGTCGCAAAGCGTAGTAAAGAGCCGGGCATAACCATCGCAGACAGCTGCCTTGCGCAACAAAACATTCTCCGCTACTCTTTCTGTCAAAGGCTTTAACGGGCCGTCATCTTCGTCCGCGATCTCGCTTTGGTAATTTTTAAATGAATGGGTACCGATCACTTTTCTTCGATCAGGTCTTACATGGTACGAAATATTCGATGTGACCCAGTGAAAGATCGAAGTAACTTTCTCCAGTTCGGTAGGATGAGATGCTGTAAGGCGTTTCGCTAAAGCAGCAGCATCTTCCTGTTGAGCAAAAACAGGTTGAAAAAGCAGGAGGATCGATATCGTCAACAACAACTTCATGAACAACGGCTCCCCTAATTTAACAAAAAACGGTGGCACTACCCGCGGGATACATGTCAAAAACTGCTATCCTGCTGTATGAACAGCACCAGTACGCCCGCAAATGTGACAGGCTTCCTGAAAAAGGCCGTGTTTGGATTCAATGAGGAGAATATAGCCCCAGAAAATCGCAAGTCATCTTTTTAGAAAGCGGTTCTTCAATAGCTTTTCCATCACTTCCTCTTTCTGGTTGCGGCTGATGGGGATATGCTGTTGGCCGATCCGGATATCATTCCCTTCAATACTATCGATCTTTGAAGCGGCAACGATATACGATTTATGCACTTTGAGGAATTTATCCGCAGGCAAATAATCTTCCACGGCTTTGAATGTGAGATAGGTCATGTATTTTTTAGTGGCGGTATGAATGGTCACATAATTCTGTAATGCTTCCACGTACAGCAATTCATCAAATACGATCTTCACCAGTTTATTATCGGCTTTGATAAAGAAAAAATCCGAACCGGTTTCACTACCTGTATTCTTCTCTCTTATTTCGTAGTACTCTTTTGCTTTCAGCGCTGCTGTGAGAAAGCGGCTGAAAGAGATCGGTTTCACCAGGTAATCCAGGGCATTCACTTCAAAACCTTCCAGCGCATATTGCGGGTAGGCTGTGGTAAATATTACGGGTGGGGGATTTTGCAGGGTCCTGAAAAAATCAAGACCCGTGATCCTGGGCATTTGTATGTCGAGGAAGAGTAATTGCACTTCTCCTTTGCTGATCGGTTCCGCGGCTTTCAGGGGGTTGTCGAATTCACCCACCAGCTCCAGGAAGTCAACATCGGCAATATATTCCTTTAACCCTTTTCTTGCCAATGGTTCATCATCGATTACAATGCAGTTGATACTCATGACAGTTGAAGATTTAATTGTACGGCAAATGTGTTATCCCCCTCATCGATCTTTAATTCGTATCGCCCGTGATACAGGAGTTCCAGTCTTCTCTTTACATTATTCAGCCCGATGCCTCCGTGTTGTTCGGTGGTGGGCTGTGTCTCCCGTGAATTGATGACTGAAAAAACAAAATGGTCATTGACCAGCAGCATATTCACTTTTACGAAATTAGGCTGATCGGTAAAATGCGAAATATGTTTGAATGCATTTTCAACAAACGGAATCAGCAGGAGCGGTTCAATGGAAAACCCTTTTACACCCGGCGCCACATTGAACTGCACAGAATATTTTTCATCCTTGCGCAATTGCTGCAAGTCCATATAATCCTGCAGGTACCGGATCTCTTTCTCAATCGGTATGGTATCGTCTTTTACTTCATACAACTGGTAGCGGAGCATTTCAGAAAATTTATGCAGGGCTCCCCTGGCCTCACTATTCTCTTTATGGATCAGGAAATAAACGGAGTTCAGTGAATTGAATACAAAATGAGGATTGATCTGTGATTTCAGGAAATTCAACTCGGCCTCGGCTTTTTCCCGGGCCGTTTCCACGATCCGTTTCTGCAGTTTCCCGTAATCCAGCATCAGTTGAACTGCCGCCCCTGCAATAACGAGGAAGAAATGCGGGATGATATTATTGTACAGGCTGCCTCTCAGGTTCTCCCGCCAGTGGATCAGGGCAGGATTATTGATCAGATGGCCGAGTATGTTCATTTTAATGATGCTGCTCCCAAAGATCATAGCGATGAAAATGACAGCGAACAAACCGTATCTTTTTTTGTAAAGCAGCCTGGGGATCAGCACATAATTGGTGACATAGATCATCAGTGCCAACTCTCCCACTTTGATGGTCGTCACTGCCAGCGCCTTTAATTTCGACGAGTAATCATCTACCCGGAGCAGATACCAAGCCACAAAGACCAGTATCCAGAAGAAAACATGGTGCAGTTTGTAGCGTAACAAAAAAGGTGTGGGGTGCATTGCTCAAAATAAATGTACAAATTCCGGCTGGTATAACCGATTACATGATTTGTCATCTTTACCTGATGACCTGCATTTTTGCCTTTTGTCAAGCCATAGTAACGCCAGGTGTAAACTTTTACCAGCAACCGGCCGATCGGCGCAACTTTGGTAAAATCATTAGCCATGAAAAGTTATTATGCAAGGTCATTCTCCCTGCTCGGGCTGGCTTGTACGCTTTGCTTTAGCGCCTGTTCCCAGAACAAAACCAAACCGGCCGTGAACAATAAACCAACAGCCAACGAGATCAATGTGGGTGGTCGTTGTGAAGATTGCGAATTGATCTATGAAAGCCCGGTGGCATTTAACGAATTAAATGCGACTGATACCCTTCCCGGTTTTAATGATCCCGGTCCGAAGATCGAGATCAGCGGAACAATCTACCAGCGCGATGGGAAAACGCCGGCTCCTAACGTCGTACTCTATGTGTACCATACGGACCAGCGGGGCATTTATCCGAAAAAAGGAAAGGAGGCGGGACAACATGGCTACATCCGGGGATGGATCAAAACAGGTGCCGATGGAAAGTATAGATTTTATACCCTGGTTCCTGCCTCCTATCCCAATAGCAGGAATCCCCAGCATATTCATCCGATAATTAAAGAAACCGGTAAATCAGCTTACTGGATCGATGAGTTTCATTTTGATACTGACCCTTTGCTGCCGGATTCGGAAAGAACCAAAGCTGATCCTGTCGCCGGTGGTGGTGTACTGAAAACGACAATGAGGGATGGCATGCTGAGAGCTACCCGGGATATCATCCTCGGGCTGAATGTCCGTGACTACCCGGATAAATAGAAAGAGTTATTTGATGGTGAAATCTGCCTTGACCTTGTAGTAGCTGACCGTTCGTTCCACCAGGTTAGCAATCAGGCCATTAACCTTTACCTTCCAGATCTTTTTTTCTTTGTCCCAGGTGGTTTGCACGGTGCCATTGGCAACATTCACATAGGAAACCTGTTCGCCGGAACGGAAAGAATATTTGGCGGCCAGATCATTGCGGCTATCGGGGCTCAGCGTGATCTTGTAAGTATTGTTCTTCAATTTTCCACCCCGGAAGAACATTGTAAAGAACTGGTCCTTTTGTTCAACAACGATCGTCAGGTCGCCCTTTACACGGTATACTTTCAGCGTAGCGGGTCTTGCCTCGATAAAAAAATTATTCGAGGTGGCGGTGTCAGTGATAAAAACAGGACAGCGGCTTAATACCGTGTCCCTCTCCTGTTGTGCCAGTGATGGAACTGAGATCAATAAAACCAGGGAAAAGATAATTGCCCGCATTACAGGAAATATTTAAGCGTAAAAAATACGAATAATTTGCTAATTAATCAGGGCGGTTCTTTAATACAGGAGTTCCAGTCTGAAAATCGCACGCTGAGGACGCTGGACTCGCAGAGGATTTATCCCTATACTCTGCGTGAAACTGGTACCACTTTTACTTCCAATCACTTCCTTTCTCCAAACAAGAGGCTGCCGATCCTCACCATCGTGCTGCCTTCTTCTATTGCTACTTTATAGTCACTGCTCATACCCATGGAGAGAGTCGTGAGTCGGGCGTGATGATCGAACATTCGCTTTAATTTTCTAAACTCCTCTCTTACCTGGCTCATATTTTCCGTAAAACTTGCCATCCCCATTAACCCAAGCACCCGGACACCCTGGATCGCTCCCTCATTATATTGCCCCATCAATTCATCCAGCTCCTTTTCATCCAGCCCGAACTTTGTCTCTTCGTTGGCGATATGCACTTGCAACAGGCAATCGACAACTCTTCCGGCCTTCGCCCCCTGTTTACCAATCTCTCTCAGTAATTTCAGACTGTCTACCCCGTGTATCAGTTGCACAAAGGAGGTTATTAACTTTACTTTATTGGTTTGAAGGTGACCAATATAATGCCAGCGTATGTCTTTGGGCAATTGACCGGCTTTATCTACCAGCTCCTGTACATAATTCTCCCCGAAATCGCGTTGTCCAAGTTCGTAGAGGGCAAGGATGTCTTCAACGGGTTTTGTTTTAGAAACGGCGACCAATACCACGCCGGTATCGTCTAGCTCCTTCTTTAACTTTAAAAATACGTTCTTATTACTTGACATTGATAATATGATTATACCCTGCATCAGGTACCTAGTCACTTGAGCGAACATCAAAAATAGTCAGCACTTTCAGACTTTCCGCATGCCTTCGACGAGAATTTGTTTTCTACCTTTTTTGTGGAAAAAAGGTAGCCAAAAAGCCACGGTCAAACGAAGCTGCGCCGTTTGACCGGACAGCGCTTCAACGTTGCAATGTTTCATAGACTTTAATGCTAGCTGTTGCTTCGTGCTATGCTGTAAACAAAAAGCGCTGGATTTTTCGACAGTTAGTTTTTCCTGATCCCAACAATTCGTTTAGTCGAAAAATAGGCGCTGGGAACTTACTGTAGTCCGTTTTGCGTATAGTTTGTGAATAAAAAAACTGTCGGGCGGGTTTATTCTGCAGACGACATGGCAGACTATAAATTATGAACTAAAAGATCTTCTAAATCCTTAAAGAAACTACGATCTCTCAACAACAATAAACCATAAACAATAAACTATAAACCTTCCTATCCTTTCAATATCGATCGACTTATCACGATCCTCTGCACCTCACTCGTCCCCTCATATATCTGTGTAATTTTCGCATCACGCATCAGTCGTTCCACATGGTATTCTTTTACAAATCCATATCCCCCGTGTATCTGTACGGCTTCCACCGTTGTCCACATGGCGGTCTCGGAAGAAAATACTTTGGCCATGGATGAGCTCAGTGTATAATCGATCTTATTGTCTTTCTCCCATGCTGCTTTCAGGCAAAGCAACCTGGCGGCTTCGATCCGGGTGGCCATGTCTGCTAGTTTGAAAGCAATGATCTGGTGATTCATGATCTCGGTACCAAATGCTTTTCTTGTTTTGGAATACTCTCTTGCCAGTTCATAAGCGCCACTGGCAATACCCAATGCCTGTGAAGCGATACCGATCCTGCCACCTGCCAGTGTTTTCATGGCGAACTTGAAACCAAAACCATCTTCGCCGATACGGTTCTCTTTAGGCACTTTCACATCGGTGAACATTACTGTATGCGTATCGCTACCACGGATACCTAATTTATTTTCTTTGGCTGCCACTACCACACCGGGCGAGTTTTTCTCCACGATCAGGCAATTGATCCCTCTTGATCCTTTGGACCGGTCAGTCTGTGCCATCACCAGGTAAACAGAAGCAGTGCCTCCATTGGTAATCCAGTTCTTGGTACCATTTAACAGGTAATGATCGCCTTTGTCTTCGGCTAATGTTTGCTGGGAAGTGGCATCGCTGCCCGCTTCGGGTTCGCTGAGCATGAATGCACCGATATATAGTTCACCATCCTTGCGGCCTTGTGCTAACGGTGTCAGGTATTTTTGTTTTTGCTCTTCGCTGCCGTATTGCTCCAGGCCATAGCAAACAAGACTGTTATTCACACTCATCACCACGCTGACACTCGCATCGATCTTGCTTATTTCTTCCATGGCCAGTACATAACTGACGGTATCCATCCCGGCGCCGCCGTATTTGGGATCGACCATCATACCCAAAAAACCGAGTTCGGCCAGCTTCATCACCTGCTCACGGGGAAATTGTTGTTTTTCGTCTCTTTCAATAACACCGGGCAGGCATTCGGTCTGGGCAAAATCACGGGCCGCCTGCTGGATCATCAATTGCTCTTCACTGAATTGGAATAACATATATGGGTTGGCTTTTAATTGATTGAATCCGTCGTAGCACCATTGGCCTGCCAATGGTGCTACGCAGGCGAGGCAAAGATAAGGGGCAAAGCCACCTTGGAAAAGAACCACAGGATTTTGCAACTAATTTGAATTTCACCCGTTTAAACAGTCGGGCAATAGCGGTTTTTGACCTAACTTTGCCCCGCAACAAGCAGCTCCGAAAATCACATGAAAAAGTTACACATTATCCTCCTCGTTTTTATCGCAGGCACCATTGCCTTACTGATCAGTTTACTGAATACAGGCTCTACCTACGAGACCATCGATGAAGCGAAGGCCAAACCTGGAAAATTCGTACATGTGGCAGTGAAACTGGATAAATCAAAGCCGGTAGAATACGATCCGACAAAAGATGCTAATTTCCTGAGCTTTCATGCCGTCGCCATGGAAAATCCTGGCCAGACCATGAAAGTCGTTTACCGCAAAGGCGAGATACCCAACCTGATGATCAGCGAAAGACTGGTGCTAAAAGGTAAATATGAGAACGATCATTTTGAATGCAAGGATGTGCAGACAAAATGTCCTTCCAAATACAAGGAAGAAATGAAACCTCTGCAAAAAGCAGATGCGGGGCAGGCTACAGAAAAAAGCATTCCCACTGTTTCTGTCGGTGTCCCTGTTCCAACCAATTCTGAAGTCAACAAATAAACAACCGGAATGGATTATATCGGTGAGCATCTTTTACCCGGTCAGCTTGGACATTTTTTTATTGTACTTTCTTTAGTGGCTTCCCTGGTGGCGACCTTTTGCTATTTCAAAGCCGCCCGGGAAAAGAATTATGAAGAGTCGGCCCACTGGAAAAAACTTGCCCGCTATGCATTTATTACAGAGATCGTTTCGGTCTTTGCCATCTTCGCCATTCTTTTTTATATCATCTACAATCACCTGTTTGAATATAAATATGCCTGGCAACACAGCAGCCGATCACTGGAATTCAAATACCTGCTCGCCTGTTTCTGGGAAGGCCAGGAAGGAAGTTTTTTACTCTGGAGTGTATGGCATTGTGTATTGGGCGCCATCCTGATACGAACGAGCAAACAATGGGAAGCACCGGTGATGACGGTGATCAGTTTTGCACAGTTCTGCCTTGCTACCATGATCGCTGGTATTTACATCTTTGGCTGGAAAATGGGATCCAATCCTTTTATATTATTAAGAGATTCCGGTGTGCTCGATAATGCTCCTGCCCTTCATGTGGACGGCGCATTAAGACTTGATTATTTATTGTCCATCAAAGACGGTAATGACCTCAACCCTTTATTGCAGAATTACTGGATGGTGATCCATCCTCCCGTATTGTTCATGGGTTTTGCTTCCACTATCGTTCCCTTTGCATTCGTTATTGCCGGTCTTTGGAAAAAACAGTTTGGAGAGTGGACAAAACCAGCATTGCCCTGGGCTTTATTCTCTGCTGCTATACTTGGTGTTGGCATCATGATGGGTGCGATGTGGGCGTATGAATCGCTCACCTTTGGTGGTTATTGGGCATGGGATCCTGTGGAGAACGCATCGCTGGTTCCCTGGCTGGTGCTGGTATCGGGCATACATACTATATTGATCTATAAACACACCGGACATTCATTGCGGGCGGCTCATGTTTTCTTTATACTTGTTTTCGGGTTCATCCTGTATTCTACTTTTCTTACCCGTACGGGTGCTTTGCAGGAAACTTCCGTGCATGCATTCACCGGCGAAGGAAGCAACCTGTTCTATCATTTGCTGGTGGTAATGGGTATCGCTTTGATCCCCCCCTTTGTCATGTTCTTCAGGAACTACCGGGATATACCGTCCATACAAAAAGAAGAAAGCAGTTCCTCGCGGGAATTCTGGATGTTTATCGGCGCATTGGTATTCTTTCTTTCTGCACTGGTTATTATCGGTATCACATCCATTCCTGTTTATAACCAGATACTGGGAACAAAAATGGCACCGCCGGAAAAAGTGGAGTTTACGTATAACCAGATACATGTTTTTGTAGCGATCATCATTGCCGTACTGACCGCTGTGACACAATACCTGAAATACAAATCGACCACTACGAAGTATTTCCTGAAAAAAATAGCTGTTCCCACGATCATTGCCGTGGTCATCGCATCACTGATCCTTGGTTTAGGTGATGTGAATTATAAAAAAGAGACCTATGGCTTTATGGCCGCAATCTGGGTAGCGGTGGCCTGCAGCGTTTACACAGTGATCGCCAATACCGGCTATATCTGGTCGGGGTTGAAAGGCAAACTGAAATTATCCGGTGGTTCCATCGCTCACGCAGGTTTTGGACTGGTACTGCTTGGTATCCTGATCTCCTCTTCCAAAAAAGAAGTGTTATCCAATAATATCAATGGCATTCCCGCCCTGTTGGATAAGAGTGAAGACCCTAGAGAGAACCTGACCCTGGTAAAGGGGCTGACCGTGGATATGGGTAAGTATTCGCTGACCTATGAAGGCGATTCGACGCATCCTAAAAAACAACTGTCTTATTATAAAGTACGTTTCAAAAGCAAGGACGGTAAAGAAGAATTCGTGTTAATGCCCAATTCCTTTGTCAACTATAAGGGCAATGAAGGATTGATGAGTAATCCCGATTCCCGTCATTACCTGACGCATGATGTGTTCACGTATATCACCTCTATTTCTAACCCGGTTAAGCGGGAGGATACAGCATCCTTTAAGCCGGCTACACTTAAGATTGGTGACTCCCTTTTTTATTCCAGCGGTTTTATCATTGTAAAAGAGGTCAAACGGAAAACCGACAGTCTGCCGGTGGACCTGTTTGGAAAGGACGGAAGCCTGCATGAAGCCATATTGACCATCCATTCCAAAACCGGGTCGGTGTATACGATCAGTCCCAAACTGGTCTTTGCCAAAGGCAACCAACTGGCCTTACCGGACACAGTGCTGGCAGAAAGCCTGCTATTGCAGTTACAGGAAGTAAAGCCGGATAACAGCATCGTGCTGGGGATCAAAGAGTCGAATGCTGTAATGGATTATATTACCATGAAAGCTTACAAATTCCCCTTTATCAAACTGCTCTGGTTCGGGGTCTTGCTTACAGCTATTGGCATCATCATCAGCATGGTGCGGAGAATACGGTTAAACCGGGCTGAGCGTTAATCGTCTGGCCGCTTAGCGCTACTCATCTGGCCGTTCTACTCAAATCGCCCTGGTTTTTGAACAAACTGACTTAAAAGTTAAGAATTTTAGATCTTTTAACGGCCTGATGAGTATTAGCAAACAGCGGCTGCTTTAGTTTTGCTGTCTGTATATAAAATACGGATCCTGTTTTCTAATTTTACAGTCGCATGTCTTATTCCGGCAAATACCTGAGACCGTTCGCGGTAATGATCTTACTCCTGTTACTGGCAGGCAGTAAACTCTTTGCCCAGGTAGAACTGCCAGCCCCCGTCATCGATTCCAACGAACTGGCATTGCGGTTTATGAAAGAACAGCGGAAAAAATGGGGGCCGAATGATACGATCCTGGTTCCCGCTATTTTTTACCAGAACGAGATCGTGAATTACAAGGAAGAGGAAATGGCCTGGGTGTCTAAATTATCTCCTGATAAATTGAAAAAGTTCATTGAAGAATGGACAAGATTGCGCAATGCGGTCTATATCACTTATCCTTATGCCCGGATCGCCGGCGGAACGATCAATGATATCAATAAAAATCTTACGAATGTAACGGGCAAGAAAGAACGCAAAGCCTATATTAAATCGAGGGAAAAGGACCTCAAAAAAGAATTCACCGACCCCCTTTCCAATCTTTCGGTGTACCAGGGAAAGATCCTGATGAAACTGATCAACCGGCAGACCGGCAATAGTTGTTATGAGATCGTCAAAGAATACAAGGGCGGCTTGAATGCCCGGTTTTACCAGACCATTGCCTGGTTCGTAGGCGGTAGTCTGAAACAGGATTGGGATCTCGTGGAAAATTCACTCGACCGCCAGATCGAGAATATCGTGAAAGAGATCGATGGGAGCTGGTATAATAATCCTTATAGGAAATAATGTTTGATTGAAGATTTTAGATTTAAGATTTGGGAGCTTCTCCGCAACCCGATAATCGTATTCTATTTACTACCTTTATTGAAATGTGATGCTGCGACTTCGTAATAAAAAATCTTCAATCTAAAATCTTCAATCTTCAATCTTCCATGAAGTTAGACATACTTGCCATAGGCGTTCACCCCGACGATGTGGAACTCGGTTGTTCCGGGACTCTCATTAATGAGATAAAATCCGGGAAAAAAGCCGGCATCGTTGACCTCACCCAGGGCGAATTGGGTACGAGGGGTACGATCGATACACGGTATAAAGAAGCAGCTGACGCCGCGATGATCATCGGTGTGCAGGTAAGAGAGAACCTGAAAATGCGGGATGGTTTTTTTGAGAGCGATGAAGAGAATAAATTAAAACTGATCTCAGCCATCCGTAAATACCAGCCGGAGATCGTCATCGGGAATGTGCTGCATGACCGTCACCCCGATCATGGCCGTGCCGGGAAGATGATCGCCGATTGTAGTTTCCTGGCAGGTCTGGCCAAAATAGAATCTAAAGACGAAAAAGGAAATATCCAGGAAAGATGGCGGCCTTCGTATGTGTTGCACTATATCCAGGACTGGTATCATGAGCCCGACCTGCTGATCGATATCAGTGATGTGTTTGAACAACGGATGAATTCCATCAAAGCATACGGAACTCAATTCCACAGTTTGGGGAATACAACCGGTGAACCCCAGACCTATATCTCTACCCCCGACTTTCTCGACAGTGTGATTGCCCGGGCCAGGATGTTTGGAAAACGCATCGGTGTTAAATATGCAGAGGGCTTTATCAGCGAGAAAAAGATCGGAATAAGAACACTTGATGCATTGATACAGAACGAGACATAAACAGTTGTTAGCATTCTTATTACGTTGAAATACGTAGACAAAATTGCCGTTTATCCACCGCAGCCGCTTGTGATAATTTTCACACCCTGTTTGATGCATAAAGATTACCTTTGCATCTGAAAAATCAGTCTATGGCATCTCCGAAATTCAATACGGTATCGCAATCTTTTCACAGTGAATTAAAAAGAAGGATCAGCGATTATTTCCAGCAGGCCGGGAAAGAATCCACCGGGAACTTTTCCCTCTATTTCAAGGCAATTGTTTTGGTAATAAGTTTCATCGCTGTGTATGTTCACCTGGTGTTTTATACGCCTGTTACCTGGCTGGCGATCACGGAATGTATCGTGCTGGGCGGGTTGACCTCGGCCATCGGTTTTAATATCATGCACGATGGTATGCACGGCAGTTTCAGCCGTTATAAATGGGTCAACGAACTGGCAGGTCTTTCCCTGAACTTTTTAGGAGCGAATAATTTCATGTGGCGCTCCAAGCATAATATCATCCATCACACCTACACCAATATTGAAGGGATCGATGATGATATCGAAGCCAAGCCCCTGCTCCGTCTTTGTGAAACACAGAAATATTATAAGATCCACCGCTTCCAGCATTGGTATTTCTGGCTGGCGTATTCCTTGCTTTATATCTGGTGGGTATTCTTCACCGACTACAAAAAATATTTCCTCGGCAGGATCGGCCCGACTCCTATTCAAAAAATGAAGTTTTCCGATCATCTTTCTTTCTGGGGTTTTAAAATATTACATGCTTTCATCTTTATGGCTGTGCCGATCTACACGCTGGGCTTTTCTACCTGGGTGATCGGGTTCCTCATCTACGGATGCTTTGCGGGGATCGTATTGAGTATTGTATTCCAGCTGGCACATACGGTAGAAGACACCAATTTTCCGCAGGCTGACCCGGCTACCAATAAAATGGAAGACGAATGGGCTTTGCACCAGTTAAAGACAACAGCCAATTTTGCTACCCGCAACCGGTTTATCTCCTGGTGGGTGGGTGGATTGAATTTCCAGGTTGAGCATCACCTGTTCCCCCGTATCTCACATGTACACTACCCTGCCATCAGTAAGATCATCAAGAAGGCTTGCCAGGATTTCAACTTCCCGTATATCGAATACCCGAAGATGAGAACAGCTGTGGTGTCGCATGTGCTTCACCTGAGGAACCTGAGCCGGAAATAGTCAATCGTTTGTATCGTATTTGAAAGGAGTCGTAAGGCTCCTTTTTTATGGCCTGTTCCCTATTCTTCGTCATGCCCAGTACCATCGGGACCGGCTATTATCCACAAACCTATTTCTGATTTTGCTGCTACCTGAAAGCCTGTTAATTTGCACAGCTTTTTAATACGGCATACAGCATGGTCAATCTGACAAACCACGATCCGAATAGTGTTGGCAATCCCAATAACAATATTTTTGGTTTACCCTCCAATGAAGAGGATGCCCGCCTGGTCATTCTACCTGTTCCCTGGGAAGTAACGGTAAGCTATGGAGCCGGGACCGCCCGGGCAGCCGATGCGATCTTCAGGGCCAGCCTGCAGGTGGATCTTTTTGACCCCGAATTCCCCGATACCTGGAAAGAAGGATATTATATGCGGCCCACCGACCGGAAGATCCTGATGAAAAGCGATTACCTGCGTAAAGAAGCCGAACTCTATATCGATTATATTTCGAAAGGCGATGACGTGCTTGCCAACCAGTTCATGTGCAAGACACTGAGGGAAGTGAATGAGGGGAGTATATTCATGAATAACTGGGTATATGAACAGACAAAATTATTACTCGAAAAAAATAAACTCGTGTGCCTGCTTGGTGGCGATCACAGCACTCCACTGGGTTTCTTTAAAGCTATTGGAGAGAAACATGGCGACTTTGGCATATTGCAGATCGATGCGCATTTTGACCTGCGGGTAGCGTATGAAGGATTCAACTATTCTCATGCAAGCATCATGTACAATGCACTAAAGGAAGTGCCGCAAATAAAAACACTCCTCCCCGTGGGTGTCCGGGATTTCGGCAGCGATGAATGGGAGTATTTCCAGAATAGTAATGGACGTGTGATCACCTATTTCGATAAGCAGATCCGGAACCGGCAATTTGAAGGCGAGAGCTGGAAACAGATCGCCGACGAGATCATCAGCAAACTTCCCGAAAAAGTTTATATCAGTTTTGATATCGACGGGCTCGACCGCAAGCTATGTCCCTTTACCGGCACACCGGTACCAGGTGGTTTTGAACTGGAACAGGTCTTCTATTTATTCACCAAACTGGCGAAAAGCGGTAAGACCATTGTCGGCTTTGATCTCAACGAAGTAGGTATCGGCGGCGATACGGATTGGGATGCGAATGTGGGCGCCAGGGTGCTGTATAAGATGTGTAATTTGCTGGTGGCTAATAATACCCCTAACCCCTAAAGGGGAGCCACTATGCAGCAGTTTGAGATCACATTAAAGAACGAGAAGATCAGGCTATACGACAGGTTTGCTCTATTTATATTCCTGTTGAATGGTATTGCAATCATTCTTACACTTCTTTATTTACCAGTAAAAGTCAATATCAGTAATTGGGCCGGAATCTGGATCAGTCTTGCTGTTTTACAGACCATTCTCCCGGCCTGCTTTCTACTTTGGCCGAAAAGTCCCCGCTTTTGGAATACGATACATTCAGCCACTCTTTCCATCATTTTATTCTGGATTGGGCTCGGGTATTGGTGGGTTGCTGTGCTGGTAGCAATGCTTATTTTATTGTACACCATGTCCAAAAGACAATTGGTAGTTACTGTTGATGATCATAAAATATCGTATCCTTCTTTTCCAAACCGGAATATTGCGTGGCACGATTTGAATAATCTTATTTTAAAAGACAGGATACTCACTATAGATTTCAGGGATAACAAGTTGATCCAGCAGGATATTGATTCAAAAAGCTATCATGTAAATGAGCAGGAATTTAACGACTTTTGCAAGCAGCAATTACAAGTCAAATGAGTCATATAAAGTTGTACAGGTCAAATGGTGGTTGCCCTGCATAATTTCACTGTGCCTGTCAAACTCTACGACCTGTAAAAAGCCCTATG
>JANOHQ010000139.1:0-17833 GCA_031406595.1 Chitinophagaceae bacterium
ATGACGATGGGTACTGCATCAACCATGGCGGTGATGGTAGAATCATTAGGATTGACATTGAGCGGTGCATCAGCGATTCCTGCGGCTGATAGCAGAAAAAAAGTAATGGCACAACTCAGCGGAAGAAGAATTGTGCAAATGGTAAAAGAAAATTTAACCATTGATCAGATACTGACAAGAGAAGCATTTGAAAATGCCATCATAACGAACGCAGCAGTTGGTGGTTCTTCCAATTTTATAATTCACCTTACCGCGATCGCAGGTAGAATTGGAGTTGATCTGAAATTAGAGGATTTTGATACCATTGGCAGTAAAATTCCCCTGTTGCTCAACCTGATGCCATCAGGCAAATACTTAATGGAAGAGTTTTATTATGCCGGCGGATTACCGGTTATTTTAAATGAATTAAAAGACAAGCTGCATAAAAACGTAATTACTGTTACCGGGAAAAATCATGAAGAAAATATTAAAGGAAATACCAATTGCTATAATGAAGATGTGATTGCAAAGTATGACAGACCCTTCCAACCCGAAGCCGGCTGTGTGGTCGTCAAAGGAAATTTAGCCATCAATGGTGCCGTGATGAAACCGTCGGCAGCAACACCTGCCTTACTGAAACATACTGGCCGTGCAGTTGTATTTGAGAGTATAGAGGACTATAATAAAAGAATTGACGACCCGGATTTAGACATTGACGAAAACTGTGTGATGGTGTTGAAATATGTTGGCCCGGTAGGTTATCCCGGCATGCCGGAAGTCGGCAATATGGCCTTGCCTAAAAAAATCTTACAGAAAGGAATTAAAGATATGGTTCGCATCAGTGATGGCAGAATGAGTGGCACAGCCTACGGAACGGCAGTGCTCCACGTCTCCCCTGAAAGTGCGATCGGCGGCAATTTAGCGTTGGTGCAAAATGGCGATATGATTGAATTGGATGTTGCAAAAAGATTATTGCATTTGCATGTAAGCAATGAAGAACTGGAAAAACGGAAAGCTGTATGGCAATCCCCAAAACCTGCTGCAGACAGGGGCTATGTGAGTTTATATATCAAGCATGTAATGGGTGCCGACAAAGGTGCTGACCTGGATTTTTTGCAGGGAAGTTCCGGAAGTGTGGTAACAAGGGATTCGCATTAAGGGCTCCTCTCCTCTATCTCCTCTCCCCCGATAGGGGAAAGGAGAATTCAAAGCAACAATGATTCAATGAATCATTGAGTCCTCTTCCTCCTTGTGAGGCAACCGGGGAACGAAGGTTGAGAGCGAAGCTCAGTAGAGTGGGAGTCCCTGAATGAAAAAAATTAAATATGAAATATGTTTTCCCCTGGATCATTTTTTTTGCACTGATCAGTTGTAATAGCAACAACAAAAAAAAGGAAGCGATGAAAGAAAAAGCTGCTTATCCAACAACGGGTACTATCGAAAGAACAGACCCGGCGCTTGATCCGATCATATCGCCTAATGCCAAAGCAGAAATCATTGCCGAAGGTTTTGAATGGAGTGAAGGTCCGCTGTGGGTGGAAAATGAGAAGATGTTATTGTTTTCCGATGTACCGAAAAATATTGTTTATAAATGGACAGAAGAAAAAGGAAAAGAAATTTACCTGGAACCAAGTGGTTATACCGGCGCAACGCCTTCTCTATGCAAAGAACCGGGGAGTAATGGCTTGCTGCTTGATAAAAACGGAAGCCTTGTATTGTGCCAGCATGGTAACCGGCAGATGGCAAGAATGGATGCGCCGCTGAATAAACCAGAACCCAAATTCATTACACTGGCTGACAAATTCGAAGGCAAAAAATTCAGTAGTCCGAATGATGCAGTATACAATAATACCGGTGAACTGTTTTTTACAGATCCACCCTATGGTTTGCAAACACAGGATGACAAGGATCCCAAAAAAGAAATTTCATTTAATGGAGTGTACAAGGCGGATCTTACTGGAAACGTCTCGTTGATCTATAACAATATCACCCGGCCCAATGGTCTTGCCTTCTTCCCGGGCACTACTAAATTATTGGTTGCCTGCTCCGATCCTGCTAACCCTGACTGGTATCTTATTGATATAGTAAGTGATTCTATGACGGCAGTGTCATTATTTTATACTGCAAAAGAAGAAGCAAAACAGATGAAGGGATTACCCGATGGTTTAAAAATTGATAGCAAGGGAAATGTATTTGCTACCGGCCCCGGTGGGCTGTATATATTAAATAAGGAAGGGAAATTATTGGGAAAACTGAAACTGGACAATGCCACTTCCAATTGCGCTTTGTCACCAGATGAAAAGACACTGTATATCACCAATGATATGTACGTATTACGATTAAAGATGAGAGATTAAATATTTCACGCAGGGGCCGCGGAGTACGCAGAGAGTACAGTTGTATCCCTGCGCACTCCGCGTACAAACAAAAAATATTATGAAGATCTATAAATTAAGTTCCGGCGTACTCATCGAATACAACGGTCAACATTATAAAGTGCCCGTTGCCGATTGGGATCATTTTATCAATGATGATGATATTTTTTCAAAATTGAAGACCTTCTTTGAATCAGGGAGGGCTACGACCACCAACGGTATCAATGGCTCAGAATTTTTAGCACCGGTAGGCAGCCAGGAACTCTGGGCTTGTGGTGTTACCTACCTTCGGAGTAAAGACGGCCGCCAGGAAGAATCCAAATCATCGGGGGGCGCTGATTTTTATGCGAAAGTGTATGAAGCCGAAAGACCGGAGGTATTCTTTAAATCCACTCCACACCGCATTGTGGGACATAAAGCAAAAGTGAATACCCGGAAAGATTCAACCTGGGATGTACCAGAGCCGGAACTTACATTAGTGGTTACCTCATCCGGTAAGATCATCGGTTATACCATTGGCAATGGTATGAGCAGCCGGAGCATTGAAGGAGAGAACCCCCTTTATCTGCCACAGGCCAAGACCTATGATGGCTGCGCTTCCCTGGGGCCCTGTATCTATATCAGCGATCAGCCGATCGCGATAGACACACAGATACAACTTGAAATATTCAGGGGTAGCATAAAAATATATAGTGGAACTACCCAGATCAACCAGATGAAACGTTCACTGGAAGAACTGGTGTCTTTTGTTTACCGGGAATGTTCATTTCCCAGTGGCTGCCTCATCATGACGGGCACGGGTATCGTACCCGGAAGCGATTTCACCCTGCAAAGCGGTGATGAGATAAAGATCACGATCGATCATATTGGTACATTAATAAACACAGTACGATAGCCGTGACATTCCTCATCATCATACTCGCCATCGCTTTGCAGATCTTCCTGACTGCAAAAAAACTCAGCCCCTTCCTGTCCTTACTGATCGTATCTATACTGGCCGGTCTTTTTTTGGGCATGTCACCGAACCTGGTACTAAAATCGATCGAGGGGGGTGTATCCAGTACATTGGGTGGATTGGCATTGATCATTTTCCTGGGTGCCATCCTTGGAAAAATTCTGGAAGCCGGTGGTGCTGCAGAAAAAATATCGGCAACGCTGATCCACGCATTTGGCGAAAAGAATATTCAATGGGCGGTACTGCTCACTGGTTTCCTGGTAGGTATACCGCTTTATTACAATGCCGGCTTCGTGATCCTGGTCCCGCTTGTTTTCTCTATTACCAAAAGAACGGGCTTATCATTATTATATGTAGCGATCCCCATGGCGGCTTCGCTGTCCACAACCCATTGTTTTTTACCACCCCACCCCGGTCCGGTTGTGCTCGTAAATGCATTTAAGGCGGATATGGGAAAAACATTGTTGTACGGCCTGATGATCGCTATCCCGGTGGTCATTATTGCCGGACCTTTTCTCGGGCGACTGTTGCAGCGGATAAAAGTAAATGCCGTCAATATATTTGGTTCGGCTGAACAACCCGAAGAAAAGAAATTACCTGCAACATTCCCCAGCTTTTTTATTGCGCTCCTGCCCGTATTGCTGATCACCCTGGCTGTGATCGCCCATAATTTCCTGGAAGAGGGTACGATGACCAGGAAGATCCTGTTATTCACAGGTGAACCCGCAATAGCTTTGCTGTTAGCGGTTTTGCTGGCCTGTTGGCATTTTGGATGGAGAGCAGGTCACTCCATGGAGACAACGATGAAATGGTTGAATGAGGCCGTATCCGGTATCGCAATGATCGTACTGATCATTACAGCCGGCGGGATCTTCAAACAAGTCCTGACCGACAGCGGCACCGGTACGTATATTGCCTCCTTCAGCAGTGAGTGGAATATGCCACCTCTTGTCTTTGGTTGGGTCGTTACTGCGTTATTAAGAGTGACCATTGGTTCGGCTACTGTAGCAGGAATAACAGCTGCAGGGATCGTAGCGCCGCTTGTCGCTACAGGAGCGGTATCACCCGAGCTGATGGTGCTGGCTGTTGGAACAGGATCCGTATTTGGGTCGCATATCAATGACTCCGGCTTCTGGATGTTCAAGGAATTTTTCAACCTGTCACTCTCACAAACCTTTTTATCATGGACGGTGATGGAAACAATTATTTCCATTTTAGGATTGGGTGGCGTATTGCTGCTTGATATCATTTTATAAAACAAACGATATGAAAAGAATATTTGTAAACATAGCTGTTATTACTTCGCTCACCGGGTTATTACAATGCAATTCTTCCGGTCAATCCTCCACTAAAGCAACAAAGCCCGATGATAACAAAGGCCTCAAAGATTATTATGCCAGCTACTTCCCGATCGGCGTGGCCGTTTCTCCCGGTGCTTTGAAAACAGACGAAGCCGGTCTTATCCTGGCGCAGTTCAACAGTATGACGCCGGAGAATGCGATGAAGATGGGACCGATACATCCCCGGGAAAATGAATACAACTGGGCAGGTGGTGATTCAATCGCTGCCTTTGCGAAAAGAAATAACCTGAAGCTCCGCGGACATACCCTATGCTGGCATAACCAGACTCCCAATTGGTTCTTTAAAGATGCGGCCGGTGATACCGTCACAAAAGAAGTATTGCTCCAGCGGCTAAAAGATCATATTACCACGGTTGTTAAAAGATACAAAGGAACGATCTATGCCTGGGATGTAGTTAACGAAGTGATCTCAGATAAAGCCGATGAGTATTTTCGCCCTTCTGCCTTCTATAAAATATGCGGGGAGGAATTTGTAGCCAAAGCTTTTCAATGGGCGCATGAAGCTGACCCGGATGCATTGTTATTCTATAACGATTACAACGAGATCAATAGGGTAAAAAGAGAAAAGATCATTAAACTGGTAAAGGGATTAAAGGATGCGGGAATACCCATACACGGCGTGGGCTTACAAGGGCACTGGGCCATCTCTGAACCCAGGGAAACGCAGCTCGACAGCACGATCAGCCGTTTTGCCGAACTGGGTTTGAAATTGCAGGTAACAGAACTGGATATATCCATTTACCCCAAGGAACATAATGCAAGAGATAGAAAAGCCCCGGATTATGATACGACTTTCACAGCTGAAAAAGAAGCCAGGCAAATCGAGATCTATAAAATATGCTTTAAGGTCTTCCGGAAATACAAAAACGTTATAACCGGTATTACATTCTGGAATATCTCCGACCGCAGCAGCTGGCTGGATAATTTCCCGGTAAGGGGAAGAAAAGATCAGCCATTACTATTTGATAAAACCCTTCAACCCAAGAAAGCATTTTGGGAAGTGGTAAAATTCTGATAGTGTAGCCGGAAAGACGGGAAGGCGGAAAAAACGTGAAAAAATGGGAAAAAACACAAGGAGAGCCCAGAACATTTCCGGTTCTTTATATTCAAACAGATTGAGAAATGTATCAGTTAACAGGTCAGGAACTGGCGCTATGCACGAAAATTGTAGATTCCGCGTTTGCGGTACACAAAGAGTTAGGACCCGGTCTGCTTGAAAAAATATATGAAATCTGTTTTTGTCATGAATTGAATAAAAGAGGTGTAGCTTATGCAAGACAGGTTTTATTACCGGTAAAATATGACGGCCTATTATTTGACGAAGCCCTTCGCATGGATGTGTTTGTTGATCACCTTATCATTTGCGAATTAAAAGCCATTGAACTGGTGAATCCTGTTTGGGAAGCGCAGATGTTGAGTCATTTAAAACTAAGTGGGAAACATGTAGGGTTCCTAATCAACTTTAACGTCCCTAAAATCAAAACCGGCATAAGACGATATTGTCTGGGTTAATGAACTTACCGCCTTCTCGTCTTACCGGCAAACAAAAGTGTATGAAAAGAAAAATGACTTCTTTAATAGCAATTTGTATCTCCATTACCGCGTTTACGCAATTGAAATACAGCAATCCTATCCTTGCAGGTTTCTATCCCGATCCCAGTATCTGCCGGGTGGGGGGTGATTATTATATTGTCACATCCAGCTTTTCGTATTTCCCCGGGCTTCCAATTTTTCATAGCAAAGACCTGGCAAACTGGAAGCAGATCGGTCATGCGATGAACAGACCGGAGCAATTGAATCTGGACAGGGCAGGCGTTTCAAGGGGACTATTCGCTCCCACGATCCGTTATCATAAAGGAATATTCTATATCATCTGCACCCTGATCGATAAGGGCGGTAATTTTTTCATAACCGCCAAAGACCCCAAAGGCCCCTGGAGCAACCCGGTATGGCTTCCAGAAGTGAACGGGATCGATCCCTCCTTCTATTTTGATGATAACGGCAAGGCGTATGTGCTTTTCAACAGTATTCCCCCCGGTAATATCTCCCTGCATGATGGACACCGAACCATCCGGCTATTTGAATTTGATATCGCCAATAATAAAGTAACGGGTGAAGAAAAATTGCTCATCAATGGCGGCACGGATATGGCCAAAAAACCTGTATGGATCGAAGCACCGCATATCTTTAAAAAAGACGGGTGGTATTATTTGATCTGCGCCGAGGGTGGAACAGGTTACAATCACTCAGAAGTGGTGTTCAGAAGCAAGTCAGCCGACGGACCTTATATATCCTATGAAAAGAATCCCATCCTTACGCAACGTCATTTAGATCCCGCAAGAAAAGATCCTGTTACTACCGCCGGTCATGCCGATTTTGTTGAAACCCCAGATGGTCGCTGGTTTGCGGTCTTCCTGGGATGCCGCCCTTACGAAGGTGATTTCTATAATAACGGCCGGGAAACTTTTATGACACCGGTGGAATGGAAAGATGGCTGGCCGCTGATAAATCCCGGTCATACCGAAATACAATATAAATACCCTGTCCCCTTTCCAAAGCAGACCAAAAAGGTCAATAATAATTTCAGCGGCAATCTTGTGTACCGGGATGAATTCAATCAGCCGTTATTGAATCATCGCTGGGAATTCTTGAGAACGCCCCGCAAGAAATGGTATAGTCTTACGGAAAAGAAAGGCTTTCTTTCTATGCAATTGCAAGCCGGGACCTGTGCGGGGCTGAGTAATCCTTCTTTTATCGCCCTCCGCCAGCAAAACATCAATTGTACGGTAACCACTTCGCTCGATTTTGATCCGTCACTGGAAGAAGAAAAAGCGGGCCTGGTAGTGTTCCAGAATGAAAGCCATTTTTATTTTATTGCTGTGACTTTTGGTTATACTCCGCAACCCAACGGCCCTACCTGTATGGTGGATTTGTACCAATCAACTGCCGACAGCTCCAAAATGAAATTAATTGCTTCCCAGGCATTGCCGAATACCATCAAAAAGAATATGCACTTGCAGGTAAGAGTGGAGAAAGATCAATACTCTTTTTATTATACGTTTGGCGATAAACCCTGGCAACTATTAGCTGATAAACAGGATGGAAAATTCCTGAGTACAAAGGTCGCCGGTGGTTTTGTGGGAACGATGTTCGCTTTATACGCCACGTCTTCGGGTATGGAAACGGATAAGAAAGCTCATTTCAACTGGTTTGAATACAAGGGAACTGATCCTGTTGACCAATAGCAGGATCTTGCAACGAATCCGTTTTTGCAGTCATCATAAAAATGCGTTTTAAACGTAAGCATCGGTAGTGTCCTGGTTTGAGATTATTTTGAACCACAATAGGAGCATAGGTACATAGATTTCACATAGAGACCCCCTATGTGCTTGCCTATGTTCCTAGTGTTCCCGAAGCCTCGGGATATGTGGTTCAGTTATTATCAGTTGAACGGCCAAATTTCGAAATAGGACACTACCAAGCATCCCTTGTTCCTTGCGGCCATGGAGTTTTTCTGTAACTTCAAAAAAATAGTCCTGATGAAAAATGTATTGGCCTTCCTTTTTGCCTCCTTCCTGTTGGTATCCTGCCAGAAAGAAGATAATCCCGGTGGGCCTGTTACGCTGCCCGAGCAAACGCAACTGAATGTAGCCTATGGTGGTGATGCTGCTCAAAAAATGGATATCTACCTGCCAGCAGGCCGAACTACCGCCACCACAAAAGTTATCATACTGGTACACGGCGGCGGCTGGAGCAGCGGCGATAAGGCTGACTTTGCCAGTTTTATCGATACGCTGAAGAAAAGATTACCCGGTTACGCCATCTTTAATATCAATTATCGCCTGGCCACGGGCACCAGTAACCTTTTCCCAACACAGGAAAATGACGTGAAGACCGCGATCGAATTTATCTACGGGAAAAGAACTGACTATGCCATCAGCGATAAATTTGTTTTGCTGGGTGCCAGTGCCGGGGCTCATCTTTCCTTATTACATGCCTATAAATATTCCACACCGGTAAAGATCAAAGCGGTGGTCGATTTCTTCGGTCCTACCGACCTGGTGGACATGTACAATAACCCCGCTTCCATTTTTGCACCACCCGCTGCAGTGGCTGCCGTGGTAGGTGCCACACCGGTAACTAACTTAACATTGTACCAGCAATCCAGTCCCATCAATTTTGTAACGGCGCAAAGTCCCCCAACGATCATTCTCCAGGGAGGTGTTGATGTGTTGGTCGCTCCTTCTCAATCGGCCAGTCTCAACACTAAACTGCAAACCTTTGGCGTGGTGAAACAATATGTCTTCTATCCCACCGAAAATCATGGATGGACGGGTGCCAATATGGTAGATTCTTTTGATAAGATAGCGGCGTTCCTGGCGGTAAACGTGAATTAGATAAAAACCTAATAGATAGATAAAAACTAATAGATAAAAGATAATAGTGGGGCGTGTTTTTATCAATACCCTGCCTGCGCACGCATTTAAGTAAAACAGCGGTTCCTGCCTTAAAGAACTTTTATCTATTCACTTTTATCTTTTATCTACACTGCCTTTTTTCTTACTTTCATTCCATGAATCCGAATATGCCGCTGGCGGAACGCATACGTCCGAATTCGCTGGACGAATTGCTGGGACAGGAACACCTCGTAGGTAAGGGAAGTATACTTCGCAAAGCCATTGAACATGGCAAAATACCATCGATGATCTTTTGGGGACCCCCGGGTACAGGCAAGACAACGATCGCTAATATCATTGCCAATACACTGGATGCCCCTTTCTTTCAACTCAGCGCTATCAGCGCAGGTGTAAAGGATGTAAGAGAGATCATTGAAACCGCAAAAACGAAAATAGGTTCCATTCTTTTTATCGATGAGATCCACCGTTTCAACAAGGGACAGCAGGATGCATTGCTGGGTGCTGTTGAAAAAGGCATTATTACACTGATCGGTGCCACTACTGAAAACCCATCTTTTGAAGTGAACAGCGCCTTGCTCAGCCGTTGCCAGGTCTATACACTGAAGCCGCTGGAGGAAAAGGACCTGGTAAAACTATTGCAGACCGCTATTCAGAAAGATGTGTTTCTCCAACAAAAAAAGATCGAACTCAAAGAAACAGCAGCACTGTTGAATATATCCGGTGGTGATGGAAGAAAATTGCTTAATCTTTTGGAAGTGGTGTCTGACGTCTCCGCAGGAGCGTCTGACGTCTCCGCAGGAGCGTCTGACACCTTAGATGCAGGAGCGTCTGACACCTTAGATGCAGGAGCGTCTGACACATTAGATGCAGGAGCGTCTGACACCTTAGATGCAGGAGCGTCTGACAACTTAGAAGCAGGAGCGTCAGACACATTGGTAATAACCGACAAACTTGTCATGGACGTCGCCCAGAAAAGGATCGCCATCTATGATAAAAGCGGGGAGCAGCACTATGATATCATCTCGGCCTTTATCAAATCGATCCGGGGAAGTGATCCGAATGCTGCCGTGTACTGGCTGGCGAGGATGATCGAAGGCGGGGAAGATGTAAAATTTATTGCGAGAAGGTTGTTGATACTCGCCAGTGAAGATATCGGCAATGCCAATCCTACAGCGCTGGTGATGGCCAATGCGTGCTTCGATGCGGTGAACAAGATCGGTTATCCCGAGTCAAGCCTGATCCTGTCGCAATGCGCCATTTACCTTGCATCGAGTCCAAAAAGCAATTCCTCCACCGTGGCCATCGGCGCGGCAATGAAGGCTGTTTCGCAACAAGGCGACCTGTCTGTGCCATTGCATATCCGGAATGCGCCGACCAAACTGATGAAGAACCTCGATTATGGAAAGGACTATGAATATTCGCATAGCTATGAGAATAATTTCTCCGCACAGGAATATTTACCAAAAGAAATTGCGGGTAAAAAATTCTATGACCCCGGGAAGAATGCGAGAGAAGAAGAGCTGCGGAAGTTTTTGAAGGGGTTGTGGAAAGAGAAGTATGGTTATTAAATGAGAAATAAAGAATAAGAAATAAGGAATGAGGAAGTAATGATTCAAAGAAACCGCTGATACTTTCACTCCGCGGGTAAAGAACCCGTATTCGCTGCATCCGCCGCTCCCGAGCCTTCGGGACGCCGCGAGAAATAAATTTTTGAAAAGAAATATAACCTGCAAATAATGGATATTAACTCCCGAGAGGATATTGAACTCCTGGTAAACGGCTTTTATACCAAAGTAAAAAAAGACCCTGTCATTGGGTTTATTTTTAATGACGTCATGAAAATGAACTGGGAAGAGCATTTGCCCATTATGTATGATTTTTGGGAAACACTACTATTAAATAAAACTTCCTATACACGCAATGCAATGGGTGTTCATTTTGAGGTAAACAGGAAAGTAAAATTAGAGGCGATACATTTTAACCGCTGGATAGAATTATTTACCGGCACTGTCGACGAACTATTTAGTGGGGAAATAGCGGAGATGGCTAAAAAAAGAGCCCGCTCTATCGCTGAAGTAATGCTTTTCAAAATGAGCCAGGAAAATGAAGGACTGTCGTCTGTTGAATCTCCCTCTCCATGAGGAGAGGGGGATTCAATATTTCAATAGATCATTATAACAAGTGTTTTGCCCTCTTTTGCCCATTGCGTATTCTTCACGAGAAACAAAAAAGGTGGCTAGAGCTCAAAAAGCTGTTTTTGCATGCATTGGCCCCTGATTCAGTAAATTTATCGCAGCTTAAAAGAACGCTATGAATATCGACTGGATCCTGAAAAAATTCGATCAGCTCTCTTCACATGAATTATATGCTATCATGCAGCTACGTAACGAGGTCTTTGTAGTAGAACAGGATTGCGTTTACCAGGATGCCGATAATAAAGACCAGGCCAGCTATCATTATATGGGCTGGTTAAATGACCAGGACGGCAATCCAGGACTGGTAGCCTATACCCGGCTCCTTCCCCCGGGTATTGCCCATTTGGAACCTTCTATCGGAAGGGTGGTCACCTCTCCGTTAGTAAGAGGAACTGGTACCGGCCGGGTATTGATGGAAAGATCACTGGCGGAGGCTTTACACTTATTCGGTGATCAACCCATCCGTATAGGTGCACAAGTCTACCTAGTTGAGTTCTACACTTCACTGGGCTTTCAGCAAACTGGCAACCCTTATGATGAAGATGGCATTGAACACATAGAAATGGTAAAATCCTGAGCCGTTTTCGTAGAAGCACGAAGTAGAAAGACTTTTCTTTCTCGTATAACAAAAAAAATCAGCGTATTCATTCGTTGGTTCAGTGTCTCTTACTCTACTTTAGTCCCGAAATCCAATAGTAGAGAAACCAGAAATCTGATACCAATGAGAACAACAGTACACTTTGTACGGCTTTCCGTACTTATCTGCCTGTTTGCCATTCCTTCCACGCAAACACAGGCGCAATCGATCAGCACTTCCAATGGAAAATTTGAATTAGGCCTTGGCCTTGGCCCCATGTTCTTTGTCGGCGACCTTGGTGGCAACAAAGGCGTCGGGAAAAGTTTTATCAAAGACCTTGACCTGCCGCTTACCAAACTTTCCAAAGGAATTTATCTGAATTATTATCCCACCGAGTTCATCGGTCTTCGTGTTGCCGCCAACCTTGGCTATCTTGAAGGTGATGATAAGGAAGCGCCCAATAAAGGTGGCGCCGAAATGGATCGTCGCGAAAGGAACCTGAACTTCCGGTCAAAGATCAAAGAAGTATATGCTGCCCTTGAACTCTATCCTACCTACTTCCTTGAAAGGTATGATGGCCTGCAGGGAAAACTCCGGCCCTATGTTCTGGCCGGTGCCGGCATGTTCAAGTTTGATCCTGAAACGAAGGATGATGATGGTCGTTGGGTAAAAACAGCGCCGCTCCGTCTCGAAGGACAGGGTTTTGCTGAGTATCCTGATAGCAAACCCTATAACCTGACCCAGAAACACGTCCTGGGCGGAATAGGTTTCAAATATTATTTCAAAGAGAATCTATATCTCGGGCTTGAGGTGTTACACCGTAAATTATTCACCGATCATGTGGATGATGTAAGTGCTAACCACTATATCGACCCGATCTATTTTGATCAATACCTGTCACCGGCCCAGGCAGTACAGGCACGCCGGCTGTATTACCGCGGTATCTACTCCTTTCCTGCTACCCGTCCTTATGAAGAGTTTGCACAAAGAGGAGATCCCAAACAGAATGATGCCTTTTTTGCCAGCATCCTTCGTTTTGGCTGGAGGATCGGCGGCGGTGATGCAAGAAGCAAGCAATTAAAATGTCCCGTATTCTTTTAACCTAAATACATTTAACCACACCCTAAATCCGAACCCGTATGTACCCTACTGTCCGAAAACCACATTTCAAAAGCTTTTTTGCGTTGGGCATTGCTGCCTGCCTGCTTACTGCCCAACCGGCAACAGCTACAGGAAAGCCTTTCCGGAAATTTACCAGCTTCTCTGTGAATGAAGAGGATAAACCGGCGAAAAAGAACAAATCCAGAACAAAAGCAAAGACCAGTGGATATGCTTCGCTGAACAACAGCACTGTGAAGATCTATCCCGATGTGATCAAAAGGGATATGCATGTGGTAGCAAAAGATAATGATGGAAAACAGATCGACTTCTTCGTATTCGACGTAGAAGGAACATTGGTGCATCATTATAAAATGAAGGCAAAAGATCATAATAAACTCTCCGGCCTGGCCAGAGGTGTTTATGTGTACCGTGTTTTTTGCGGTGATGAAGAGAAAGCTACCGGCAATTTCGAAATCCGATAAACCATATAGCATTAAACTTCGTCCCGATAAGCGGCGGAGAGCTTAATAAAATCTGATACCTGGTTGAAAAAACCTGATCCGTTCTCTATTGGTACTCTCATTTCGTAGAAAATTTTATTAAATACTCTCTGCCCCGCTTATGGGCCCCTTCGCTGTCGCCCGGGGTGACAAGGGACATTCAACATGAGCTCTTTTAATTGTCATAACTAAGAACCCGTATCAAACTGCCAATTCCCCGATTCCTCGGGGCCGGCACAACAGGCAGGAAAATTGCTAAAATCCGATGTCCAGGGTGAAAAACCGCAAGAATTGCGTACCCCCATATCAATTTTTTCAATCACTTCCTGCCTAACCCTGCGGGTTCACTCATTGAAGATCGAGGATTGAATATTGAGCCTCCGCATAGCTTTGCGGCCCACTACTATCTTACTTATTGTACACAGTTTTTCTGATTACGGACAATAAGCTTTTTTTAGCTCTAAACGGTTGTTATTAACCCGTTTAAAAATAATTATCCCCTCTTGTTTTGTTTTTAAAAAACTGTCTTATATTAGTTTCCTAATTAATAACCAGGGAGACCTGAACCCATTAAACAGGGGCGAATACCGAAAAGCCATACGAGTAGGTAAAACCAAATCAACCGAGCTTATTATGGAAAATTTAAATTTTCACAAACAGAAACTTTATTCTCTTATTGTTGCAGGCGCAGCCTTGATTGCATTGTTTTTGCCCTGGGCTAAAGTTTCGTATGGTGGGTACGGTGGCGGATCAGTAAATGGCCTTCACGGGGAAGGGTTTATCACCCTGTTGGGCGTTGGCGCAGTGGCGGCGGCCTGTTTAATGGGCGACAAAATGAAAACTTTCGAAGGCAATTTCAAGAATATCGCTTTAGGAGGCTTCGGTGGTATTATAGCCGGCGCTGTTATCGCATTTATCAACATCAGCGGTAAAGGGCGTGGTATCATCAAACCAGGCCTTGGCATATGGCTGGCGATCGCTGCCGGTGCAGTTGGTTTATTATTCCTGCTGGGTATCATCAAATTCCCCGATCCAAAACCAAAAGTATAACTAGTTACGACCGATATTTAAAAAACCCGTCCGCTAAAGCTGGACGGGTTTTTTATTTGACTATGTTACCTTTAAAAAGGCAGCTATATGATTCTCCTGCTTTTTTACGAAACTATCTTATATTAGTCTCCTGATTAATAACCGGGGAGACCTGAATCCATTACACAGGGGCGAATGCCGAAAAGCCATACGAGTAGGCCCAAAAACCAAAATTCAACCGTTATGAATTTAATTGACAGAGCAAAAAACATACTCCTGACGCCAAAAACCGAATGGGATGTTATTAATAATGAAACGCCGGATACCCAGAAGATACTGACCACTTATGTCCTTCCCCTGGTAGCGATTGGCACCGTTGCCGCATTCATTGGATGGGGTTTAATAGGCAAGTCATACTATGGTTATACCCTCAAAAGCACTGAGCTGGGGATCAGGTATGCATTGATCGCCCTTATTGCAGGTATCGCCAGTACATTTTTAATGGCCTTCGTGGTCGATGCGCTTGCTACCAATTTTAAATCAGAAAAGAATTTCGGAAGATCATTCCAGTTAGCGGCCTATTCCTACACAGCAGGATGGGTGGGGGGAATATTTAACATTATCCCATCCATGGCAATTCTTGGAGCATTGATAGGCTTATACGGTTTGTATCTTTTGTACCTGGGCCTGCCTAAGTTGAAAAAAACTCCCCAGGACCAGGTCACCGGCTATTTTGTAGCAAGCCTGGTTGTCATGATTGTCGCGTCTTTCGTAATTGCATTGATCCTGACAGCGATCTTAATACCTAAAGTTGGTGTTTTGCGTTATTGATCAAAATAAGCGTTTTGAAAAAACCGTCTTGTCATCCTGAGTTTGTCGAAGGAGCGGGACGGTTTTTTTATTGGTCCAATTCTGTCTTTAAGAATGCAGCCGTATAACTTTCTTTATTCTTAGTAAGCTCCTCCGGCGTTCCTTCAAACAAGATCCTTCCTCCCCCATCACCGCCTTCGGGACCGATATCGATGATATGATCGGCTACTTTGATCACGTCCATATTGTGTTCGATCACTAAAACCGTATTGCCCCTGTCGGCCAGCTTGTTCAGCACATCCAGTAAATGCTGTATGTCTTCGAAGTGAAGCCCGGTGGTCGGTTCATCCAGTATATAAAAGGTCTTTCCCGTATCTCTTTTGGAAAGCTCGGTGGAGAGTTTGACCCGCTGTGCTTCGCCCCCGCTCAGTGTAACGGCCGACTGGCCCAGCGAGATATAACCCAGCCCCACTTCTTCCAGCACTTTTATCTTCCTGTATATATAAGGTATGTTCTGGAAAAATGCCACCGCTTCTTCCACGGTCATTTCCAGCACGTCCGAAATCGATTTCCCTTTATACCGGATCTCCAGGGTTTCCCGGTTGTATCGTTTGCCATTGCATTTTTCGCAATGCACATATACATCGGGCAGAAAATTCATCTCGATCACCCGCATCCCGCCTCCCTCGCACACTTCACAGCGGCCGCTTTTTACATTAAAGGAAAAACGACCGGCAGTATAACCCCGGATCTTTGCTTCGGGTATCGAAGCGAACAAGGTCCTGATCTCGGTAAAGAACCCGCAATAGGTAGCCGGGTTACTCCTCGGTGTTCGCCCGATCGGCGACTGGTCCACTTCTACCACTTTATCAATATGTTCAAGGCCATTTACCGACCTATGCTCCAGTGGCGTCATTTTAGAGCCAAAAGCATGTTTCGACAGGATCGGGTACAGGGTCTCATTGATCAATGTCGATTTACCACTGCCACTCACGCCGGTAACACAAATGAATTTTCCCAGGGGAAATTTTGCATCCACATTCTGCAGGTTATTCCCTTTTGCTCCTTTTAGTTCTACAAACTTGCCACTCCCCTTTCTTCTTTCTTTCGGGACAGCGATACGGTGATGCCCGTTCAGGTAACCGGAAGTAAGGGTATCTAACTTCAATAATTGCTTTGGGTCGCCTTCCGCTACGATCCTTCCACCATGAAAACCTGCTTTGGGTCCGATATCGATCAAATGATCGGCCGCCAGCATGATGTCTTTATCGTGCTCCACCACGATCACACTGTTGCCAATATCGCGAAGCTCTTTCAATGCTTCGATCAGCCGGTGGTTATCACGCTGGTGCAAACCAATAGAGGGTTCATCCAATATATACGTGATGCCCTGTAACTGCGAGCCGATCTGCGTAGCGAGCCGTATCCGTTGGGATTCGCCCCCACTCAGTGTTTTGGATGGCCGGTACAACGTAAGATAAGTGAGCCCGACATCCAGCAGGAACTGCAAGCGTTCCCTGATCTCCTTCAATACATCTTTTGCAATGGCTTTTTGTTTGTTATCCAGCATCAGTTCGATACCATCAAACCAGGCAGCGAGATTATCGAGATTCATATTGCTCAGCTCGGCAATATTCCGTCCGTTCACTTTGAACCAAAGACTCTCCTTTTTCAGCCTTGCTCCATTGCATCCGTCACAAGGACGCATGATCATATAATCTTCCGTCCATTCCCGTATCGTTTCGCTGTAAGGATTGTAGAACCAGCGCTGCAGCATATTCACAATACCTTCAAAAGGTGCCTGTGCATCGAATTTCATGTTCTCGAAGTCCATGTCTTCCTGTTGTCCATCTTCGTTTCCGTACAACATGATGTTGAGCTGCTGCTTCGTCAGCTCATTCACCGGTTTCGTCAGCGATACCTTATTTTTCTTTGCCGCCTCCTGTGCCTGGCGGAATACCCAGGCATCTCTCTCCTGTCCCAGCGGTGCGATACCTCCTTCATTGATACTTAAGGTTGGATCAGCGATCACCGCCTCCATATTAATATGGTGTTTGGTGCCAAGACCCTTGCAAACCGGGCAGGCACCATAAGGAGAATTAAAGGAAAAAGCATTGGGAGAAGGTTCTTCGTAACTGAGACCAGTATCCTCGCACATCAGCATTCTTGAGTATTGTTTGATCTCACCTAAATCCCTTCCTTCGGTGAGGATTTCAGTCTGCGATGGCGGGGGAGTTTTTTTCCTTACGGAGTTTTTTAAGCCCCTCTCCCCTGGAGAGGAGTTTGGGGTGAGGTCTATTAACAAAAACATCAAATCCTTTCCCAGTTTCAATGTTTGCTGAACACTCTGGCTCAGTCTTGCTTTCAGATCTTCTGTTACCTGTAGCCGGTCCACTACCAGTTCGATATCATGGATCACATACCGGTCTACCTGCATCTTTGGAACAAGATCTTTTATCTCACCATCCACCCTTACTTTCAAAAAACCTTTCTTACGGACATCTTCAAAGAGTTCCCGGTAATGCCCTTTTCG
>JANOHQ010000151.1:0-26294 GCA_031406595.1 Chitinophagaceae bacterium
GGTAACGCTCTGCCGCCTTATAAAAAGCAGAATTCACCAGGCTCGTATCTTTCAAGTGGGTAACGGCATAGTCGTACTGGTTCCAGAAAAAACGGGATTGTTCGGTCAGGCCTTTGGTAGAGAACCAGGCATACTGGTAATTCCGTGCATTGTAAAAACTCCGGATACGGCGGGCGATCTTTTTATCGGCGAGTTCTCTCCGGGTGATATAACGCTCCATTGCCATGCTGTCGAGGAACATATCATTGTATGCAAGATCTTTAGTGATCGTGTAGTCCCTGTCGGTAACTCTTTTAGCCTGGACCGAATCTACAACCGGGGCATCCACGTCCTCGATATCGGGATCTTTGTCTTTTGATGTGTTGTTTTCTTCTTTCTTGTCATTTTTACAACTTACCAAAAAAACGAGGCTTGCGGCAAGGCAAAGGAATTTCAGTTTCATGTGCTAATTAAATTTTATTTTGGCCACATAGTATATCCACAAAAATTATCATCGCTGTTTGTATAAATTAGCCCGATAATTTTTATGGATATTTCATGTGCTAAGGCGTGGGGTTTAATAATCCTGTAAAAGTACAATTTGTACAAAAAAGCACCATCCTTGTTTTACAGGAGAATATTAACAATCGATTCAGAACAATGATCTCTGGATCTGGAAATTGCCGGGATCCAATAAGAGCCGGCAGGGCTTTCCCTGGTCGTCATAGCCGATATATGCGGCATAACAGGGATTGAAAAACGTTGCGATCGAGACCAGGTTATGATCGTTAAACGAATGAACAAAGGCTTTTTCACCAGTTTTCTTAAACCGATCAACAAATACAGTGCCCCATTCGGTATGTGGTTTTTTTATAAAGGCATTGCTGCTGACCGAATCGGCGATCACCGTGGTTTGCATACCCATCTCACCCCAGAAGGTACAACGGATCCGGCTGACAGAATCGTAGGGCTCTCTGAAATACTCGCCGGGCTTTAAGGCGTAGGACCATTTTTTTACCGGCTTCGGGGAAAAGACGATCCTTGTATAGGCCACGTATTCCGCTTCCCCGGCTTCCGCTTTTACGATAGCGAGCTGCACCGGGAACTCTCCCCTGGGAAAAGTGGCGGTGAACGCAACATTCTTATGTATATCGCTGGCATCACAAGCGATAAGCCGACCGGTCTTAATTTTTATCTTCCCCGCTTCCACCGTATAGAAGCTGGCAAAGACGGTGGGATCTTCAAATTTCGGGTCATTCAAAAACGCATTTTCAAATACCAGCGGCCTGGCAGTAACTTTCGGGATCGTATCAATGCCATTACTCCAACCGATAAGGGTGGCGGTCAATAATGAGATTAGGAACAAAGTTCTTTTCATATTTAAAGGAGCTATTTATAACTGCAAATTAATTGTTCTAATTTTAGCAGAATGAAAACTTGTTTAAGCCTTATAGCATTTGTTTTTTTATCATTTGTTGCCGGGGGGCAGGATATAAAAAAACAACTGGAAGAAATGGATACCGCTTTTAACCGGGGGGAGTATGAAACGGCCAAAAAACTGGCAGAAAAGATCTACCCGAAAGCCGCGTCCATTGGCAACGATACCCTTGTCGTCGAATTCCTCGGAAGGTTTGGATCAAGTTGTTACCAGCTCGGAGAGTATAGCAAAGCAGAAACTATCTTCCTGGAAGGATCGGAGAAAGCAAAAGCAACATTGGGAGAAACGGATTATCACTACTCACTGGCACTCTTCAATGTTGCGGCTTGCTATAAAGAACAGGGGCGTTACGCTGAGGCCGAACCGCTTTACCTGAAATCATTGCCGGTGCTATCAACAGCATTCGGGCAAAGCAGCGTGGAATATACCCGCTGTTTTTACACGCTGGCCGCCTTATATATCGATATGGGCAAGTATACCGAAGCGGAAGGCATGTGTGCTGCTGCCGTGAATTTTTATAAGGTCATATTAGGACCTACCAGCGATGACTATCTCGGAGCGATGGGATCCATGGCGATCATTTACCAGGGATTGGCGAAATATGATAAGGCAGAAGAAATAATCCTGTCGTTGAGAAAATATCACAGCTCCCTTTCCAAACCTCCGAAAGCAACATTACAGACACTGGAAAATAATTTAGGTGAACTCTATCGCCACATGGGTGATTATGACAGGGCTGAGCCTGTACTGCTGCAAGCTGTTGCAATGGCAGGCAATACGATGGCCGCGTCTTATTCGCTCAATAACCTGGCACTGGTGCAAAAAGCAATCGGCAAATACGCGGAAGCTGAACAATCTTACCAGCGTTCTCTGGACATTTACCGGTCGGAGGGGAAGACCAAACACCCGGATTATACCAACCCATTGAATAACCTGGGTGAACTCTACCGAACGATGGGAAGGTTGCAGGAAGCGGTATATGCTTTTGAAGAAGTGATCGAACTCCGGAAAAAGTCCCTGGGAACCGATCACCCAAACTATGCCAACGCTGTCAATAATCTTGCACTGGTTGAATTTTCCATTGGTATGTACCCGGAAGCAGAAGCACATTTGCTGGAATGCAAAGAGATCTATAAAAAGACGCTGGGAGAAAAAGATAAATACTATGCCAACTGCGTGAATAACCTGGCTTCTGTATACAAGGCGCAGGGCAAATTGCCAAAGGCCGAAGAGACCTACAAGGAATGCTTGCGGATATACAAAGCTACTTATGGCGAGACCAATGATAAGTACGGGATCTATCTCGGCGGGTTGGGCGGCACCTACCGGCAGATGAAACGATATGATGAAGCGATCTCCTTCACCCTGCAATCCCTGGCGATCCTGAAGAATAAACTTGGAGAGAACCATTACGATTATATCGAAACCGAGTACAACCTGGCGGAAACCTACCGGGAAGCCGGGAAATTCCCGGAAGCGGAGAAACATTATCTCAATTCCATGAAAGGGTACCTGTTACTGATCGAAAAATATTTTCCCTTCCTGAGTGAAAGAGACAAGACCGCATTTTATTACAATGTGGCCAATGCTTTTGAGACCTACAATTCTTTTGTGATACAATTGCGGACCAGTTTTCCCACCAGGAACCACGATGCGCTGGTGACCCGTATGTACAATAACCAGGTAGCACTGAAATCATTGCTGCTGAAAGAATCGGAAAAAATAAGAACGGGGATCGCGGCCAGTACCAATGTGGAATTGAAGAATGATTACCGCGAATGGATGCGGCTCCGGGAAACCATCGTTCAGCAATACCGGACGAGCCCGGAAGAACTGGAATCAAAAGGGATCAGCCTTCCGGCACTGGAAAAACAGGTGAACGACCTGGAACAGAAGATCACGATCGCCCTGAAGATGAGTTTCCGCAAAGAGGAGAGAAAGACAGTGGTGTGGAGCGATATCCAGGCGGGATTAAAACCTGGTGAATATGCGGTAGAGATCATTCGTACTGATTTTTATATAAAAGGCAGGTGGACCGATACCGTCTATTATACGGCCCTGATCATTGATAAAACATCAGCCGTTCCGAAAATGGTGGTACTTCCCGATGGCAACCTGCTCGAAACAAAAAGCCTTGGAAATTACCGGAGGGCATTGAAAGCCAGGTTCACCGACGAAATTTCTTATTTGGCTTTCTGGGAACCATTGCAAAAGCATCTTGTTAATGCAAAGAAGATCTATTTTTCTGCTGATGGTGTTTACCAGCAGGTCAACTTGTATACGCTGAAAAATCCTGAAACAAACAAGTACCTGATCGATGAGGCGGATATCAGTCTTGTTACCAACACAAGAGATATATTGCAACAATCCGTTACCGTGTCTTCTAAAAAAGCAGAGATATTCTCGTTTCCTGATTATGGAGTCAAAAGCAAGAGTACTGATCCGCCCGGTGAACGATTACCCGGTTTTCCTGACCTGAAAGAACTACCCGGAACTAAAATAGAATCCGACTCGGTAAAAAAAATATTGCTGAGCCGGAATTGGAGCGTAACGGATCACCTGCAAAAAGAAGCGACGGAAGATGCGATCAAAAAAATAAGCAATCCGCAGGTATTACATATCGCCACGCATGGCTTTTTCCTGAAAAATATCAAGGACACTGTCGAAAAAGTTTTCGGTATACAATCGGATATCGCCCGTCAGAATCCTTTGCTCCGTTCCGGTGTAATACTGGCAGGTGCAGCAGCTATTGCAAGAGATACATTGGCGTTGGTTACAGATGAAGACGGCATACTCACTGCCTATGAAGCGATCGGGCTGGATCTTAGCGCCACTGACCTGGTTATCCTGTCAGCCTGCGAAACAGGGTTGGGAGAATTGCTCAACGGGCAGGGTGTATATGGTCTGCAAAGAGCGTTCCTGGTAGCCGGTGCAAAATCAGTGATCATGAGTCTATGGATGATCGATGATTTTGCGACACAGGAGCTGATGATCAATTTTTACCGGGAATGGCTAAAGGACCCGGTACCTGGTAATAAGCAAAAAGCTTTCCGGGCTGCCCAGTTAAAACTGAAAGAGAAATACGATAATCCGTTCTACTGGGGAGCTTTTGTGATCGTGGGAGATTAAATGCTCGACATCTTGGTGTCCTTCGTGTAAATCTTTGTGTTCTTCGTGGTCTTAAAAAAAAGGAACACAAAGGACACTAAGAAACACAATGGACACGATGTGTTGAAACAGCATGCGGTGCTTTTGTGATCGTGGGGACTGATAGACGAATGGATAGTATTTTATGTATAGTGGTAAATGAGCGACCTTACTTTTATGAAGCAACCATTTAAACTCCTTTTCTTTGTCTTCTTACTTAGCTGCGGGCAAGGCGAAAATCAAACAAATAAACCTGCTAGGCCACCGATGGAACTTTACAATACTTTCGACAAGGACAATCACCTGCAACCCATCTTCGACAAAACAACCTTTGATACTTCTCATAGCTGGGACTTTGGCTGGGCTATCTTAGAGCCAATTAACATTGCAAAAGGAGAGGAAGATGAGAAGTTCCTTGCAAGAAGATTTTCGCCGGGACAAAAAGCACTTTATTTTATTTGGTACCTGGACGCAGAAGTTACCAATGGCGGCTTTATACAATTTTACTGGAATGAATACAGAAAATATATACCACCAATAATTGACGGTCTCAGATTGATCGGCGACACCTCAATGCTTGATTTAGTAAGCAAAGCTGATAAAGAATATTTGGCCAATCTGGAGAAATTCAGTTTGCACAAGCAAAAGGGTGATTGGGGACCTTTATATGAAAACCTAAAAAGCTTTGAAGAATTCGATAGCGTTTATTATGCAACTCATGACAACACAATGGCACTAATTGAAAAATATGCGAGGCAAAACCCAACTGACTTTGTTAGGTTTAAGTAGCTAATTTCAGCCGTATCAACTTACGCAAAAGGCAAGCGAACGTTACAATTTTGCTTCACTGAACAACTGCCTCAATGAAACTTAACTTTCTCATTCCTTATTTTTTATTCCTTATTTCTTATTTTCTTACAGCTTCCTTTTCAAAACCCCCGCCGCCTTCGTATACCCGCCTTCCGAGCCATCCACGAAATGAATATGATTCTGGTCCATACTGCGGACATAGCAGGACATTACCGATTCCTTGCTCACATACAAACCATAGCGGATAAAACCGGCAGATTCCAGTTCGGTCAGAGCGGCTTCCAGTAATTCACGTTGCTTAATAGTGCCGGAGATCACGGTATTTATTTTCCCATCGATGACCAGGGTGTCCGACATATCTACGAGTTGTGTCAGGTAAGTCTTTCCTGTTTTTGTCCGGAAATATAAAGTGCCCAGCAGGGTAGTGAACCAGGTCTTTAAAAGATACAGGGGTTTAAATCCACCGAGTTTTACACGCATTTCCGATCCGATCTTCTTCAGCGTGGCGTTCAATTTTAGTCTGGAGATGGTGATAGGTGTTCTTTTTTGCTGGTTGCCATATATCTTATCCAGTTGGTCGATCACTTTCTTAAAAGCTTCGGCCTGTTTGACACCCGGTTGAGCGATCACCAGCAGGCTCACCACTTCATCATAGTTTTCCGGTGGTTTTATTTTATCCCACCGGCATTGCATACCACTAAGGTCCAGTTCATCCTGTGAGGGTGGCGGAGGCTCCAGTAAATAGTCATCGCCCTTGATGATCTTTTCGGCGTAGGAAAGTCCATCTCCCAAAACAACTGGTATTGAAAAGATATTGGAGGTTTTGAGTTTGCTGATCCGGAGATCGTATTCATGCCGGTAGATCGATTCCACGGGTACATGCCCTACCCGCATATCAAGTTTAAAATTCTCTAGTGTATTTTGTTTGTGAAGTAATAAAGCCTTCATTACTTCATCGAGCAGGGCAGGGGGTACAATAAATGTAGCGCCATCACCTCCAAAAAAGAAAGGGATGGTAAGGTTTGCCTTGTAAGCAATATTCAATACTGCCACGATGCTTCCCGTAGCCACCAGGTTCACCGTTTCATGAAGCCCTTCTGTTACTGCTTTGGTGGATCCTTTTACATCAGTGATCAGTACATGCCAGTTATCCGGGATTCGGAAGAACAGGTGTTCCTCCATCAGCAATTCGCTGAGTGCGATCTGGTTGACGGGTAGTCTTGTATAAAACTGGTCATTGCTTCCGGCAGACATGAGGGAACAGCTATTTGACCGGAAGTTAAGTTTTTTTACAAAGTGCCGAGCCTGGTTATTTCAACGCCATTGAAGATACGGGCGAGGTTCAGGTCTTTTGACTTATTGTACTCACTAAGGCTGGCTCCGTTTACGATACGCCAGAGGTTCTTTGATCTCAATTCAGCATAATCTGCTGTTTTGATGAACATACCGGTGATAGATTGACGGGCTTTGAAGTTGATCTGAACTGCACCTTTATCAAGGTGTTCATTAAGTACAAATTTCTCGATCTGGTCGTTTGTCATATAAATTTTTTAACGTGCGAATGTGTGGGTCTTAAAAATATACAGTTGAGAGGCAAGGCAGTAAGAAAAGACGATTGCAAACTGAATGGCTTTGCCTGAACAGCGGCAAATATACGCTTTTACAGGGACCTGGCCGGAACTATTGTGAGGGAAGTCTGAAGCCTGAAGTCCGAACCTTCGGACCGGAGTCCGAAGACGGAAGCAAAAATGGCGGAAGTGGGAATAGACAATCAAGCTCCCTGTTTACTTCCTGGGTACTGTGAACCAGCTATTTTTATATAATCCTGGCTGTTGTGGATGTATAGCGGAAATTAACAGCCTCATTGTTAAAATAAATGCAGACCTTCGATGCCCTGGCGTTGATCTTTTATCTAAAATAACCTGATGTACACTTACACCTGGAAAAAATATTTACCTGTTATCCGGATCTTACTAAAGCGGTCTGCTACAGCTGAGCAAACCATGACATTGAACCGCACCGATTTTGAAAAAACTACCAAGCTCCGCAAACCTTCCTGTTCATTTTCTGTGGAAATTGTGCGTGGCCGGATGGCCGGTGTAAACCCTCCCTTGCCGGCAAGAGACCTGTTGAGCATATTGCAGGAAGATGAAACAGTGAGAAACCTGTTGCGTCAGCATCAGTATGCGATCAGTTTTACCAATGATTTCCTGCTGAGTATCAAAGACATTACCCCTAACCAGGCACCAGTAGAGGAGGAGCGATAAAAAAAAAGAGCCTTGTAAGGCTCTTTTGAAAATATCATTGTGGGGTTGTTACCATCTTTTGTTGTCAGAACGGGGTGCTTTTTCCCTTGCTACTGTAACTGACATTGCCCTTCCTTCGATCTCTTTATTGTTCAGCGCTTTCATCGCTGCATTGGCTTCCTCGTCAGATCCCATTTCTACAAACCCGAAACCACGGCTACGGCCTGTTTCCCTGTCTGTAATGATTTTGGCAGAAGATACGGCGCCAAACCCTTCAAATAATTTGCGCAGGTCATCTTCGCCTGTGTGAAAACTTAAATTCGAAACGTACATGTTCATAAAACATTAATTTAAATAAAATAAAATAAAATACCAGTGAAAAAGAGGTCTGCAGCAAGGAGTAGAGAGGAGATTAACTATTACTGAATCGAAGAGTAAGAATTGATACCGATCCGGACTGAATGTTGGAAGAACTTTTATTCACTGCCGTGAAGATAGTCTATTCATTGGTAATGTTACTATAATACTTTGGCGATCCCATTCAAGTGTGCCCGCATTCGCTGTTTTATTATGACTTTTTTACAAAAGTTATTTTGCTTTGCCCTTAGCTAAGAAGGTGACTATCTTGTAGTTGCTGTTTCTAACCCGTCTTTTTCCTACGAAAATGTACTTATGTGGCAGATACCCGGTAACCCCAGCGGTACAATTTTTAAATAGGCCCATCGTTGTAGAAAGGTCCAATCCTTTTAAAAACCAATATCCGCTGTATGAACCACCCGTTCTACAATGACCAGGCCTATATAGCTGAGTCGTTCTACCTTACTGATGACTTCACGGCGCAAAACGCCCGGCTGGCATTTTTTAAGATCAATTCGTATAAAATGTCGTTAATCAAATCCACTTTTGCCAATAGCAGGGAGGAATTAAAGTCCAGTATCAAGACCAGTTTGCTCAATTATACCAACCCGGAGATCATCCTGGCCGACCTGGGATTTTTCCAGTCGGAATCGGATAATTGATAGTAGTGTCACAATTAATATGCACGCAGAGAGCGCTGACCCGATAGCCATCGGGTTCGCTTAGGAATGCTTATCAAGTTTAAGATCAATACAGGTACAGGTGCAAACGGGAATAATATCCAGTTGGAATCCTACGCTACCCCGGTGATAACCATTCATCAAGCTGCTGTCAATTTTTGCTGAATGCACTGAGCGAAGCGTATTGCAAAGGGGTATCGAAGAATAGGGCCAGGTTCTGGCGCCAGGTATCATTTATCTTGCCTAAGGAAATGATCTCCTGAAGGTAGGCGCATCTTTTCCGGTAGTCGATATTTTCCAAAATAAACTGGAGCACTAATTTTTTTGCTGTATTGGTATAAGAAACTGGGCTCATATCAGTTGATTTTGTTACTGTAAGGTAAAAATTATGCCAGCTTGGAGTAGCTTCCGGGAAAGATGTTAACATGCCTTGATAATCCCTATTTTCTGGGTTTTTCAGCAAGCCAGCTGGCCAATTCTTTTTTGATCGCTTCACCGATCAGTTGCTGGTTGGCGGGGTCTTGCAGGAAATCGTGACTGGCTGCATTGTCACCGATCTCCAGTAATACACGATAGGGGGCCGTATTGATCGTTTCATCCAGGCTGTAAAAACTGAGTTTGCCGGTAGCAGGACAGCGGTAATCATTTCTTCCGGTTGTGCTGTCCAGCAATACGCCCCTGTTTTCCATATTAGTGACAGCGCAGATCGCTTTCAGCAATCTTCCGGCGAGCTCACGGTTCGCGGCTTCATATTGATCGCCATAATGAATAAATCCCCATACCGCGTGGCGTTTGGTTCCGCCATTATTATGCACAGAAATAAATACTAAAGGCTTTTTCTTATTGGATGCTTTCAATTCATACGCATAGCCCGATATTTTTCCGTCAATGATATCGGTTGTGTGTAATCTCTTTGTGTTGCTGCCTGAATCCGCATGGTGGTATTCGCTTTTGCCCAGGCTCCATACTTTGAATTCCTTTAAGGAAGGGGATGTAGCTATCGCTGCTTCCACAATTCCATTGCAGGTAGCTGCCTCGCTGAAATCTTTACCGGTATCCGTTTGGTGCGAGGGTTGCCAAACCACTTTTTGATTTGTTTTGCAGGATAATTGTGTAAAGACGATGAACAACAGCAGAAGGTGAGCAGGCTTTTTCATGTTGCCAAAGTTAAGCGCAACAGCAATCATTCAAGCTGCTGATCTAATTCCTGAATTCCTGGCTGATCATCAGTCCATAATAACCACCATCGAGTACACCGATTCCCAGGCGGCCATAAGCGGGGTTCAGGATATTGGCTTTATGACCGGGCGAGTTCATCAAATTCGTATGGGCCATCTCCACAGTTTGTGCCAGTGCAAGATTTTCGCCCGCAGCCCGGTATTTCACGCCAGCAGCGTCCATCCTGTCAAAGGGATCGGTTCCTTCGGGGCTGAAATGCGCAAAATATCCACGGGCAAACATATCTTTTGAATGGGCTCTCGCCACAAAGACCATTTCGGGATCTGCCTGCAAAGGTTTGAGTCCGCGGGACGTTCTTTCTTTATTGACCAGCTCCAGCATTTTTGCTTCAAGCAGGGGACGTTCGGTTGGGTTTTCATATTTAAAAGGAAGGGAAACTTTTTCACCCGAACTGGGTTTTACCGTCAGGCTGTTGATCGTTTGTTTTATGGCATCGTCAAAGACGGGTGCCAGTTTCCGGTTAGCCCATTCAGACTGCATGGCCAGTTTCGCCGCAAAGCGGCTGTTACGGGTAGCTTCGGTGATACTATCTTCCAGTGGCAATGACAGCAACAATGCTGAAATAATAGCAGCAGCTACCCAGCCGTTCACTGCGCCGGGAATTAGTCCTAAAAATTTATTGATACGATTATGATTGGTCTCCGCTGGGATAGACCGGATGATATACCGTACTATAAAACCGATGAGCACCCTGGCGATCAGTGTGGTGAATATAAATGCAAGGGGTTGCAGCCAGGGACCGATATCAACGATCTTATAGAACCCTCTCGCCGTATATGAATAAAAAAGATATCCCAGTACAAGGCTGCCGGTCCATGATAAGAGATCGAGGCTGCCGAGAATAAAACCACGGTGCCATCCTGCCCAAACCGCCAATAGGAAGACGATCACAATAACAATATCTACCCAGTTCATAGTTGATCAATAATTGGTGGAGAAATGCAAATAACATGCCCCATGCAGTAGAGAACGCAGTAATGACGATTGTAGGGAAATTTCCCCGTTTTGATTTTGTTAAAAATCAGCAGGGTAAGAAAAATGATACCGTACTTTTTTTTAAGCTGGCGATTTTACTCACCGCGGCAAGATTTCCCCACCGCACACATGGTATGTTATTTGAAACCATAAGAGCGAATAACATTGTTCACTAAACTAAATAACATGAAACCGGCATTATTTATCTCTTTATTGTTTAGCATGATTATATTGAGTGGTTGCGAAGTGATCGGCGGGATATTCAAGGCAGGAGTATGGGTCGGGGTGCTGGTAGTAGCGGCAGTCGTGGGTGTAATTATTTATTTCGTTACCAGGAAATCTAAAAACTAAGATCAATCATGGACCTGCGTCAATTCAAAGGACTGGAAGAAAGTATACAGATCGGCGTGATCTGGAACAATGGTGTGCATGTGGCTACCCGGGATGACAATATTTACCAATACCTCTTATACCAGCTGGATGATTTTTATGTGGAAGTATGGTATCATGTCGAACTGGAAGTGATCCATCGCTTCTTTGCATTTGATGATATGAATGGGCTGGACCTTTATCTGTGCGAAATGAATATCTATGCGGATCTCGGAATAGAGTAGGAGAAAGTGCTTCCCGATCCCGGCTCGCTTTCAATATGAAGCTGGCTGTTGTTCCGGGCGAGGAATTCCCTGCACAGCATCAACCCGAGTCCTGTTCCGGATTCGCTGGCCGTTCCTTTCGTAGTATAAAAATCGCGATTGTTTATTTTCCTGATGGCTTCACTGCTGATACCGGCGCCACTGTCCGTTACATATACTTCCAGGAAGGCTTGATGTTCATGCGCCCCGATAGAGATATGCCCGTTCTCCGGGGTGAATTTGATGGCATTGGATAAGAGATTCCGGAGTACCAGGGTATTCATGTTCTTATCGATCAGCCCATACATGCCCGGTTGGGTGCTGAGCGTAATATGAATACGTTTGCTCTTGGCCTGAAGGTTTAGCAGCATCAGTACTTCCTGTATAGATTCTTCGATATCTACTTCTTCGGTATGAACCAGGTCGGCTTCCATCTGTGCCCGGGCCCAGTGAAGGAGGTTATCCATGAGGCCCACAGTATAGTTGAGGTCATTCAGGATATCGGGAACGGACTTCTTTAATTCGGTGGCTGACATTTTTTTCTCCTGTACGTTGCGAAAAAGATTCCGCAAGGCATACATCGGCAGCTTCAGGTCGTGTGAAATGATCCCGAACATTTTATTCTTTAACGCATTCAATTCGCCCAGTTCGGCTGTCTGTTCCTGTATCTGTACATGTTGCGCCCGGAGCAGGTTATGTTTGGCGTGTAGACGGATCTGGTAATTGTTGTTCTCCTTCTTGATCAGGAATAGTCCGTAAAAAATAAAGAGCAGGGCAACAGCCTGGTTGAAAAGATAAAGACCGTAATTGATCGTCTGCAGTTCGTAAGTATACTGCTTGATGACAACGGTCAGTAGAAAATAGCTGACCAGTGAGAAACCGAGCGAGAAGAGCATGTAGCCGATATCCTTTAAAAAGAAAACGGCGAGGATACCGTATAAGATATAGAATAACCCGATACCCGGGTTCAGTCCATACATATAAACGATACAGGTAAAAAAAGGATACAGAATAAAATAAGAGGCAATAGCCGTGTCGTGTTTTTGTTTTTTGATCAGCCATAACACAACCAGGCTGACCAGTGCAGGAACGCAGGCTATAATATATAATAAAGTAGGGAGATGGGTGCTGCTGAGCAGGCCAAACAAGGGGAACAAGATGCCGGCGATGAGTTGTAAAAAATTGAGTTGGCTAAAGATGCTGAGCTTTCGCTGTTCATAATCCTCCATGGCTTCATTACGACCCAGCGTTTTGATATAATGAAGAAGGGAGAAGGATTTCTCCATTACCAAAACTGCATATCGCCTGACCCGGGGGAAGAAATTTTTTTGCAGACGCTGCGGGCTGAATGGTTGGCTTATCTCCATTGGTATTTCATTTGGTGTGACCTCGCGATATTGGTAGAAACAAAATAGCCTTTTTCTTGGAAAATCACCCAAAAATACCCGGGAAAAATGACCGGAGTTCGTATATCTACTATAGTACTGTTTCGAAAACTGCGAGAAATCTATTGGTGTGCTGTCAATATCGGGATATGGCTGTGATAGGCCAGTCTCCTCGTATTAGAATTTTCCCATATACTGGACTGCCCGCTGTGATGGCGCGGGATGGTGATCAGCATATCGATATCGTGATCGGTCAGGAACGTACTGAGTGCATCCTGGAAATCATTCATGGTCAGGTAATGAAATTGTTTTTCGTAAGGGGCGAACATCTCTGCCAGCTTTTCTTCCTGCTGCCGGGCTTCGTCTGATACCGAGATATAGTGTTCGGGATTGACATTCACCACATGCAGTTTGGGTTTGAATAGTTGCAGTACCGCATTGATCAGCACAGAAGGAGTGGAGTTCTCTACGTCGACCAGGTCGGAAGCAAACGCAACATTTTTTATGCTGCTGAAATTGGCATCGGGAGGAATGATCATAACGGGGTAAATACTGCGGTCTACTGTTCTCAATGTATTGCTACCGATAAATTTTCGCTGCAGCCCGGAGCGACCGGTAATTCCCATAGCGATCATCGTGGCGCGGCGGGTATGGGCCAGCCTGTCGAGGTTGTCGATCAGGTCACCCCCTTTTTCGAGTTCGTACTCGACAGCATTATCACCTTTGTCGAGTAGTTCCTGTTGCAGCGCCTCGATATAAGTTTTGTGGATATCGTAATCGTTGTCATTCGTATAGTTGTGATACAGGATGACCAGTGTATCCGGTATGCCCGAGAGCATGGAAGCGCTAAACCGGGCGGCATTCATAGAGGTTTCCGAAAAATCAACAGGGATGATGATCCGTTGCATGGTGGTTCGGTTTTAGGTGGTTAGTAGAGCCGCAAGTTAGTGGTAACTGCAGTTGCAGGTAAAAGATAAAGATTATTTTATTATTAAAAATGAAAAGGTTTCCGCGGAGTTGCAAGCTTAGCGGAACTATGCGTGTTCCCAGGACGGGAATTTTGCGCTATTTCGTGTCTTTATGTTTTTGTGACAGGATAGTTTAATGGGCGGACTTGAAATACATAACAGTATTTTTTTCAAAGAATTCTGCATAATGATACTGCCGTTCAAATCCCGTACTGCTTTTTTGCAAATTCAAAAAGACGGCTTAATTGGCCGTCTTGTAGTAGTGGATGGTTATTTTTTTAAGGATAAATTCTGCGAAGTGATAACTCCCGTTGAGCCCCCTGACCGTATTTTTATCAAACCCGGCTCCTAAGATCAATTCAATGACCGACCCGGGTGTTACATAACCACTGATCGTAAAGGATGTGTCAACCGCCGCATGGAATTCTCCAAAATCGGTGTCGATCGTATCAGAAGGGTAGAGCGTGGCAATATGTTTATGCTTCACATTATAGCTCGGAGTATTGGTATTCGTTAATGTGTAATCCGGAAGATTGATATAGTCAGTTCCGCTGATGTTCTTTACCTCCAATAGAAGGTCCATACCGAGGCGAGCTCCATAACTATCCCAGCCATCATAAATAAAGGAGTATTCCAACTTGATCTCTGCTGCGATGATCGCCGGATTGGTGGGTACGGTAAAATTTTGTTTATAGCCCTGGATATAGTTCCCAAGTCGTATGGCCAAAGGGTTTGGCGCCGTTCCGAAGCTCATCACCGTTTTGCCTGCCGAAAAAACAGAACTACTGGTATCGGGAAGAATACTCATATAACCATAGTCGCCTCCATGCCATTCTTTATCATAAGGAGGGGTTTTCGTTTTATTCAATTTTTCGCCCATAAATATTGCTTTGCTGAGCAGCATACTTTGTAACCCGGGTCTCCCTGCTAATACTTTTTTCTGCCGGTATGCATTCATCGGTTTGGGTGCTTCGATGTTTGTTTTTTTATAAAGGCTTTTTAATAATTCACTGTTGCGGGCCAATAAGGCACGGGCAGCTGCTGCATTGGTATTTCTGCCTTTGGCGTTTTTTGAGATAACTGCCAGGTCGGCTTTGAGCTTGATATACAAAGGATCTTTGATCGCTTCGGCGTTGAATTTTTCCACCAGATGCGGGTCACCCCATATTTTCTGAACTTGTGAGAAAGAAGAGATGGAAATAAGGGATGCAAGGAAGAACAGGCATAAATGCTGTTTCATAGCCATAAGTTTAGCATATAAATTACCTATTCCGGGAAACTGGACAATACCCTATTCATGTGATGGAGCTGAAGCGACTGTGATCAATTGCTCTTTACTCCCGAAGCGATGCCGGTATGCCGGGCAACGATCTTTCATTGATCAATTGATCATTCAACGGGTATAGTATTCACGCAGTTCCAAAAAAATACGGCTGGTGGGGCTCCGCTGGTCTGATTAAAACCAGTTTCGCCCCTCCCCAACCGTCCACCGTCCTAGTTCTTTTATTTCGACCAGATACCCTCGAAATGTGCGGCTCCTCCATCTTCGTAACCGGTTACCGCACGGGTCAGCAAACCATTTCCTAATTGCGTGGTATACTCGGTTTGGAATTGGCCACCATTCAAATGATGTTTGGCCCACCAGGTATTGTAGTCTGCTACATTTTTATACCAGATACCGCTCAGCATCGGCACCCCATTCTTTGTATAGGCATTCAGGTACACCAGTTTGAATTTTTGCTGCCCGCTGTAATCCTGGAAGTAAGTATTGTATTGCTGCAATGTCATGGCCGGGCGTGCATAGAACCCACCCGTATTTTTCTTCTCCCATATTGCCGTTACATAGTTCTCGCCACCTATGGACAGCACGGCCACATTCACCGGTACAAAACCTTTATCAGAATTGGCTTTGAAATTAGCTTCATGCCAGGCCAGCGTCCTGCCATGATAGGCGAGTGGCTGTGGCTTGCCATCTTTTACCCATACAGCAGAGTAATTGACAGCGCCATTTTTTTTATACGAATCCACGAAGATCAGGCGATAACCTTCCTGGTCAAATTTGTTGTATTCGGTTTGGTAACCATTCCCGTCCATATTATGACGGGCCACCCACTGCACACCATTGGAAGGCCGCACAACAACATTGAAATACGTTTTACCATTTACATCATAACCATCCACCCAGATCGGGTAATAGCCGCAGGTCCAGATCTTATCAAACTCCTTTTGAAAATCATCATTGGAGACTCCAAACCTGCATACTTCACCCCAGTTGGTGGGATAAGCACAGTAAGGATGATCGCCGGGATATATAAAGGAAGACTTGCTTTGCAAACCGGTAATGCCTTCTTTGTTCATAGCCGACCATGCCACATTAGAAAATGGAGAAGCATATTTCTCTCTCCCGATCACATAACCATTATTAAAGACCATCGGGCGAAACCATTCACCACCGGTGGTGTTATCATCTTTATAGCTTTTTACATGCGTGTGCAAATGCGGGGCAGTTGAATTTCCTGCATTGCCTGCCAGGCCGAGGAAATCTCCTTTTTTCACCTCGGCATTCTTGGATAGGAATTTAGCGGGGATGCTTCCTTTTTGCATGTGTGCATACAAGGCAACCAATCCACCATGCCGGATGTTCAGGTGATTACCACCACCGCCTCCCTGGTTTTCATAAGCCCCCCAATGATTTGTTTTCAGATCTGCCATGAACTGGTCTGCTTGCGCCTGTGTCAGGCCCCCGGGCATGGGGCCCACATTATTGGGACATTCATTCAGGAATGACAACACATAACCATCTGCCATTGCATAGATCGGTTTTCCCCAGATCCGGAAATGGTCGTTTTTGGTTCCGTCTTTACCGGGTAGCAGGTCTGACCAGCCGTCTTTATATCCACTCACACCCATATCGTAAGCGAAGACCTGGTCGCCGCCACCGTGCATGGCATAACTGCTCCAGTATTCATTTTCTTTCAGGTCGGCTTTTTTAAAAGGAAGTGCAAGCCCTGTATTATAAGGTTGCAATTTCTTTGTGATCGTGACCGGTGTTGCATAATTCTTAAAATAGAATTTGAATGTGGCTTCGGTGGGCATGGGAGATTCCAGGAAGATCACGTCGCCGGGTACATGGTAGTCGCGGCCATTCTGCCAGCACCAGGTATAACCCGGATCTACTTTTAATTGATCGGCTGCCAGGGTAATGTTCTTCGTGATCGTTTGATTGCCTTTATCATACTCGATGGTTACTTTATCGAGATCCACCTGGGCAGTGCCACTATTGCTGACACAACCATAGACCGATAATTGTCCTTTTTGCGGTTCGTAAAAGGTAAAGCCGGGCTCCAGCAGGTAAGCAACCGCATCTCCTTGTTTGGGTTCGATAAATACGCTTACATTTTCCGGGGCGCCGGTAACACGCAATACTTTGTCGAAGTTGAAATTGGTTCTTTTTAACCCGGTGATATTTTTTTGGGCCTCTATTTTATCCGAATGCCGGATATTGGTGACCTGTGCATGAGAACTGTGAATACAGCAACTGGCAAATGCTGCCAGCATCCAAAAATGATGTTTCATAAAAGAAGGTTTAAGGTTTAATGGAGCAAAACTAACTCGTTGCTAAATGGTGACAATACCCCGTTAGTGGTAATTTGAAGTACTGGTTGCACGCAGGTAGTGTCAGTCGAAATTGTTTTGAACCCTGCCTACCGGCAGGCAGGGGCACATAGATTTCACATAGGGGCCTATGTGTTTGCCTATGTTCCTATTGTTCCCGAAGCTTCGGGATATGTGGTTCAATACACACTACCGAATTTTTGGTGGTGGGTCAGTTTGAAATCCTTGCGTCCCCTCGGGACGCTTTTTGGGTAGAATGATCCAGGGGTTGTATAGGATGTCCCGTAGGGACATATTGTGCGATCAAATATTATTCGCCTGTTTCACAAATCGTTCCTATGGAACGATATCAAACGTCTCAAATACATTAACTACCCATAAAATGTCCCTACGGGACAAATTGATTTTCAAACTGACCCACTAACGATTTTTTGCGCTGGAAACTCAACGGTTCCGGATTGATTATCTTTAAATCAATTATGCCGGGCCAATCCAAACGAAATGAATTCATTCTACTGGTTCAAAGCCTTCGGCCTTCCCTGAAATTGTTTGCGAAGAATGACCCCCTGAGGTTGGCAGGAGCCACGGCATTTTTTACCACATTCGCATTACCCCCGATCGTTTTCATACTTGCACAGTTATTTGGATTTTTTATCGGGCGGGGGAATATGGGCAGGGGATTGCTTGATAATATTTCCAATGTATTGGGGCAGGAGGGGGCTGACCAGGTGAGACAGGTGATCCGGAGTATCCGGGGATTTGGAGACAGCTGGTATGTGATCATCATTGGATGTGTCTTTCTTTTTTTTGTGGCCACCACTCTTTTTTCTGTTATTAAAAATTCGCTGAACCAGCTCTGGCAGATCGGGGTAAAAGAACGCCCCGGGTTGCTTTTTGTATTGAGCACCCGCTTCAGATCCTTTGCGGTGATCCTGCTGGTAGGCATACTTTTTTTTGCAGGCCTCCTGTTTGAAAGCCTGGAAGCTGCCGCCGGTGATTCGGCCGATGCTATCTTTCGCGGCAGCGGACTATATTTCAAAACCTTCCTGGCACAATTGACAAACCTGGTCATTGTAGCGGCCTGGTTTATCCTGCTGTTTCGTTTTCTTGCAGACGGGCGGCCCTGCTGGAAAGCCTCCATCGTGGGAGGATTATTGACCGCCATTTTATTTGCCCTGGGTAAAATGATATTACGGGTATTGCTCGTTGATAGTAATATCGGCAGCCTGTATGGACCATCCGGTTCTATTGTGCTGGTATTACTGTTCGTATTTTACTCTTCCTTTATATTATATTATGGAGCCTGTTTTATTGCAGTGTACTCGGAGAAAAAGGGGTGGACTGTAAGGCCGACGGAGAAAGCGTATAAAATAGAGGGTTAGAAACTGTGGCACCCGATCCTACGACTATGCTCAGGACTATCGGATCTATCCAGTTTTTTATTTCTCGCAGCGATCCCAATGATATAAGATCGCAATGGTAGTTCTTCTCCGATCATCCTCCAATCATAACTATAAACTCCTGAAACAAGTGTGATAACTGCTTGCTGCATTGACGATCACAGCCGCCGCACCTGTTGAACATGTAAATTATACAACATTTCCTTCTGGTTGTGTAACATTAAGACCAATAAAGAAACTGACCTTTATGTACTTCACGCTTTGGTAAGATTTTTGCTTATTCAATATCCGCAGAGCACGAATAATACCTTTAAAATGTCCTTAAATGAAAAAGACTTCATTTATGACAGGGTTTGTTCTTGCCTGTCTCCAATCTTTTAGTCAACTGGTTCCGGTAAATGAACCTGACTACAATAAACCCAAACTTTTCCAGGCACTCCCGTCGCAGGTTCGGGTTAGCATGATCAGCCTCAACAGCCTGTTTGACCAGCCGACCGGCCAGCATGTCGATATCAACTTGTCAGACAGTTCGCTTTTCCGTTTTGAAGGAGAGATCAGTGGTGTTGCCAACAAGTATGATGGGCGGATCAGGACAGTGATCATCCGTTCCCTCAATTATCCCGGAGCCAGTTTTACTATTTCTAAAGTTACCGCTGCCAGTGGCCTTATCAGCTACCAGGGCAGGATAGTAAGCTTCGGGCATGGCGACCTGTATCAACTGCAGTCCATCAATGGCAACTATGTGCTGGTAAAGAAAAATTTCTATGATCTCGTAAATGAATAATGCTCCAGGACCCGGAGCATCCGAAAGGCCCGTTTTACGATCCGTATTTTTAAACCCATCCGAAAAATTATCCGTCATGAAAACTATCCTACAAACTTGTATGCAACTGTGCTTCTTCGCAAGTACTATTGCAACAGCACAAGTGCCATTGTTTAATAGTTATCCTTCCGCCGTGGCGGTGGTGTTCCTTGACTTTGACGGACACAGCGTCACGGGCACCAGTTGGAATGCGGCAGGCCCGATCCAGTGCGCAGGTGCCGGGTTGAATACGGAGCAGATCACCGAAGTATACAACCGGGTAGCGGAAGATTACCGCCCTTTCAATATTAATATCACTACAGACTCAACCAGGTACCTGGCGGCGCCGATTGCTATGCGGATGCGGGTGATCGTTACCGTTACAGCCTGGTGGGGGCAAGCGGGGGGCGTATCATTTGTCAGTTCATTTACATGGGGTGACGATACACCCTGTTTTGTTTTTTCGGAGCCATTGAACTACAACACAAAGAATATTTCAGAAGCTGCCGCGCATGAAGCGGGACATACCCTCGGTTTATATCACCAGTCCGTCTATAACGACAGTTGCATTAAAACATCTGAGTATAATTTTGGCCATGGTATCGGCGAGATTGGCTGGGCCCCTATCATGGGGGTGGGCTACTATCAAAACCTGACACTCTGGTACGATGGCCCTAATCCTTTTGGGTGTACCAATTACCAAAGCGACCTGGATATCCTTACTTCTGCCATCAACGGTTTCTCTTACCGGGGAGATGATCATGCCGGTGATTTTACAGGAGCCACGAATACTGCCTTTATCAGCAATGGGTTCCAGGTAAATGGAGTAGTAGAACGAAGCACCGACCAGGATATCTTCAAATTCACCACGGTGATCCCCGGAAGATTCCAGTTGAATGCAGCACCATTTAATGTGGGGACAGCTAATGCAGGCTCAAACCTGGATATGCAGGTTTCCTTGTACAATAGTTCCCAAACGCTGTTGAAAGTAGTCAACCCCGGTGTCTTGCTTAATTCGGGTATCGACACTATGCTGAATCCCGGAATCTATTATCTCAAAGTGGAAGGAACAGGAAATGTCAATGCATCTGATTATGCAAGTCTCGGTTCGTATTCTTTGTTGGGCAATTTTATAGATGGCGTTCTTCCTTTAAGAAAATTGGAACTGCAGGGAAACGTGAATGGCCATGAACACAGGCTCAACTGGATCATTGACGCAGATGAACAGGTTGCCGAACAATTACTGGAAGTACTTTATACCGGTAGTACTTTCAATTCGCTTTCAGCTATTCCTGCTACGGGCCGTTCATATACCAACCGGCCAACTACCAGTGGCACCGTGCAATACCGGTTGAAGGTAACATTTGATAATGGGCGGGAATATTATTCCAATATTGCAGCGTTGCGCAATACAGCCGATGACCCAAGACCAAGATTGATCAGCAATCTTATCAGCAGCAATGATATTCAAATATCCAGTCCCGGGGTCTACAGTTATACCGTCTTCGATTTAAGAGGTGCAGTACTTATGCAAGGAAAACTATCCAATGGCTCCAATTTTATTACGCTACCGGGTATGACTGCCGGGATGTATGTGATCCGTTATAGCAAAGCAGGTGCAGAGCTACAAGAGCACAACGATTGGGTGGAGAAGTTTGTGAAGAGGTAGATACGAGGTATAAAAATTCACCCGATTTGATTAGTGTCTATATGTTGGAGAGGGTATACCTTGCCGGTAGAAAAATCATCGCATGAAAAAAATATTCTCCCCCTTTTTTTTCGCATTCCTGTTTGCAACCTGTTCATTAAAAGCTCAGCCAATGATAAGCAAGGAAGAGCGCCAGGCTAAATTGACTTTGCTAAAAAATGATACTGCTTATAAGCGATTCCAGCATAAGCTCGCAGCGATCATGAAAACAGCGAAGGGCCGGAATACGAATTATGCTGCTGTTCAAAAACTGTTTACTGCCAATAAGCCCATGCTAACGGGTTTGAAAAAGAGACACAACGTCTCAGGAATGGGAATAGTGCTGCATAAAAATAATCAATACCTTGTTAATGAAGACAGGCCTGTTGCACAAGTGGCAACGAATACCAATCTAGCTACAATTCTTAAACGCAGTGTATCGGGTCCTTTTCAAACAGGTGATGTCTATGATGCCGGGGGCGGGGCATGGGATATTGGCAGGGAGGGTGAGAAAATCACCTGGACAATTGCTCCCGGTGATCAGCAAACCCAGTTGGGTGCCGCGGCTTTTTATGCGGTCGCGGAAATCGATGTGCCCGATGACCCCCAAATTTTATCTGTTTTCATGAATATACAGTATTCTTATTTCACAACGGGATGGGATACCGAAGGTGCTTCGATTGCCCCAATACTGGCATACTGGGTCGACGGACTCAATAGCGTAACCTACCAGAATAAACCGGAGTCGGATATCCCGATCGTGGCCGCCTCGGGTCAGCGTTTCAAAGTGTTTAAGACATTTTTTACAAAGCAGTTTGACGTAACGGGCCAGTACACACATGAATCGCAGAATGCATCTTTCGGGTTTGGCGGGAATGTAACACCGGGCCGGAAGATCATCCTTAGAGTAGCCTTCGGGTATGAAGCTGAGGGTAATCATACCGGTGATTTCGGCGCTTATCATTACGGCGAGTTCGAGTTGAAGCAAATAAAGCTACAGTATTCTAAAGGAAGCGAGTAATACAATCACTAAAATATCTATTATATGAGAAGCTTAATTCTTCTTTTCCTGCTAGCCGGGTTAGCACCCTGTAGGTTGCAGGCGCAGGTAAAGCTTACTAAATCAAAAGCGATAACTCAGCAACCTGCTATTTACAAGGATACAAGTTATAAAGCCTTCCAGGCAAAGCTGCGGGATATCATGAAAACAGCCAGTGGCAGAAAAACAAATTTTGCTGCGGTAAAAACGTTTTTTGAAAACAATAGGGTAATGTTACAAGGGTTGAAAAAAAGATACAATATTACCGGTGCCTCCAGCGGGAATGGCAATAAGTACATAGCAATGAAGGATAAACCATTGGCGGGGCTGGCTAATGTACAACAGCTTTATACAAGCAATTTTACGGATGATGGGCCCTTTAACATGAGGGCTTATTATTATGCGATAGAGTGGGAGGTGATCGAACAACCGGGTAAACTGGTATGGAATTCGCCCAATTTCTCTACTACTAATGGCAGCTTCGAAATAGGGCCTTCAGCATTCGTGGCTCTTAATTTTCGCAAAGTTCCGGATGCACGGGAGATTGTCGGGATGAGACTGGAATTTCATTATTCTTTCGAGATGGGTGGATGGGACAGCGAAGGTGGCGAGACCACTGCACGCCTTGTCTTCCAGGCAAATCCCAATACGTTCCAGAGTACGGCCTACAACAGCTTGCCTGATAACCACATGAAAGGGTCGATCCGTTATGATAAAAACATGAAATCTGTGGCGACATTGTTCCACAAAAAAACCACTGACTATGTCGATGATTTCAGTTTCAGTAAAGACACGGTATTTACCATCGAAGGGTATGTTACACCCGGCGACAACAATATCGGGTTTTCCATTGGCATTGCTTACGATGAGACAAAGACGGGTGGGGATGGGGCTTATCATTTCGGAGAGTTTACGTTGAAAAAGATCGTCGTTCATTACCTGAAGGCGGGTGATTAATAATATTTTCTGCAAAAAAAAATATGCCCGCCTGATCGCTGAACAGGAATGGTTCAAATAAAAAATAAGTGTTGAGAAAGCCTGGGAGTGAAGCATATAATTTCCCTGAATTAATTAGGATGGATACGTTGGAAAGATCCTAACTTGTCTAAGAAAAATTATAGTATGAAAAAGATATTTCTTTTATACCTGCTGGCTTTGGTGTTTCAACCCGTGTTAAAAGCGCAAAAAATCTTTGATCAGAAAACGATACAGGCGACACTGAAGAAGGACACTGGATATAATCGATTCCAGAAAGAACTGGATCAGTTACGAAAAACAGCAAAGGGTAAAAATACCAATGCATCGGCTGTAAAGTCGTTGTTCGCCCGCAACAAAACGATGTTGACAAATGTGTCCAATTCAAATAAAGTATCTACCGGCCCTTCCGCTGTAATGGCAGGGGTCAAACTTCAGGTGTATAATATAAAGGACAAGTTGAAATTGGTTGAGAACCCCGGCTTTGGCTTTATTGCTCCGTATAGTGATCATTGGCTGGGTCGTGAATGGGATCAGCGGCCCAGTTTTCACGATGGAGGGACCGATACCAGCATTGGTAAAATGGCTTATACCTATTATTACGATGACAACTTCTGGGGTTCACTGGGCGGCGCTTCTGTCGGTTTCAAGCAAACGATCCGTGTACCAGCTAATCCAGATATTGTTGCAGCGAGAGTGGAATTCGAATATAGTTTTCATTTAACCGGGTGGGATACCAAAGAGGCCAGTTTCCGGGTCGGTCTGCTGGTACAGTGTGTCAATTTTGTTTCCGCGCAGTTCCTTGCATTGCCTGAATTGTATATGCCCGGTATGTATCCCGAAGACAAATGGAGAAGAGTGAAAGAACTGACCCCGGTCATCAACATCACAGAAGATGTGAAGGATTTTGAATACAATGACGAAACTCCTTTTGTGATCGAAGGGAACGTGGTTCCCGGTACGGACATGACCTTAAGTATTGGCCCCGGTTATCGTCCCGGCGACCACGAAGGGATCTATACCTGTTATCATTACGGCGAGTTCAGGTTGAAGAAGATCAAAGTGAGTTATATGAAAGCGAATTGATCATCGCATAACAGTCATCATGCCTGTCCCACAGGATTGCGGGGACTTGTGGAAGAGGAGTCCTTTAGCAGGTGCTGGTGCTGAGTTATCCCGAAAGGATGGCTTTGCCAAAAACCCACGATACAGCTTTAACAAAAGATTGAAGCACGATCAGTATTAGCAAGCTAACAAGACGCTTATTTTTAATCATGCCTAAGTGCTGCTTGCTTACTCTTGTCATGCTCTTATTTTTTTTACCTGCGATCATTGCGCAAGTGAAAGTAAGTGGCAGGGTTTACGAAGCAAATGATTCACTGATCGCGGGTGTCACCGTCCGCAATAAGAACCGGGTGATATCGTCTTACTCGGACTGGGAGGGCCGTTATCATATTTTTGCAGAGGAAGGTGATATACTGGTATTTTCAGCTACAGGCTTTATACCGGATACGGTTACCGTAATGCTTCACATGTTGCTTACACCGCATGATATCACACTGGCCCGGAAGTCAGTACTTCTTGAAGGCGTGGAAGTGTCAACCAGTTACCGGCAGGACTCGATCGACCGGCATAATTTTTACGTTAATGTTTTAAAAAAGAATCCAGTTGTCACCCGGCCTGCGAACGGGTTCGGGATCAGCTTTAGTCCGAGCCGTGCTTTTTCCAAAGAAGCAAAGCAAAAGAGAGCGCTTAAAAAGCGGCTGCTGCAACAGGAAAAAGACTATTATATAGATCAATCTTTTCCCGTGGAGTGGGTGGAACGCCTGACAGGATTGAAAGGAGATTCGTTGAACCTGTTTATGCACCGGTACCGGCCTTCGTATGATTTTTGCAGGAATACGGACCAGCAAGGGATGTTGTTATATATCAACGATAAGTTGAAGGAGTTTAAGAAAACGTGAATAATGAGCAGTGCTAAGTTACAAACTTAGCACAACGGGGGGTGTTGAGTTGGAAGAGATCAAAGCTCTGCAATAAGATCATTGACGAAGCTGCGACCCATCTCTGTCATGTCTGTATTGTATTGCCCTAAAAATTCCGTTGCGGCCGATTTCCACGATTGAAAATAGCGTAACCCCTGGTTCCTGGCTCTATTCGGTACCGTTATTTTCCCGGTTTTTTCTTCATTCCCGGCATTCAGCAAACGATAAGAAACGACGAGGTCTTTTGAATCAGGCTGCACATATACTTTTACCCAGTGAATAAGGAAAAGAATGAATGCCTCTTTCCCGATTATCGCAAATCCGCCGGGTATTTGTTCCACCTTCAATTCAAGTTGACGACCATTTAATTTGGGCCCCAGCTTCCCTGATTGCTGGTTGATCACTTTCCGGAAATAGTTGACGCCAATCTGTGGGTTCAACGTACAGGTATTTTGCCGCTCGTAAGTCCAATATATAAGCAAAGGCAGCATTTTAGACTTCATCTCTGTATGCGAAACCTCGGAAGGATGCGACGGAATGGAGTTAATTACCGTAATGTCCGGATTTTTTTGCTTATCGGATTTGGGTAATGTATTATTGAATTGTTTGGATACATGCGAGTCGAGTTTAGCTGGTGTGATGCAGCCGGTTAAGCATAAAACTGTTAGTAACGAAAGCAGGGGTAACCGGAATTTACAGGGCATGGTAATGAATTGGGTACGAAGATAGGATGGCAAAAATAAGGAATAAGAAATGAGAAAAAAGGAATTAGAAAGTTGGGTAGCTGTGATCCAATGAACCGTTAAACGTAGACGTTGCGAACTTAGCTCTTTGCGGTCGTTGCGAGAAATGTATCTTCTTTGCGTGCTTCGCTCTCTGCGCCTCCGCGAAACAAAAAGCTGAGTATAGAGCAGAACCCTGAAGAGTGCGACGCA
>JANOHQ010000154.1:0-3156 GCA_031406595.1 Chitinophagaceae bacterium
CCGTCCATATCGATCTTATTGATCACGGGAATGATCTCAAGATCATTGTCAATTGCAAGGTATAAATTGCTGATAGTCTGAGCCTGGATACCCTGGGTAGCATCTACCAATAAGAGGCACCCCTCGCAGGCAGCCAATGCCCGGCTCACTTCATAACTGAAGTCAACATGCCCGGGTGTATCGATCAGGTTCAGGATATATTCCTGTCCATCAGTATGTTTATAATTGATCTGGATCGCATGACTTTTGATCGTGATACCCTTCTCTCTTTCCAGGTCCATATCATCGAGAACCTGGTCCATCATATCGCGGTCGCTGATAGTGCCGGTTGACTGTAATAAGCGGTCAGCCAGGGTCGATTTACCGTGGTCGATATGTGCGATAATGCAAAAATTGCGGATGTTCTTCATGTAACCCTATCCCCTAAAAGGGGGAATACTTTTTTGTTTTTTCGAGGGGGCGAAGGTACGGCTTTTAAGCCGTCATTCCGGGGCAGGAGGAATCTGATTGTTTGGCGGGTTTCTAAGTCCTTTGTCATTCCGGGGACCGGGGAATCTTGACCTGGTTGGCCCGGGGTTTAAACCCCGGACTAAGATGACAAGACGCTGTGATCAAAAGCCATGGTTTTAACATAGCCCACGGTTAAAACCGTGGGTCTATTAGATACATTGACAAGACCAACCGTTTCAACGGTTTTATACCAATACCTCCGGAGGAAAAGATAAAAATAGAATTGTCATGCCGCAGTTTACATCCCTGACAGGAGACAGATTCCCAATATTGATTATCTTTCTTGTCAATGACCCCTCTCTCCAATCTTCATTCTCTCACCAACCGGATCCTCGATGTGCCTGCCGATGGATATGGAGAACTTTTCCCTGCTTGTGATGAACTCTACCAATTCTTAACAGGCATTACATCCATTGATCCTGGTGAAGCCAGTAACAGGGAACAGCTAATGCTCAACAGCGGGAAAGCCATCGGTCTTACCTGGGCTGCTATGTGCATCAAAGACCTGGTGCGGACTAAAAAATTTATGGATGGGGCCCATAACGCCCTGAATGATGCATTGAAAAAAATTCCAGATCGACCTGTACATATTTTGTATGCGGGAACGGGACCATTTGCCAGTCTTGTTCTACCCCTAATGGCAAGGTTCAGCCCCGCACAGGTGCAATTCAGTTTACTGGAAGTGAATGAACGCAGTCATACCTGCCTCCAAAAACTGATCAATGACCTGGACCTGGGCGCCTATATAAGACGGATCGAAAAAGCGGATGCCAGCAAATGGACGATCAACCCCAGCGAACAAACCGATATCTTCCTGAGCGAGACCATGAATCTTGGCCTGGTAAAAGAACCGCAGGTAGCCATATTCATGAACATGGTGCCGCAATTGCAGACCGGCACAATCCTCATTCCCGAAAAGATAAACCTCGAAGCAGCATTGATCAACGCTGGTAAACGGATGAGTTATAAATTGGGAACGGAGGACACAGACAATTCCGTGTATCCGCTGGCACCTGTTTTTGAACTAAGCAGGGAAACAGTACTGGCAAATACTATCGCATTCAACCATTCGAAAGGAGTTTATGATTTCCCGCGGACCACGGTCCGGGTTCCTGCCGGGATGAATGGCAACGAGCTCAGCATTCTTACTACCGTTACTATTTATTCCACGCTGTCCTTGCAGGTGGATGAGAGCCCACTCACATTGCCATTGAAATTAACAACGATCATTGATCCCGCACCCGCTGCTATCCATCTCTGGTACCATACAGGTGAAAACCCTGGCGTGAAAGCGGAAACTGGATGACCGGCACATTTTCATTAAAAACACTACTCAAATTCACCCCAACAGGTGATACTCTCCCGGCAGAACAGTGCCGGATTTTAGTTATGTTTGAACTTCAACTGGTTTAAAATGAAATACGCTGTATTCCTTTTATTGATCATCGCGTCTTGCCAACCTGGTAAAAGATCACCGCTCTCCGGCCAATGGGTGTTTGAAAGAAATGAACTCTATCCCGGTGTAGAGACCAATTCGTTGCAGGATTCCCTGTTGCGGGTGCTGGACCAGCAACAGGCAGGTTTGACGCTTGAATTTAGCGGCAATGATTTCAAGGTCACCCAGGTAAAAAATGGGCGTGAAGAAAAAATGGGCAATCAGCCTTACGAGCTCTCTGCAGACAAAAAATCACTGGTATTGAAAAATACCGGTCGCCCTGATGATATTTTCCCTATAGTATTGTTAACCGATAGTGTATTAAAAGTAAATATGTTTTATAGCAACGAAGGTTACCCGGTTTTCAGGAAAAAAAACTAAGATGACACCCTGGGATGTATGGCCAGGTATCCCGGAACTTTCTATCTTTAACCTTCTGCCAAATCGATCAACATGAAAAAAGTTCTCCTTTCTTGTTTGGTGGCATTGTCCGTCCTTACCGGTACTGCTGTAAAAGCCCAGGAATTCGAACTGCCAAAAAATTGGGAAGCCAGGATAGAAGAAGACTATGCAGCATATGAAAAAGATATTATCGCCTGTGCAAATTGGCTGGAGAATGCTCCATTGGATAAGGATGAGAAAAAACGCACAAAGGCGAATAGCTTTTTGATGAAGTGGCTTACTGGCACCTCTTCTATCCGGATTGATCTGAATGCTGACCTCGTAGTGGGTTATTGTGAAAAGAACAACGGGTTTCTTTTTATTTTTTTGGGAGGATGGGCGAGATTTGCTTTAGAGAATAGCTACAACAAAGATCAGCATGCAGGTTACTATGAAGGATACAAAAGCCTTATCAATGCTTATAAGAAAGGATCGGGTGTTGTAAAAGATGCCGGGGTGGACAAACTTGTTGAACTGTTCAACAAGGGAGAACTGCAAAACTGGATCAAAGAAAAAGTCAAATAAGGAGAGCCAGCCAGCACTGGCTTACGGAGCCCGGACTGGAGATATCGATACTGATCAATTGAACCATTCATCTCTTAACGTTTCCCTCACAGCCATTAACGATTAATAACATTGGCGTAAATACAGCGCAGGAAAGCATTTCATGAAAAGGAAACAAACAGGGAGCTTTCCACCTTTTCTGCTTAACATTTCCTTTAACCAATTTTGGCACACTGGCATTTGCTTTGAAATATATTCAGCAACCG
>JANOHQ010000162.1:0-1937 GCA_031406595.1 Chitinophagaceae bacterium
AATAGATCTGAAGTATTTAGATAAAAGATAAAAATTAACACCTGCCTGCCGGTAGTCAGGGATAAAAGTGCCTTAAATGTAAAAGTCTTCCTGGGAAACAGGAAGACTTTTACGTTAGAAAGAACTTTTAGTTTTTATCTATTAACTTTTATCTCGTTCTGCTTATCCGTCTCCATTCTTCATACTCCCGCTGTGAGAAACTTACTTTCCGGAGATAATTCCTGTCAAGGAAAAAACGGTCATCAGAACCTTTCCAGTAAAGCAAGCCTTGCGGGCTGCGGTGATAATATCTTCCGTCGGGATAGCGGTTCATCACAAATCCCGGTGTAGGGCTGATCACTAAACGAGTGGAAGAATAGCGAGGCGGGGGTGGGGGAGCTGGCTCATATCGTTCGATCCTGTCATCCCTTCCGTAACGGTCATCGCGGTCGTCGCGATCATATCTTTCATCCTGTTTGTCGTCTTTGTCCTTGGTAGCCCAAACCTTGCTTGGCTTGCAACTCGTGAAAGCTGCGGTGATCGTAATGGCCAAAGCGGCCGTTAAGAGTGGCATTCGATTCATAGTGTAGTTTTTATGGTTAAGAAAAAGAGATGATGTCGTTGAATTATTTGTCCCTGCTGCGTTTGGATCTTACGTCGTCGTTGTTGAGATTCCGGGCCACAGGCGGTGCACTCTCCACTTCCTCAGATTTTGTCTCTGACGGTACAGGGAGTGTTTTAGGTTGCTCGATCTTTGTTCCGGTCTTAGCTTTGGCATTTTTTTTCGAAATCGCGGTCTTTTCCACTTCAACCGGTTTTGTTTCCGTAGCAACAGGTATGGTTTTCGCCATTTCGCTTTTTAAAGTGGCCTCAGTCGAAACCGGTGCAGAGGGGAACACTTGTGCTAGTTTATCCAGCGCCACAGTTTGGCTCAGCGTATCTCTCCCCATGATGAAATCGGTGGTCACCCAGTTTGCCTGGTCAGGTTCTACGGCATCGAGATCCAGGAACCGCAGAGCTAAAGCCTGGCTATCTTTCAAAACAGGGGTCCGGGGTGCAAACAGTTTGCTGGTATACTCCTTACTGGCGGAGCAACTTGCCGCCACGGCCACTATCAACATCAGGGCAACCGCTTGTACTATTCTTGCTGTTTGCATAGCTGTAGATTTTATTTTTGGGTGAAAAGATCATAACGCAGTTATCTTTCAATTCATTTGCCATAAAATCTTAAAATCAACCAGTATGAAATACTTTTTCATAGTCTTAACAGTAATGCTTTGTGGAAGAACCGTAAAGGCGCAATCCGCCGAGGACTCCGTAAAGGCAGTTATCAACAATATGTTCACTGCGATGAAGACCGCGGACCCGCGATTGTTAAAAAAATGTTTTGCCGACAGTATGGTCCTGCAGACCATCAGCCGCAATAAGGAAGGACAGCTGGTGGTGAAGAACGAAGCGCCTTCCGGGTTCATTGATTTTATCAGTAAAGAAACCGCGGGCAATGCCGACGAGCAGATCACCTTCGATGTGGTGAAAATTGACGGACCACTGGCCATCGCCTGGACGCCTTACAATTTTTACTACAAAGGGAAGTTCAGTCATTGCGGTGTCAATTCTTTCCAGCTGGTGCGTTTTAACGGGGAGTGGAAGATCCAGTATTTGATTGATACAAGGAGGAAGCAGGGTTGTAAGGAATAACAAATAAGAAATAAGGAATAAGAAAGTGGTTAGACAATGAATCAAGGTAGCATTAACTCATTGATTTCTTCCGTTCTTCCGGAGGGGAAGGTAGATCGGGAGGCTGTCATTGCGAGCGAAATTGGCGGTGACTAATGGTCATCTGGATCATTGCTTCTCTAAGTGCTCCTTTCCTCTTACGGAGGAAAGGAGGTAGAGGATAGGGGCCCCAAAAAGAATCCCCCCGTAGAAACGGGGGGAGTAAACCAAAACCAACTGCT
>JANOHQ010000190.1:0-14114 GCA_031406595.1 Chitinophagaceae bacterium
ACTGAAAGCAACAGGCGTTACTTCCACATGCAGATCGATCCTGTCCAGTAACGGTCCCGATATCTTATTCAAATATTTCTGCACAGTTCCCGGCGGACAGGTACATTCTCTGTCGGGGTGATTATAGAAGCCACAGGGGCAGGGATTCATCGAAGCCATCAGCATGAACGATGCGGGAAAATCAACGGCGATTTTTGCCCGGGAGATGGTCACTTTTCTTTCTTCCATCGGCTGGCGCATCACTTCCAGCACGGTTCTTTTGAATTCAGGTAATTCGTCGAGAAAGAGCACCCCGTTATGTGCCAGTGATATCTCTCCGGGTTGGGGGATACCGCCACCACCCACCAATGCCACATCGCTGATCGTATGATGGGGTGAACGGAACGGTCTTCTTGACACCAGCGTTGAATTCTCCGGTAGCTTCCCGGCTACCGAATGGATCTTGGTTGTTTCTAATGCTTCTTGCAAGGAAAGAGGAGGAAGGATCGTTGGTAGTCTTTTTGCCAGCATCGTTTTGCCGGCTCCGGGCGGACCGATCAGGATGGCATTATGTCCACCGGCTGCCGCGATCTCCAATGCTCTTTTGATATTCTCCTGTCCTTTTACATCGGCAAAATCGATCTCGAAATCGTATTGGGAATGAAGAAATTCTTCCCGGGTATTGACTATCGTTGCCACCAGTCCTTTTTCTTCTTTTTCAAAAAAACCGATCACATCGTTGATATGCTGCACACCATAGACAGAGAGGTTACTCACCATGCCTGCTTCTTTGGCATTCATCGACGGAACGATCAATCCTTTAAATCCTTCTTTCCGGGCCTGTATGGCGATAGGCAGTGCGCCTTTGATCGAACGGATCCCGCCATCAAGTGCCAGTTCGCCCATAATAACATAGTTGCTCAACGCCTCTTTATTTTGCAACTGGCCGGATGCGCCGAGTATGCCCAATGCGATCGGGAGATCAAAGGCTGTCCCGATCTTTTTAATATCGGCAGGAGCCAGGTTCACCACCAGTTTGGTGCGGGGAACATCGAAATTATTTGTTTTGAAAGTGCTTTCGATTCGTTGCAGACTTTCCTTCACGGCATTATCCGGCAACCCCACGATCATCATATCTTTACCGGAATTGTGCAGCCAGTTCACTTCGATGGTAATAGTGATAGCTTCCACACCGTATACAGCGCTCCCAAATGTTTTGATCAGCATGCAATGAAAGTAGTCCAATGGAGCAGCCGGGTATGGGGGCTATCAACGCTAAAAATTGTTTTTTTCGGAAAAATAGCGGGGAAAAAACGAGGCTTATTTCAACTCTTTTAATTTTCCTTCATAGAGAAGGGACACCATGGGGTCTATTTCGACCCTCGCAGGTTTTGTGCTGGCGGGAAACTCTATTGTTTCTGATCGTTGGGTGATCTTTTTAATATTTCTTTTGGGCATGGAGACTGGTGATTCCTGGATCAGCAGTTCCAGGGGGAATTCAAACAAAGCAGATTGTAATTGTTTTACAGTCAGGACAACGGTTTTTTTTGTGTTGTCATATTTCCAGCTGATATCCAATTGCAGGTTTTCGGGAGTAAAGAGCCATTGCTTAAAAAACTGGTCCAGTTTTTTTCCTGATACCAATTCGAATATTTTCCGGAGATCACTGGTTTCTGCATTTTTGCCGGCATATATTGCATAGTAGGTGCGAATGGCTTTATGAAAGACAGAATCACCGAGGTCGCGGCGCAGCATGTGTAATACCCAGGATCCTTTCTGGTAACTGTTTGCATTCAGCAGTTCCATGAAATTGGGAGTGGAATCTACAACAGGACGGTTCGTTCTTTTTACAAAATCGATGATCTCATCCCGTTCTTCCTTCATCCTTGTTTTCAGGGTATCTGTTCCGTATTTTGATTCGAGATAGACATGCGTGAGATAGGTGGCAAACCCCTCGCTGAGCCAGAGATGGGCAAAGCTTTTCTCCGTGGCCATATTCCCAAACCACTGGTGTACGATCTCATGGGCAAATAATCGCTCTTCTTCACGGCGACCCGTGACCGTGGATTCGTTATAAAAAATAGCACCGGCATTTTCCATTCCACCAAAACGGGTCTTGGATTGAACATTCGCTAATTTTTTATAAGGATAGGGCCCGATATAATGGATAAAAAATCCGAGAATATCTTTCCCGATCGCATAGTCGTAAAAACCATTGTCCCTGTCTTCCGCGTACACCCAACTGGAAACCGGGATGCAATTGGTATCGCCAATATTGTTCACAGCAAAATCAGCCGCACCGATCACCATCACTTTGGTGGGAAGGGGAACAGTCTCTTTATAATGCGTAAGTTTTTTATTGCCGGGTAAATTTGTTTCTTCTATTTGAACACCGTTTGATATGACCTGGTAATGCGAAGGAGCAGTGACGATAAATTCGACGCTGGCTTTATCCGCAGGATCATCCACACATGGTATCCAGTGATGCGCCCGGTTGGGCCAGTTGTCGGCGAAGAACGTTCTTTTGCCAGATTGGTTTTTTGAAATGATCAGACCATCGGAGGGAACGCCATAGTAGTTGATGACCACCCAACTGGTATCGCCCTGTTTCAGGTCTGCACCGTTCATCAGAATCACTTTGTTATTTTCATGAACGGCCCTGTTGATGCGTGAGTATTGTGAACGGGTTTGATCCATACCCTGTCGAACCAGCATCCCGCCTTTACTTTGTTTATCAGTACTCTTGAGGTCAAAGGTTAGCGCTTCTCCGTTACGTATGCCGTTCTTATCTGTCACAATAAAGCTGATACGTGCATTGCCACGGATCGTATCGTTGTTGTCATTCAGTTCGATCTCATACTTATAATGCAGGACGTCGAACTTGCGTTGGGCATTAGCGGTGATTGCCACCATCAAAGCAAAAATGAACAGAAATAATTTCACCTGATAATTTTTGAAAAGTTACCTGTTTGTTTGAAAAGAAAAAACTAAAATCTGGGAGAAGCTGTTAGCCCTATGCTAATTGAATCAAAGGACCATAGCTAACAGCTAAAGGCTAAAAGCTAATGGCTATAAGTTCTCCAGCATCTCCACCACTTTTTCCCTCTTCAGGATGACATAGCCGATCCGGTCGTTGCTGATACCTTCCTTGAGCTGGTAGCTGAATTCAAGCTGATCATCGGTTACATTGGTCTCAAAATACCGGAAGGAGATATTGGAATAGTTCTTCAGTTCGTCGCCGATCTCGTATAAGTGAGTGGAAAGAATAAATAGCGAATTCTTTATTTTGATCAGTCCCTTGATCACAGCCAGCGAACATTTCATAGCGTCCTGTACATTGGTGCCTTTAAACAATTCGTCGATCAGCACCAGCCATTTCTTACCATTATTTATTTTTTCAATGGTGTTTTTTATCCGCTGTACTTCATTGAAAAAGAAACTTTCACCCCGGGCGATATTATCCACTACATTGATATTACTCAGCAAGCCATCGAATAAGGTCAGCCGCATTTTTGCCGCCGGCACTCCCATCCCGATATGTGCCAGGAATACCGCGGATCCCAGTGCTTTGATCAAGGTACTTTTCCCTGCCATATTGGCCCCTGTTAAAAAAAGAAAATTATTCTCCGGGTTCATCTGCAGGTCATGCGCTACCGGCTGTGGCAACAACACATGGTACAATCCTTTTGCATCGACCAGTGGTGTCGAGTTGTTTACAAATTCAGGGAAAGTAAGGCCGTATGTTTTTACAGCCACGGCCATCGAATACCAGGCATCAAGCCGGCTGAAGATATCGATCAGCTCCAGCGTATCGCCTTTATAACGGCCACGGAGATGATAGCCAAAGTAGAGGTTCTGCCGGTTGGTAAATCGCTGGCCGGGCAGGGTCTCCGATAATTTTTGCAGCGGGCTTTCTTTTAATACTTTGTTGAGGCGGTCGGCATAGAACTGTATTCCGGGTGGCAGTTCAAGCCCTTCGAGCAGTTCAGCGATCTGGCGGATACCGCGGTAGAAATCGGCGAAATGGGTTACCGAGTATTTCACCATCGCGTAGTCTTCGCTATGGAGCAGTTTGTAAAAGAGATTGTTGAAAGAGTTGGGGCTTTCACTGATCGGGTCCAAAGCATAGTCCATAAACTTATCCATCACCAGTATGGTACCATTACTAATACTGGCAGGCCAGTCCTTTACATTTTCCATAAAGGTCCGGATGATCTTCTGGGTACCGATGATCTTTTGCACATCGCTGTGCGGCTCGCTGAAAAATTTGCGCAGCCATTCCTTACCGCCTGTGGTACGGGTAAAATTCAATTTATGGAAAATAGAGAATTCTTCTTCCTGGTGGAAGATGGAAATGTCGTTGAAGGAGATTTTGTCTATTTCCATAGTTTATGCAGATAAAAACTAAAAGTTAACAGATAGTTCTTTATTGAAAATAGTCTTCTTGAATTATCTCGAGCGTCAAATGCAGCGGTTTCAATAAAACTATTTGGCTATTTGCCGTTTCACTTTTAGTTATTATCTATTAATTTTTACCTGTTAAATAACAACCGTTGCCCCATTACCGTTTCATCCCACACTCCTTTATTATACACCCGCTGTCCACCCACAAACACCCCGTTTATAGATGCAGGAAACACAAAATTCTCTAAAGGACTCCAGCCGCATTTATATAAAATATTCTCTTTGGTCACTTTTACGGTCTCGTTCATGTCTACGATCACCAGGTCGGCATGGTAGCCTTCCCGGATATAGCCGCGTTCTTTTATCTGGAAACAATCGGCCACGGCATGACTCATTTTTTCAGCGATCTTTTCCATGCTGATCCGTCCCTGTTTATGGTAATGCAGCATCAGGGATAGGGAATGCTGTACGAGTGGCAGACCAGCATGTGCTTTTTCATACTCTCCCTTCTCCCCATGGGGTGAAGGGCCGGGGTTAAGGTGCTTTTCGGCCAGGGTATGCGGCGCATGATCCGTAGCGATCACATCGAGTCGGTTGTCCAGCAATGCGGTCCATAAAGCTTCTTTGTTCTTCGGGGCTTTGATGGCAGGATTGCATTTTATCCTGTTCCCCAATTGCGCATAATCATCACTGGTAAAATGCAGGTGATGCACACATACTTCCGCGGTGATCCGTTTGTCCTTTAACGGGAACATATTAGTGAACAACTGCAGTTCTTTTTCCGTGGAGATGTGCAGGATATGCAATCTTGTATTGTATTTCTTGGCGATCTGGATCGCATAGAGAGAAGACTCATAGCAGGCTTCTTCGTCACGGATAATTGGGTGATCTGCTGCTGTTAATTCCTTGCCGGTCTTCTTTAATCTTTCCAGGTTATGGCGGATAATCTTTTCATCCTCGCAATGTGTAGCGATCAGTACTTCGCTTTCCCGGAAGATCTTGTCGAGCGTATTGGGATTATCTACCAGCATATTGCCGGTACTGGAACCCATAAAGATCTTGATACCGCAGATATCTTTTTTCTTATCATTCGTTCTTAGCACTTCATCGGCATTATCATTGCCTGTGCCCATGAAGAAGGAATAATTGGCAAGGGAACTATGTGCCGCTATTTTATATTTATCCTCCAGCAGTTCCTGGGTGAGTGCATTGGGAATAGTATTGGGCATTTCCATAAAACTGGTCACACCACCTGCCACAGCCGCTTTGGCTTCCGTAGCGATCGTAGCCTTATGGGTCAGCCCCGGCTCCCGGAAATGGACCTGGTCATCGATACAACCCGGGAAAAGATATTTTCCTTCCCCGTTAATTTCGATGGCTGGGGTATCAATTGTAGAAGCGATCTTTTCAATTCTTCCATCCTTTATCAACAGATCTGCCGCTGTAATATGGCCTTCGTTGACAACCTGTATATTCTTAATCAGATATTTTTGCATATTTTGGCGTCCGAATCTAATCCCATGACACATGCAATTTAAAAAAACCCTTGTAAGACTGCTGCTAATTCTTTTTCCCCTTGCCGGCACAGCTCAAACAACCTATATCCCTTTCGGCGATAAAGCGTATACACTGATCGAAAGACTGGAAATAAAGCGAAAGACCGATTCGGCGCTGAATTTTTCCAAAACCAGACCCTATAGCCGCCAGGCTGTTATGAATGCCCTCGCAGGATGGAACAGCACCGACAGCAATGCCATGAAGTTGTCGAGGGTGGACCGGTACAATCTCGACAGGCTGCAGATGAATAACCTGGAGTATGTGGAGGATAAAAGCCGGTTCAATAGCAAAAAACCGATCGGGAAGCGTTTTTATAAGAGCCCGGCCAATATGTACGAAGTGCATATCAAGGATTTCGACCTGGTGATCAACCCGGTGATCCAGGTCTATATTGCCAAAGAGAAGGATAATGACCAGACCCTCTACCTGAATACGCGGGGTGTCAATATCCGGGGCCGGATCGCCAATAAGATCGGTTTCTATGGGTATATCACCGATAACCAGGAAAAAGATCCCATGTATGTGAGGGATTGGGTCAATTTGCGTAAAGCTGTACCCGGCCAGGGTTTTTATAAACCGTTCAAGGGAACCGGCTACGATTATTTTGATGCAAGGGGATATTTTACGTTTAATGTAACCCGGTATATTGACGTGGCCTTCGGTTACGACAAGAATTTTATCGGCAACGGCCATCGTAGTTTATTATTGGGAGATGGAGCCAGCAATAACTTGTTCCTCAAATTAAATACACGGATCTGGAAATTTAATTACCAGAATCTTTTTATGGAATTGCATTCCGCCGAGATACCGGGCGGGGATAAATTATTACCCAAGAAGTATGCTGCCATGCACCACCTCGATGTGTCGGTGACCAAATGGCTGAATATCGGTTTGTTTGAAGGCGTGATATTTGGAAGAAAAGACCGTTTTGATTTCGGCTATCTGAATCCAATTATCTTCTATCGTTCCATTGAGCAGCAGAACGGAAGTTTTGATAACTCCATTATCGGTTTGGATGCCAAAGCCAATATCGACCGCAAGATCCAGGTGTACGGGCAATTGTCGCTGGATGAATTCCTGTTGTCGGAAATAAAGGAGAACAGGGGATGGTGGGCTAATAAATTCGGGATTCAGATCGGGGCGAAGTATATCGATGCATTTGGTATCAGCAATCTCGACCTGCAGGCAGAGCATAACAGGGTTCGTCCTTTTACCTATTCACACCGTGATTCGGTGGCCAACTACTCGCATTATAACCAACCGCTGGCACACCCGCTGGGCGCCAATTTCAGCGAATTCATCGGCATCGCCCGCTACCAGCCGGCTCCGAAATGGTTGCTGGTCGGAAAGATGATCTATTACAAACAGGGTAGGGATAGCAGCGCCAGGAGTTTTGGCAGCAATATCCTGTTACCGAATATCCCGCCTTACCGGGATGGTGATTTTGGTTATTCGATCGGAAGCGGCCAGCAAACAAATGTATTTTATGCATCGTTCCTGCTTTCGTATGAGTGGCGGGAGAATCTTTTCCTGGAATTAAATGCCGTAATGCGCAAACAGGATGCAAAGACTCCGCCGGTTTCAACTACCAATACCTCGGTTATAACCTTTGGTATCCGCTGGAATATGGCGAGGAGAGAATTCGATTATTAAAAAGGATCATTGGTCGTTGTTTATTCCTCGTTTTGAGCCATCTCGGCTCAAGAAGTCGGTAGAACAGGATCACGGGAAATGTATTTTGTGCCGTAGGTACAAAAAATGTACTCATCAATATCCTGTTTTGTACCTATGGCGCAAGGAACCAAAATACATTGATCATTCTACCGATGTTTGGCCCCGATGGGGCTCCGCGTTTCCGTCAAACATTTTTTCCTCTACCATATCGAGAATGTGAGTTTGAGGATTAGTCTAAGAACATACCTGGCCTTTCCTATCATTTTATACCCAATTTCTTATATCCCTCAAACACTTTACTTATTTCAAAATAATAGGTTTTATTGCCACCTTCTGCGGTCTTTACTTCCATTTTATCACAGACACCTCCGGTATTATCAACCCCTTGCTTTAGCAGGGTCGCCCCTACCATCTGCAGGATAAAGTACTCTTCCTCAATTTGAATGACAGGCCAGCCTTCAGCACAACTATTCCCGGTCCCGCTTTTAACGATCGAATTTAAAAGTCCGAATTGAATGATCTTGTATTTGGCTGCATTCACCGTGTCGTCAATGATCTTTAAGGTCTGCCGGAGTATTTTATGGGCTATCATGCTGGTATAATCAATGCTCAGCATCTTCTTCGTGGTGCGGATGATAGCCGGGTAGTCCTTCTTCTCGATTAACGCGTACATTTCTGTTTTGAGCTTGCCAAACTCTTCAGTTTTTTTTGAAGCGATCCTGAATTGCTCGCTTTCAATAAAACTTTCCCTGAATTCCCTGTAGTTGATATCTGTTTGACCGGCTTCCAGGGTTTTTACAAATCCGGAGTATTTGTCGCCAAAGGTTGGAACGACTACTTCGCTGCTGGCCTGCCCAAAAGAGAAAGTAACTGCCAGTAAGAAGCTGGTGAAAAAGAATAGCGTCTTTATCATAAAGTTTGTTTATACTTTTTAATAAGCATTAGTGTGTGATCTAAGGACTTCTTACTTGTCCAGGATTGATGACCAGGAATGATAAACTTTGGGTTTTTGAATTTAACCTGGAGGTTTTTAATTGTTGCAGGCCATTCCTGTACGTTGGCTTCTTCTACATTTCCCAGGTCTGTTGCTTCAACACTTTTCACCAGGCAACCGCCATACAGTACTTTTTCTTTTTCAAACCAGGCCACAATATTATCAGACGTATGCCCCTGCCCGGGATAATGGACCTGGAATTTGTATTGCCCCACGGAAAAGATCGTATCCTTTTCCAGCAGGAACTCTGCTCTTTTCTCGCCTTTTAGTTTGGAGATATCATCTGTCAGTTTTGATGTAAATGTTTTTACGCCCCGCTCTTTCAGAAATTCCAGCCCGGCGGTTTTGTCCTTATGAGAATGCGTTGCAATACAGATCACCACTTTTTTGTTGTGTTTGGCTTGCAGGCTGTCCAGTAGCGGCTGGAACTGCGTGGTGTCCCAGGGTGAATCAAACAGTACAACGCCCTCGTTTGTGACAAGATACATTCCATTGGCACCAACCGGATTCCCTTTCCAGAGATTGTAGGTTGTAAAAATGTAGAAATCCCCGGTGAGATGCGAGATCTCCAATTTTGGTTTTTGGATCTGTCCCAAAACAATTGTACCAGGAAAAAAGGAAATGAGCGCTATGGCGATCCGGAAAGATAGTAGCATGATGAGGCCGGGGTTGATTGTGATAGTTGAATAAAGGATGCTTAAAATTACTAAAACTACTCGTCCGGCGAGTGAGTAACATTCCGAATTTTAAAAAAACCCAACTATCATCTATCAGTTTTTATCTATTATCTGTTTTCTACCCTTCCAAATGTATCGTAAACACGATCATCCTCGACTGTATCTTATCGAATACACTGGAAAACCGCAGGTTCGGATCCCGGGCATGGATATTCCGCATACCATTGCTGATCTTGATCTCGGGAGAGAAGATAAAACTGGGAAAGTAAAAGTTGAAGCCGATACCAAACTCGGGACCCCAGTCATACTTTTCAATTTTGACAAGGTCCTCGGCTTTTTTGGCGCGGGCATTACTGGCCATATCGATATCGGCTTTGATACCGAGCAGGGTGTAGACCCGGAAATTACCGATACGGTCGCTCTGGAATTTTAACTGCAAAGGGAAAGTGGCAATAATGGATTCCACTTTTTTGGTCACCGCCGTATCGCCATTGATATCGGGATATTTGAGCCTGTAAAAAATATTCCGCTCCACGAACATCAGCTGTGGATTGAAGCGCAATGCGAAACGATTGGATAAGCGGGCTGTAGCCTGGAACCCCAATGTGATACCACCAGAGTTAATGGGTTCGGCAACATATACACTATCATTCTGTAAAAAAACAGGATGTAATTCAGTTTGGAAACGGGCCAGGTTGATACCAAGGCTCATCCCGAAATAATAAGGCTTGCTGTCCTGGTCGGTACGGTTCATCTCCACCCGGCTATAGGGGTTGTATTGCGCAGCGACAGATTGGGCAAAGAGAACTCCCCCGCAAAGCAACAACGATACGCTTCTTATAAAGGTTTTTGTCCGGAGTAAATGCAACATATTCCTAAGCTTAGCGGTTTGAATTCCGTATCGGAGTATCCCACTTTTTTTAAAATGTCAGTAAATAGGTGGCGATCGGGAAAAGCATTGGCCGATCTGTTCAAATATTGATAGGCCTCTTTATTTTGTTTGAACCACCGTGCTGCCTGCGGCGCCACGATGCCCATATATAGGTTATAGAGCTTATGTACTGCTTTATTCCGTGGTTTTGAAAATTCCAATACGATCAACCGGCCACCGGGTCTTAGTACCCTCCACATTTCTGCCAGCCCGTTTTCAAGGTTTTCAAAGTTCCGGACTCCAAATGCCACCATCACGGCATCAAACGTATTTTCCGCAAAATTTATTGTTTCTGAATCTCCCGGCTGTAGCTGGATTTTTTCCCCAAGTTGTTCTTTTTCAATCTTTTTTCTCCCCAATTCAAGCATTCCTTCAGAAATATCGATCCCGGTAATCTTTTCCGGCTTTAGCATTTTGCAGGCCATAATAGCCATATCAGCGGTACCGGTGGCAACATCGAGTATATAGCGGGGCTTGTCTTTTCCGAGGAGAGCAATGGCTTTTTTGCGCCAGCCAATATCGGTCCGGGCAGAGAGAAACCGGTTCATTTTATCATACTTACCGGCGATCTTGTCGAACATGTCCGCTACCTGCTCCTTCTTGGTCTTTTCAGAATCCTTGAAGGGAATAATATGATCATGTGGTAGTGGGTTTGACATGGGGGGCAAAGGTACGGCAGGTTTATGGTTTATTGTTTATGGGTTGTGGTTAAGGTCGTATTAAAACAAAGGTGTTCTGCCTATTGCTCATTGCCAATTCCCCCACCAGGCACTCGCCAGTTTCCTATATCTTGCACCCCTCATGGAGATCATTTCAACGAAGTATATAATCAGCAGCCCTACCTACAAGCAATGCCCCCCAGCGGACAAACCCGAATACGCTTTTATCGGGCGCAGCAATGTGGGCAAATCCTCGCTGATCAATATGATCACCAATAAAAGGGGCCTGGCTAAGATCTCGGGAACACCGGGGAAGACCCAGCTGATCAATCATTTTGAGATCGTTTCATCGGATAAGAAGAAATGGTTCCTGGTGGATCTTCCTGGTTATGGTTACGCGACCGTTTCCCAAAAATCGAGGAATAACTGGGGCAATATGATCGAATCCTACATCCGGAAAAGGGAAAATCTCGTTTGTGTATTTGTTCTGATCGACAGCCGCCATGAGCCCCAGGCGATCGATATCGAACTCATTAACCAGCTGGGAGAATGGCAAGCGCCTTTTGTATTGGTTTTTACCAAAGCCGATAAGAACAAACCAGGCGCTACCGAAAGGAACGTGGCAGGGTTTATGGAGGCTTTGGCAGGTAACTGGGAAGAAAACCCTCCCCATTTTATCAGTTCGGCCACTAAAAAAACAGGTAGAAAGCCGTTACTGGACTATATTGGGGGGTTAAATAGAAGTTTTACGAAGTTGAAGTAGAATAAATACCACATTCAGGTTATTTTTTTTCGGGATTTATCCCCTAATTTGCAAACTATTAGACACTTTGCTTATGAAAGCAATCTTATCCGAAAGAAATATTGTAGTCATGCTTTTTGTCATGGTACTGATCACATTTTCCCTTGCCCAGGAGGATAGCAAGAAAATGGAGAAGATTTATTCCGGTGCCACGACCAGCACGGCTGTCGTTTTGCTGGCCGAACACCTGCAAATAGTTGACAAGGACAAACCTGCGATCTTATTGCCCCAGTAAATACCGCCTGGAAGGTATTCCGCTTCTATTTTTCCTGTGTAGTTTTATCGAAACAATTTCATGAAAAAATTATTGCTATACGCATGCCTTTTTGCGGGTATGGTTTTGCCGTCCACCAGGGTGCTTGCTAAAAAAGCACCTGTTACAGACAGCAGTTATACCACCAGCCAGGACCAACCATTCAAATCGAATATTGAGAGCCTGGTCCGCTACCAGGAAGAACGGAAAGCAAAAGAAAAAAAAGCAGCGATGATACGTATCGGTATCGGGGTGGCTTTGTTGGTGGTGCTTGGTATTGGTTTGAGCAGGAAAAAGAAACGTTAGCGGAGTCAGGTTCACTGGCGGAGAGGATCTCCGCATTTTACAAGAGTTGCGGGACCCGTTAGTTCACCACTTTATTCGCACAGCTGCTGCTGGCAAATGCCTCCGGTTTGGCTTTGAAGGCAAAGCCCATTCCGAGGATATAACCCATTGCTTCCTTGAGTGCATCATTGCTCTTGAAGTGAGGGTTGGTGTTGATGTCGGCATGCACTTCCATATCCACATTGTAAAGTGTGAACAGGTTACAGAGTTCATACGCAATCTCAATGCTTTTCGCCACTTCCATCAGCATACGTTCTTTGATCGTAAACTGCTGGCGGGTCTTTTCATTGTGAATGAACATAAAACCGCCATGACCTTCCCGGAGGAAAACGATCACGGTAGCATATTCTGTTTCCTGTCCTTTTACCTGGGAGTCGGTGCCGATACAAACTTTTAAACGGAATCCTTTTCCTGTTTCCCGCTTAATAGCATTCTCAACAGCTGTATAAATGGGTAATTCAATCGGGTCGCCATTAAATTTTCTCCATCGCATAAAAAAAAGGTTTTCCTAAGATAAGGAAAACCTTTGACTAAATATAGGGGTACGGATTATTGTCCTGCCTCAGGCGGGACGGGAAAGATTTATTAACGATTTATTGTTTTACAAATTTGTCTGACGTTTGCTCTATACCGTTACTAAAACGGATGATATACATACCACTGGTTATCGCTGATGTATTGATCGTATTCAACCCATTGCTGAGCTGTCCTTTTGCTACCGCTTTACCGCCGAATTCATATACAGCATAGCTGTAACTGCCCGGGCTGTTTACAGTCATCGTATTGCTGACCATATTGGTGACCAGTTTAGGCCAGCTCGTGATACCAGTTGCATGCAGGGAAACGATATTGGAATAATACTGGCGGCCATTGTCGAATGTTACATTCATACGGTATTGTGCCGTTGTGGTAACATACGGTTTGTACATAAAACTGCGCAGTTCATTGGAAGATTGCGTTACGGGTGTGAAATTCCTTCCATCGGTAGATATCTCGAGGATCTGTTTTGTTACGGCTTCATCTGCATCGATGATCCAGCTCAGGCGGTGCCTGTCATTGACTAGCTCGCCACTTAACTCCAGCTTACGAAGGGGTAAAGGATTACCGGCCGTAAAATCTCCCTGTAAGGAATAGGAGCCCAGGCTTGCATAGTTGGGAGCATAGATATTTCCTTTTCCTTCTACTTTCAGGTAATAAGTCCCTGCATTCAGGAATGTATCCGCTACAGAACTGAGTAATGCCCCGGGATTAAAGATATTCAGCTGTGTTTGTGCATTGTTGTATAAAGTAACCTGCAGGTCAAGGTCAGATCCTGCATTCCCTGTGCCTACATTATACGGGATAGCGCTCAACTGGAAACGCCCGTTGGAAGGTTGGATGAACCTGATCATATCCTGGTCGCTGTTCTGGCTCACGATGCCATTCATTGTAAAACGATTACCCACGAGCGGAGCATTGGTCGCACCCGCAAAAGTTGCTGCATGATCATCCGGACGATAACCAAAACCATTGGTCGTGGTCAGGATATCCAGGTCGCTTTGATAATTCGTGCAACCAAATGAGTTGGGACCATTGTACCAATTTGTCATGTTCTGGTAATAACCGACTCCCATGATTGGAGCCCAGCCGATCTCACCGACACCCTGGCCATAATTATAATCAGAGGTTTTTACACAGCTAGTATTATAGGTGGATTGGTGATAAAGACCGAGTGTATGACCTGCTTCATGCGAAACAGCTTCTGAAATATTCTTTAGATTATAATTCAATAATGAGGTGAATACAAAACAGGGTGTATCATCGCCCCAGATAAAGGAGCCAACAAATGCCACACCTCCG
>JANOHQ010000200.1:0-6097 GCA_031406595.1 Chitinophagaceae bacterium
TCTCTACAGGCATCTCCCCCATTTCACGGGGGAGATTTTTTTTGTGGAAATTTTATGGAGTCTTTTGATCGTACAACCCACAGATTTAGACTCTTTTACCGACACTTCTTTACCGGAATTCATTTCATCCATAGCACTTACCAGGTGCTTACGGCTCACAGCACTGGCGTCGGAAGGATTGTCATCTATCGCCCCGTGGTAAACCAGCTTGCCGTCCCCGTCAAAAAGGAAGCACTCGGGTGTCTTATTTGCCCCGAACGCATCGGCCTGGGCTGAATTATTATCTACGAGATAGTACCAGCTATAACCCTGGTCTTTGGCGTAGGCCTTCATATCTTCAAAAGAATCGTCATCGGTTCTTTTTGCTTCATTGGAGTTCAGGATCGCAACACCGATGCCGTTTGCCATTGCATGTTTGGCTGCTTCTACGGTACGCTCCTGGTTCTTGATCACATAAGGACAGGTATTACAGCTGAACATGACCAGCAACCCTTTTTTGGTCTTGGCTTCTTTCAGGGAAACTTCTTTACCTGAAACATCTTTCATTTTCACTTCAGGGTTTGGGATGGGTGATCCAAGAGGAAGTGGATCACTTGTAACTGCGAATGCCATGATCGCGGCTACGGGTAATGCGGCAAAAAGTATTTTTTTCATGTGTTATATTTTAGCTTTAAGAATTTGTCACATGTTATTCGCCATAAAAATTATCATCGCCTAAAGGCAAACTGCTCGATAATTTTTATAGCTCATTTCATGTCTTAGTTTTTTAGCGTAATCAAATTTCGGAATTTATACTGATTTATCACTGCCGTCTGCGGGGTTATCTTTCCGTTCGTCTGCTATTTTTTTAAGCGAAGTAATGCTCACATTTAACTCAAAACCAATCAGAAGCACCAGCGAATTGATAAAGATAAGCAGCATCATGATCAATACCGTTCCGATGGAGCCATATAATTGGTTAAAATTTCCAAACCGGCTCACCCACCAGGAAAAGATCAATGTCATCAACAGCATGAGTATGGTAGCCAAAATGGAACCAGGATTGATCAGCCGCCATTTTTTGTCGACCGACGGTGCATGACGATAAATATAAGAAATAGAGGCAAAGAACAATAGTATGATGATCACCCAACGGGCATTCAGTATGATATTTCGTATGATCGCGTTCTCAATACCCAGGAACTCCAGTACGGCACCACGACTCACCAGTAAAAGTACCGAGACAAAAACGATCACGAACAGGATCATGGTTATCTTCAGAGCCGTCATCCTTTTCTGAAATTCTTTTCTTTTTTTGAACCCGATATAGTTCTTGTCGAATGACCGCATGATCCCCATCATCGCATTGGAGGAAAAGAACAGGGATAAGAAAAAACCCAGGGAAAGAAGACCGTTGCGGGGGTTATTAATAAAGTCCTTTAAGAAATCGATCAGTATCGTGTTGTCTTTCTGGCCCGGTATCACATCCCGGATCAGCCCGTACATTTCTTCCTGGAATTTTTGTGTAATGGGAAGAAACGGGATCAGGGTAAAAAGAAAGATGATGGCAGGAGGGATGGCCATCACAAAATTGAAGGCAATGGCGGATGCTCTTTCGGTCATCCCCACCGTCTTTACCTGGCTGAGAAAAAATTTCACTACATCATACAATGGGATGCCCCGGAAACCGGGAAGCGAGGTTGACTTGCTTTTATCGATCACGATCCTTGCCGGTGCCGTGGCCCTGATCCTGTTGCCTATTTTGGTGATGAGGGCCATCACTTACCGGGATTAGCTTTCTTTGCCGAATCCATCCTCCTGGTCAGCTCCTGCTGGTACAGTCTTGCATATTTTAAATGATCGTCGTAGTTCGTCGTGAAAACGCTGGTACCGTCAAATTTATGACTGGCCACAAAATAGAGCCATTCTGTTTTTGGTGCATCCAGTACCGCATCGATCGATTCGGTACTGGGTGTACAGATCGGACCCGGCGGAATTCCGGAATACATATAAGTATTGTACGGTGAATCGGTTTTGAGGTGTACGCCTGTTACCCGCTTTAGTGCAAAATTCTTCATGGCGAATTTCACCGTAGGATCAGCCTGTAATTTCATCCCTGTGCGTACACGGTTCAGGTACGTGCTGGCAATATTGTACTTATCAGATTTTTTCAATGTTTCTTCTTCAACAATCGCAGCCAGTGAGATCACTTCCAGCGCAGAGAGGTGAAGACTGTCGGCTTTTGTTTTACGCTGGGGGGTCCAGAATTTCTGGTACGCAGTATAAAACTGCCGGAAAACGTTATCGGGTGTGCTGTTCCATTTAACATTGTACGTATACGGCATCACTACTGACAGCACCGTATTGCTGTCTACCCCGAATTTTTTCAATGAATCATTATTATTCAGGTAGCTGATCATTTTCAATGAATCAAATTCGGTATCGAATTTTTTCCCGCTGCCAAATTTCCCGGCGAACAGTTCTTTTGTTCTTTCTTTGATGACAACAACCTTTACCTCCGACTGGATGCCGCTGCGGAGTAATTTCACCAGCTGGTAAAGACTTAGTCCGTCCTTTAGTTTATAACGGCCGGGTTTTGGCTTTTTGTACTTCAGGAATCTGGCAACAAGATCGAAGTCGCTCCCGCTGATAAATTTCCCGGAAATCAGGTTTTGCTTCACGGCTTTTACATCTTCCCCGGAACGGATATAGAAATGACTTTCCTGTTTGTTGGAGACAGAAGGTTTGAATACTTTATAAGCAAAGAAACCGGCGACAAGGACGAGGAGGACAAGGATTGTAAGGATGATTTTCTTCATAAGTATGGGCAGACTGGCTATTTGCTGCTGCAATTTAATTGCTTCGATGGACAATTCAACTTTCAACAAGGCTCCGGCGTGTAAATCCGCACCCGGAAGGCTATAGCGGACAAGTAAAAACCCCGTCCGGTCGGAACGGGGTTTAAATATATTTAGAAATCACTATTTATTTAGGCTGAGCCGGAGGCGGAGCCAGGGGAAGTGAACTCGCTGGCGTAGTGGTGGTGCCGGCAGGTGCTGCAGCATTCGTGGCCCCGGAATTCCCGCTTGAAGAACTGGCGGAACCGGAGATAAAGAATACCGATAAAATGCAAAGCAGGGCGATAATACCACCAAATATCCAGGTGCCCTTCTCCAGTACATCCGTGGTCTGTTTTACCCCCATGAACTGGTTGCTGAAGCCGGCAACATTGCCAGCCAGCCCGCCACCCTTGGGGTTTTGAACCAATACAATAAAGCCAAGAACCGCAGATGCCAGGATGATCAATATGATAAATAAGGTCGTCATTGTCTATTTATTTAAAGCTGAAATTTTCGCTGCAAAATAAGGACTTTTAGAGGGATCAAGCAAACTTAATTTCCGGTACACCTCGATTGCTTTGTCAGCATTTCCCTGTTTTTCCCACACTTCGGCCATGGCTTCGGTCACTATTTCCCGCTCTGCCAATGAATGCTCGGCAAGCTGCTCCACCTTTTTCTCCGCGTTGACCGGGAAATGGGTCTCCACTGTTTTTACTATTTCCGAAACAGGAAGCCGCTTCATGGCTTTGAGCCAGTCTGTAAAACTCTTGAGTTGCTGACCGAATTTATCCTTCGGTTTTTCCTCTTCCCTGAATTTGATTCCCTGTGATGCAAAATAATCTACGGTATGGAAAGGTTCAAACAGTATTTCTTCTTTGCCGGGATCAGCCGGCGCAGCAGGTTGCGACATCTTAAATGCTGGCATTTCCATTGCTGTCTCCTCGGGTTGTTCAGCAGGATCAGCTAATGGCTCTTCAGATAATGGCTGTACGACCGGTTCCGTTGCTGCTGTTTCTATCACAGGGTCTGCGGTTATTAACTCCACTTCAGCGGGTTCTTCCTGTAGAGTGGTCTCCATAACGGAGCTTTCCTCAATGGGTACCAGAACAGTCAGCGGCTCCGGTTTTTTTTCTGCAGGAACGATCGTTGCTTTGCCGGAGCCGTTCAATACCTGTTCCACCCACAGGGGGTTATTAAAAAAAAGAAATGTTTTCTGGAGTTGCTCATCGTACCGGGCGGGGTCTTCGGTCTGCAATTTTTTGGTGAGCAGTAATTGCGCCGCACCGAAATAGGGATTCTTCTCGGCAAATTGCTGTAGTTCCTGCAGGCTGCATTGCCCGATATCGTCTTTCTGCAAAAGTGATCTTACCAGTTGATTGATCTGCACATTCATCGTTACAAGGTATAAGGATTGCCGTTGCTAAAATAATTATTGAATAATGATCGCGGCATAAAATTACCAATTGGAAAACAATTTATTAAAGATCTCATCGGTGATCGTTCGGGTTATTTCTTCCAGCAGCGTAGCCTCGGCTTGCTGGAATGACTGGCTTCCGCTGAATTCAAAACTCCGGCTTACATCAAATTCTTTTACCTCGTCGGCCCTCCGGTCATTCAGCGTAATATGCACACCCACCGTAAGCCTGTTGGTGGCGACCTGCTGGTTGGAGATAGCCGATGTAGTAAAACTATACTGGGTGATCGTTGGACTTATTTCCCAATCCGGGTTTTCGTTATTGGGAGATAATTTTGTCTGCCCGATGATTTTTTGACGGATCTTCTCTGTCAACCGCTGGCTGAGCTGCGGGTTAATATATTGTGCCCTGTTCTCCGTGATATTGATCTTCACCGTTTTGATACTGTCGGGTATCGTGGCCTGGTTGAATTTATAGATATTGCAACTTTGGAAAGGAACAAGGAACAGGGAACAAGCCACAAGTACAGACACAACGAATCCAAGCAGCCCTGATCTGCTTGTGCCTTGCCTGCCTTTCCGGTAGGCAGGAACCTTGCCTGCCTGTCCGGTAGGCAGGTGCCTTTTATTTTCACTCTTCAATATCATATTCCTTCAGTTTTCTATATAATGTTCTTTCACTGATGCCGAGATCGAGTGCCGCATCTTTTCGTTTGCTCTTATGTTTTTTCAGGGCCTTGATGATCAGCTCTTTTTCTTTGTCTACGATATTCAGACTTTCTTCCACTTCCACATGATCGTGAATATTATTATTCATCCCGATCGATACGGGTACCGGTTGTGCACCCTGTACGGCCGGCTGCAGCAGCATCGGTTGCAGCGATTCATTGGTCTTTAATTCTTTCAGCTCATTGATAAAAGCCTGGTTCTGCGCCACCATATTCGGGTTCTGCAATACATCCAGGAACATTCTTTTTAATTCGGTCACGTCTTTCTTCATGTCAAAGAAAAGCTTGTAAAGCATTTCTCTTTCATTGGCAAATTCAGGGCTGTTGTTATTCGATGTAACCCGCACCGGCATCCGGTTGCTGGTATAAGGCTGTAAAAATTTTCCCAATTGCTTTGCAGTGACATTTTTATCGTTGCTCAGCACAGAAATCTGTTCCGCAATATTCTTCAATTCCCGCACATTGCCGGGCCAGGGATAGTTTATTAACAGTTGTTTTGCTTCATCGTCCAGCTGCACCGGCGATGTTTTGTATTTATTGGCAAAATCGGCCGCGAATTTCCGGAACAGGATATGAATATCTTCCGGTCTGTCATGCAGGGCAGGAACACGGATAGGGACCGTACTTAAACGGTAGTAAAGATCTTCCCGGAATTTCCCGTTCTGTACATGTTGCAGCAGATCTTTATTCGTGGCTGCGATCACTCTTACATCTGTCTTCTGCACTTTGGAAGAACCAACCCTTATGTATTCGCCGGTTTCCAGTACTCGTAATAATCTTGCCTGTGTGCCGAGAGGTAATTCACCGATCTCATCGAGAAAGATCGTTCCACCATTTACTGTTTCGAAATATCCTTTTCTTGCATCGGCGGCTCCTGTAAAAGATCCTTTTTCATGACCAAATAATTCAGAATCGATCGTGCCTTCGGGAATGGCGCCGCAGTTGACAGCAATAAAAGGATTATGCTTTCTGGCACTGAGCGAATGAATGATATGCGAGAATACTTCTTTACCTGTACCACTTTCCCCGTTGATGAGTACAGTGAGGTCGGTATTGGCTACCTGTACCGCAACTTCCAGCGCATAGTTGAGCGCCGGCGAATTGCCGATGATGCCAAAACGATTTTTTATACTTTG
>JANOHQ010000283.1:0-3697 GCA_031406595.1 Chitinophagaceae bacterium
AATACTGGCAGGCAGGTCCTGTTTAATGTTGCCAAAAAGGCATAGATATCCCTGGAGATAAATCCTTTAGCTAAACGTTGCTTTATGTAATGGGGTTGCCTAAAAAAGCAGCGGGGGAAAATATTTTTTTGTTTCCATCTGTATAGTCGTTATTAACTTCGTTGGCATCTATGCCGGCCGGAAAAAAAAATAAACTGCTACTCAATTTTTTCTCTTTGGGAATTGTCCAGGCCATTATTGCCCTTCTGCAATTAATAGTTATTCCCCATGTTATCAAAAGGATCGGCGCGGAAGGTTTTGGCGTAATTGCCGTGGCCCAGGTGGTCATGTTCTATCTTTCTGCGGTTACGGATTATGGGTTTAACCAGACTGCTACACGAGATGTGGCTTTATACAGGGAGGACGGCGAAAAGATTTCCCGTATCTTTTTCAGGGTGCTTTTCTCTAAAATATTGCTTTGCTTTATTGCTTTCATTCTTTTGCTGGTCGTATTGCTGATCTTTCCGCTCTTCCGGTCCCATGCATCGCTCTACCTCCTGGCTTTTGTGTACGTTGCGGCTCAGTCGATATTGCTTACCTGGTTTTTCCAGGGTATGGAAAGAATGCAGTTTATTGCGCTGGCGACTTTATTGGCCCGGGTGATTTTTGTGATCCTTGTTTTTGTTTTTATCCGGGACAAAGACGATGATCTTCTTTTTCTCTTTTTCCTGGGGGCGGGCAATTTCCTCGCAGGGATATTGAGTGTTTTCGCTGCCTGGCGCCTCTTCCGGCTCAAGTTCATCAAACCCTCCCGTGCTGATATTCTCCAGGAATTAAAAGATGGCTGGCATGTCACCGTTGCCAATCTTTCTTCCTTTACCTGCCAATACTCCAACGTATTGATCTTGCGGGTCTTTACCAATGACCTGGTAGTGGGGTATTACAGTATTGCGGAAAGGATCTTTTTTACGATCAGGCAGGTACTGGGCATCTTCTCACAGGCCATCTACCCGGTGATCTGCCAGTTGGTGCAAAAAGGAAAAGACCAGCTTGTTTCATTCTTTAAAAAAGTATACCTGCCTTTCCTGCTTTGCGTTTGCTGCGGGTCCATCATTCTCTTTATATTTTCACCCCAGGTACTTTATTTTTTTCTGGGTGATGAATACCATCATTCCGTATTCTTTCTCCGTGTGATGTCAGTTGTATCGGTGATCGTTTGCCTGGCCATACCGGCAGCGCTAACACTCCTGGGCATGAATGAGAAAAAAAAATATTTTAAGATATATGCTCTCGGAACTGTGATGAATATTCTTTCCAATATCATATTGGTGTATTACTTTAAGGCGACAGGAACGGTCATGGCCGTTTTCATCACAGAACTTTTTATAATGGCAGGGCTGACCCGCGAGGTATACCGGGCAACAGGCAGGAGCTCCGGGCTGGTATGGAAAAACAATGAATTTTAAAATGCCGCTGATAATGCTAAACAAATTCCTCCCTTTCGCCATTATCTACTTTTTTCTCAATTCAGTAGCATTACCTTTCGGTCTCACTTATACAGCTTTGCTGGCGCCGCTTTTTTATGTGTGGGTCTTACTGGTAAGAAAAAAAGAAATTCTCCTGCCCTTTATGATCCTGCTTCTGCCATTTATCATCCTCCACGCATTAGGAGGTGTAAACCTCAAAACCTACGCAATCTCTCTGCTTAATTTCCTGGCGGTATATATTTTTTGCCAGGCTGTATATACATTTTTCAAGGTCTGCAAAGACCCGGAGTGGATATTTCGCCGGATACTGGTACTGAATTCCATTTTTTGCCTTCTTGCCATTGTCATTTATTTTACCCCGTATGCGGAATGGTTCTGGATGAAACAAAACATATCCACGGGCATTGAAAAATTCCTGCGATTGAAACTTCTTACCTATGAACCGTCCTATTATGCATTGATCTTCATACCCATATTTTTCTTTTACTTATTACAGTATTTTTTACGGCAAAATTCGATACCGCCTGTTTTGTTACTGCCAATGTTATTTATTCCTTATATCCTTTCTTTCTCGATCGGTGTTATAGGTGCCGGTTTAATTGCAGGCCTGCTAACGTACCTTATCTATCTTGGCCGCCTGACACGAAAGCGCAGGATACTGAACAGTATTGTAAATACAGGCGCTGTTCTTAGTTCAGGAATGGTGATCCTGCTATTATTCTTCCGCCAAAATCCTCTTTTTTCCCGGCTGGCAAACGTCTTTTCCGGGCAAGACAGTTCCGGTAAGGGGCGAACCGTTGATGCATTTATAATAGCCAGGAAGATCCTAAAAGAAACAAATGAATACTGGGGGGCCGGGATCGGGCAAATAAAATTAGTGGGAGAAAATATTATCCGGAATTATTATCTCTATGATACAAGTTTTACTGTTGCTATTCCCAATGCGGCAGCAGAAACCCTGGCCATATTCGGTTGGGCCGGCCTTTCATTGCGACTATTTATCGAACTATCTCTTTTCTTTTTTACAAAGGTCTGGACCAATTACTACCGGCTCGTGTTATTCCTGTTTATGTTCATCTACCAGTTCACGGGTAGTTTTATCACCAATGTGGCAGAATACGTAATATGGATACTTGCTTTCACTAATGTTTTCCGCCAGTTTGATGTAAAAGCAGGGAATGAAAAAGCGGACACTGCGATTGCCCAACCCACCGTTTAATAAACAAGTGTATTACTCACCGCATTCAGCATCATGTTTTCATACGCATCTACGATCTTTTCGTGGGTATATATCGTACGGATCTTTTCGATATTCATCTCCTTCCATCGATCCATCACGGCTACATTCTTCGGCTCGTTGATAATTGACATCACTTCGGTCACACTCGAAAAATAAAGCGCTTCATTTTCCAATACGGCCCTGTTAAAAATATTGTTGTGAGCGGCTATGTGGCAGCCGCAAGCCATGGCTTCCAGCAATGAAGGATTAGTACCACCAGCGGAGTGCCCGTGAAAATATGACCTTGTATAATAGCGAAGATTATCCAGCTCTTCCCGGTCATAAATGGGAGCCGAAAACAGGATACCAGTATGGTGGTATTTGCTGGTGAGATATCCTCCGAATTTATTGGTGATATTCCCCACAATAAATAAAGGAATGGACTGGTTGGCAGCGAGCCATCCTTTGATGATCAATTCTATATTATTCTCCGGCTCCATTCTTGCTATTATCAAAAAATAGCGATGTGGCAACAGGTTATACTTCGTCAATACTGAGGGATCGGCTTTTGTAAAAAGCTCTGTACCGTAAGGAATATATACTGACTGTTTTCCATAGGCCGCCAAAAGATGCGCTTGTATTCCCCTCGAATCAGCCACCAGGACCTGTGCTTTTTTTGCTGCCAGTGATTCAGCCCATTTTAAAAATTTCCGGGTCAGCTTGTTATACTTGCTCCTTTTCCACTCCAGCCCGTCCATGTTTACAATATTGATGGCTTTTTTGGGCCATCTCCTCCACCAGACAGAATCGCTGGTATAACCCAAGTGCAGCAACACATCCAGGTCTCTTTTCCGAACATCCCCATGCGGTCCAAAAAGAGGTTGAAGGCCTTAAAAACGTTCTTGAGGGCCTTCCGGTGGCAGAAAACCGTCTTGCCTTCGGCATCCTTTTCCTGTAAAGTGCGGAAAGTGGAAATGGTATGGTAGGAGGGCGTTTGGCGCCCGGTCAGCCA
>JANOHQ010000303.1:0-1991 GCA_031406595.1 Chitinophagaceae bacterium
CACGCAGTACGGTAGAAAAATTCCAGCGCTCATAGCTAACGGCTGTAGTAAATCCTAAAAGCATGGTTGGCTCGGCTGATTTATAACGGTAATAGTCGAGGTTGTTAATGATACCGTCTTTATTTTGGTCCACATATAACCCTTCCACCGGTTTACCGGTATTGTCATATACCTGTTGCAGCACGAAGAACGAGAATGGCTGGTAACCGATCGAGTTGATCTGGATATTATTACCTACACCCCCGGAGATGCCGCCTGTTGGGACACCTATAAAGGTTGGATCCTCTACTAATGTAAGTTTAGTGATCTTATTCTTATTATACGTTACATTGAATCCAAGGTCCCAGTTCAACCTGGCTTTCTTGATCACCGTAGCATTGAAAGTGAACTCGACACCTTTGTTGTCCATGGTTCCGATATTGGTAACTAACTCATTACTGAAATTAGTACCGGCCGGCAATGGAACTCTTGCAAACAGATCCTTTGTTTTCTTTAAATAAACATCGACTGCCGCAGTGATCCGGCCATCCAGGAAGCCAAGATCCAATCCTGCATTATACGTGGTGGTTGTTTCCCATGTCAGATCTTTGTCAAATGCCTGGGGCCTGTTCACCTGGTAGAATGTATTGCCAAACTGGTATTGTGCGGTTTGTGCTCCCAGGAAATAATTAGCTATATATTGATAGTCCTGTCCGAACGTTTCTTGCTGGCCCGTTTCTCCATATCCCAATCTCAGTTTAATGCTGGAAAATGTGCGGCTGCTTTTCAGGAATGACTCTTCACCGATATTCCAGGCAAAAGCTGCGGAAGGGAAGGTTCCCCAGCGTGTTTCGGGACTGAAACGGGATGAACCATCACGGCGTAGTGTTGCTGTAAACAGGTATTTATTATTGACCGAGAAATTGGCCCTGCCAAAAAAAGAGATCAATGTATTTTGTGCATCAGCCGGGAAGGGCTGAGCCGGCGCGAATTGCTGACCATTAGCTCTGTTATCAGGAAAGTTCGGGCTTTGGCGGTGAAAATCCTGGTAACCATAACCAACCATTACATCCACCCGGCTCTTGATGCTTTTGATATCCTTTACATAGTTCAGGTAGAAATCTAATAATTTATTTTTCTTCGTTTGTTCGTATTGGTTATTAACCCCGCCCCGTACATAAGTCATGGCCGCGGAATCAGGAATAGATACAGTGCCTTCTCCCTTTGCATAATCATAGGCCACATTCAGGTTCGCCCGCAGGTCTTTGAAGAAGGGGAATGTATAATCCAGTTGGAGATTAGTAATATACCGGCTCACATCGCTTTTATCTTCTCTCAGGTTCAACATACCGACGGGGTTCTTGGGTCCCAGTACATTGGGTTGATTACTGGATGGGTCTATCCATTCCCAGTAACCAAAAAATCGGTTATCGTTCCGGTTGATCGCCTGGGTGGGGTCGAAGAAAGCAGCCCCGCCGATAGCGCCTTCGTTGGCAAAAAAGTTATTGGTAAATGATCCTTTAAAATTGAAATCAACTTTAAGGCTACTATTGAAAAATTTTGGATTGAGGTTAAGCGCGGTAGAAAAGCGGCTCATTTTACCGGTCTTTAATACACCCGCCTGGCTCAGGTAGCCAAGGGAGAAGCGGTAAGGAAGCCCTTTGAGCCCCCCGGTCAACGCAATATTATTATCGGTCATGAAAGCGGACTGGTATACTTCATCCTGCCAGTTGGTATTGGCTGTACCCAACAATGTCTTTTGTGAGTTGGTTCCTTTACCATTAACCACAGCCCTGAATTCTTCTGCTGTTAACACATCTACCTTATCTCCCACTACAGAAATTGAATTCTGTGTGCTGAAACTGATCTTTAATTTTCCTGATTTCCCTTTCTTGGTTGTGATGATGATAACGCCGTTGGTGGCCCTGTTACCATAGATCGCCGTGGCAGAAGCATCTTTCAGCACCGTGAATGTTTCAATGTCGTTGGGGTTGATCAGGTTTAGTGGATTG
>JANOHQ010000316.1:0-3236 GCA_031406595.1 Chitinophagaceae bacterium
ACCTGCGGGTTGCTGCTCTTCATGCTCAGCACTATATTGTGATAGGTCTCTGCCCTGGCGATCCTCAAAAATTCCATCGCACTCTCCACCATCCCGATCGGTGTATCGCCGTAGCGGCTCATGATACGGTCACTCAATGAACCATGGTTGGTACCGATCCGCATCGCCGTACCATACTCCCTGCAGATCTTTACCAACGGCGTGAACCGTTCCCGGATACGATCGATCTCTTCCGCGTATTCCGCATCGGTGTATTCGATCTGTTCGAATTTCTTCTTGTCGACATAATTGCCCGGGTTCACTCTTACTTTTTCAATGATCCTGGCCGCTATTTCCGCGGCATTGGGGGTGAAATGAATATCGGCCACGATGGGAGTAGAATAACCTCTTTTGCGCAGCTCGTTCTTAATATTCAGAAGATTCTCCGCTTCTGTCTTAGAAGGAGCGGTGATACGGATCAGTTCAGAACCGGCTTCGATGCAACGGATGCTTTGTTCTACTGTGGCGATCGTATCCATCGTATCCGTAGTGGTCATCGTTTGCACCCGGATAGGATGAAAATTTCCCAGCAGCAGGTCGCCCACTTTCACTTCCCGGGTAGCGAGCCGCTTATATTCTGTAAGGGATGCACTGTATAATTGCATGATTAATGTGGAAGTGTGAAAATGTGAGGATGTGAAAATTAGTTGCCCTTGCAAATTTACGCAACTGAAAGCAGTAATGTATCCCGGGGTCCAAAGCGTTCATTTCCACACTTTCACATCTCCACATTCTCACATTGATTCACCAATCTTTAGCGGCAGATCCACCCGTCTTTGTCTTCTCTTTCTGTACCCGCTCCTGTACCTCTTTTTCTTTTTGCTGGAGTAATTTCAGCCGTTGTTCCGCCTCTTTGGGGTTCATTTTAGGCTGCTGCTGTTTTTTCTGCTGTTGCTCTTTCTGTTTCTTCGGTTGCTGGTCCTCTTTCTTTTTCTCTTCATTTTTCTTCTTTAGTTCCAGCAGGGCTTTTTGCAGGTTTTCCCTTGCTTCCTTATCCGAGGGATCGTTGCGCAATGCATTCTTATATGCTTCGATACTTTCTTCCAGGTTCTTCTGGTTACTAAGTATGACGCCTTTATTATAAAATGCTTTGGAACGCATTGGAACATCTTTATCATCGGCCGCCAGTTCACTGAACAGAATCGACGCTTCTACTTTCTTGTCCTGTTTATACAACGCATTTCCCTGGTTGAACTTTGCGGCTTTGTTAGCCGGGTCTGTTTCCAGTGCCTTGCGGTACTCTTCTGCAGCTTTGGCGTAATCCTGGCTTTTATAATATTCATTACCGGCACCAACCGTTTTATCGGCAGGTGTTGACTGCGCCAGCAAAATGGGTGAGCTAAATAGAAATGCTATGAACAGGTTGAACTTCATGCCAGTACTACTTTTTTTCTTTCGGGAATAAAATTTTCCGCCAGCAACAACACCAGCATCGCCGCGGCCAGCCACATATAGTACGTTTTGAAATTCATTTGTGACAGATCGGTATAGGCTGTTGGATCGATGGTGGACAATTTCCCCGTCAATGCAGTAACGGCCGCCTCGCTTCCCTCCAGGCGGATATAGATCCCATTGGTTGATTGGGCAATCTCTTTTAATACTTCTTCATTGAGTTTTGAAATAACAGGATTACCGGTATTATCCTTTTTTACATCCCCGGTGGCTGGATCCATGATGGTACCTCCTTCCGGCGAACCGATCCCGACCGTGTTGATCATCACACCCTGTTCCGATAATTTTTTAGCCGTGGCGACCGCATCTTCATCGTGATCCTCCCCGTCAGAAATAAGGATCACGGTTTTAAATTTTTTATCCGCGATATTGAATGCGCCTGCGCTTCTTTCCAGGGCATCGCTGATGACGGTTCCCTGTTGTGGTACAGCATCCGGTGTGGCGGTGGTAACAAATAAGCGGGCTGCTCCATGATCAACGGTCATCGGCATTTGCAAATACGCTTTACCGGCAAATAAGACCAACGCGATCCTGTCGTCCGGCATTTCATTCATCAGCCGGGTGATGAATTGCTTCGCTCTTTCCAGGCGATTCGGAGCCAGGTCGGCGGCCAGCATACTCTTACTCACATCCAGTGCGATCGCGATATCGATGCCTTTCCTGTTTATGGCTTCGGATGCACCTGGTTTGCGGGGATTCATCACCGCCACAACTCCTAAAGCAAATGCAAGCAAGACGATAATGAATTTGAGTGCGAAGAGGCCAGAGGAAAAATTCAGGGTCAATTGTTTTACCAAACTCTCATCGCCTATTTTTCGGGTTGTTTTTTTCTTCCACTGTAATAAACCAAAGAAAAGCAAGGCCAGGACAGCGAGACCGCTGAAAAGGATGATAAACTCTTTATGTTCAAACTGAAAGTTCATTAGGTAAACAAGGCAAATTCTATGCTAAACAATTAGTCAGCTTCTTCAAAAGTCTCCCCTAAAGGGGAGATTTAGAGGGGTTACATCTTTCCCTCGAAAAACCCCATGTATTTCAATATATCCTTCAGTATTTTCATCCGTACTTTCACCATATCAAGATCCTTATCGGGAGATTCGATATTGAGTACAAAAAAGTAAGGATGCTTATTTTCTTCGATCCAGCCTACTATCCAACCCAGTGCATTTCCTTTTTCCGTAAAACCCCAGCCGGTTTTGTAACCCAGGCGATAATTGGCATTGTTTTCAAAGAGCATGGCTCTCTTTACTGTTTCCTGGTAGCTTTTAAAAAAAGGCAATTGATCGAAATATAATCTTTTTACCAGCCCGAGTTCTTCATCCGGTTTTATTTTAAGTGTATTGTTCAGCCAGAAAGAATCAACCGGCCCGGTGATCTTTTTAGTTCCATAACCCAGTGAGTCCAGCCAGAACTGCATAGTATCCTTCCCGATCCGGCGGGCCACTTCCTGGTAATAAGGAACGGAGGAAACGCGGAATGCTTCATACATATTCAGGTCCTTGTTCCATTCGCCACGTCGCCTGGTAACACCATCCCATTTGATCAGCATACTGTCGCCGCTGATCTTCCCGGTTTGCAAACCTATCAATGAGTTCACGATCTTGAACGTGGATGCAGGCAGGTAGTTGCTGTCGCGGTAACGACCCAGGTTATGAACCGTAAATTTTCCCGTGCCGTTATCCAGCAATGCAAAACATCCTTCCACTTTATTCTCTTCAAAATATTTTGCTAGCCCCTTGTCTTTT
>JANOHQ010000317.1:0-2138 GCA_031406595.1 Chitinophagaceae bacterium
AGAAGCAATTCACCCTGGAGGCCGTGTACGGCAACGAGTTTTCCTATTTTGAAATATTCAGGCATGAACAGATAATAGATAAAAGCGAATAGAGAATAGTTTGTTGATCAGTTATTCAAAGTTACAATAAGACAATCAGCAGGTTCAAAGTGCCACTGAATCACGGAATTCTCCTTTCCTCCTTGTGAGACAACCGAGTAACGAAGGTTGCGAGCGAAGCTCAGAGGCAGAGGATAGGAGGCTACAAAAAAATCCCGGCTATAAAACCGGGATTCATGAACTTTCAGGATAGCATAGATATTATGCTTCGCTTCCGCCTTCACCCTCTGTCTTCCTCTCAGGTCTGCGACCCGGCATCGGACGTCTGGCTCTTTTGTTGCGGTAAGAATCTTCCTGGCGTTTTTTCACCTGCGCTTCGTGCTCTGCACTCCACTTGGTGAATTTCTCCATTGCTGTTGCATCATCAAAAAGTCCCAGCCCGACACCACGGAGCAGGTGTTTCAGGTATAATACACCTTTAAAGCTGAGGATACGGCGAACGGTGTCTGTTGGTGTAGCACCTTTGTTCAACCACTCCAATGCTTTCTGGCGGTCCAGCTGAATAGTAGCCGGAACAGTCAGGGGATTGTAAGTACCTAATTTTTGAATGAATTTACCATCGCGGGGTGCCCTTGAATCGGCAATAACGATGAAGTAGAAGGGTCTCTTTTTAGACCCGTGTCTTTGCAGACGGATTTTGGCTGACATTAAATAGAAATTTAACGTTGTTAAACAATAATTGTTAAGCCCGGCACTTCGACAAGTGCTCAGTGTAACCGGAGGACAAATATATGAAAAAAGGCAAAGGAACAAGCCACAAGGCACAAGATGAAACCCTAAATTCTAAAGTGCTAAGGGCTAACGGCTAACAGCCCAAAGCCCGCAGCCCAAAGCCCAAGCTACTTCTTCATCCCCGGCATCATCCTCCCCAATCCACCCATCTTGTTCATATTCTTCATCATGCCCCGCATCTGTTCGAATTGTTTCATGAAATTATTGACCTCCTGTATGTCTTTTCCTGCTCCTTTAGCGATCCGTTTTTTCCGGTTGCCATCGATCAGGTCGGGATCGGATCTTTCGGCAGGGGTCATGGAGTTGATCATGGCTTCAATTCCTTTGAAGGAATCATCGTTGATATCGACATCTTTCAATTTACTTCCCATACCCGGGATCATACCGAGCATGTCTTTCATATTTCCCATCTTTTTGATCGCTTCAAGCTGTGTCTTGAAATCGGCAAAATCGAATTTATTCTTACGGATCTTGGCTTCCAGTTTTTTGGCGGCCACTTCGTCAAACTGCTCCTGTGCTTTTTCCACCAATGAAGTGATATCTCCCATCCCCAGGATACGCTGTGCCATTCTTTCAGGATAGAATACATCGAGTGTATCCATCTTCTCACCACTGCTGGTAAATTTGATGGGTTTGTCCACTGTGTATTTGATCGACAAGGCAGCACCACCTCTTGTATCACCGTCTAATTTTGTCAGTACCACACCGGTGAAATCCAAACGCTCATTGAATGTCTTCGCAGTATTTACTGCATCCTGTCCCGTCATACTATCCACCACGAATAATATTTCCTGTGGGTTGACGGCATTCTTTACATTAGCCACTTCGTTCATCATCACTTCATCCACGGCCAGGCGGCCGGCGGTATCGATGATAACTACATTTTTATTTTTGCTCTTTGCTTCTTTTACAGCGTTTCGTGCAATGTCAACTGCGTCTTTACTTTCCAGTTCAATATACACATCCACACCGATCTGTTCACCCAGCACTCTCAATTGTTCCATCGCGGCAGGGCGATAGATATCCGCTGCCACCAGCAAGGGAGAGAGTCCTTTCTTTGTTTTCAGAAAATGGGCAAGTTTACCACTAAAGGTTGTTTTACCACTACCCTGTAAACCGGCGATCAGGATCACAGCAGGATTACCCTTTGCATTGAACACCGCTTCCTGTCCGCCCATCAGATCGGCCAGTTCGTCTTTCACGATCTTGGTCATCAACTGACCGGGAGAGATAGCATTGATCACCTTTTCACCGATCGCATGTTCCTTTACCTTATCGGTAAATTCTTTGGCGATCTTATAGTTGAC
>JANOHQ010000332.1:0-8344 GCA_031406595.1 Chitinophagaceae bacterium
TGCCGGTGGGATGGCTGTTGCCGATACAGTTGCAGCAACAATGAGTACAGCCGCTGCCAGCAAAGACAACAATAAAATATGGAAAGCTTTTGCGGACAATGTGGTGGATATGTTGAAGCAGGAAGTGATGGTCTCAAAAAAAATAAAAAAAGGAGATTATGCCGTGGTATTGGATTACGAGATTGGTCTTGAGGGACAGGTTACCATCACAAATGTATTTGTTACTCCCGAAAATAAATTCATTGCCGAGCAGGTAAAAGAACGCTTTTCTATCGACACACCCAAGTTGATCCCTCCCACATCCAGCAATGGCAAAGCCCGTAAAACGATAAAGAGATCCAATTTTACCCTGGTAAAAGAATAGCGCCTAAGGAGCTGCCTGGGTTTACCTGTGCATCTAATTGCTTCCTGTCTTCTCCGGGACTCGTTCGGAGTTAAAGTGACTGGAGGAGCAATTCATCCCTAATTATCGGAAGGCAAGGTAAAAGAAAACACACTCCCCTTCCCCGCTTCGCTCTCTACGAACATACGGCCGCCGTTCTTTGCGAGAAACTCCTTACAAAGCATCAGCCCCAGCCCTGTACCCGACTCACCTGCTGTTCCCTTTGTAGTAAAGAAATTACTGGCGTTTATTTTACGCAGTGTCTCTTCATTCATTCCTGCACCGGTATCCTGTACAAACACTTCGACAAATGAATCAGTTTCACTGGCTCCCATAAAAACATGACCGTTTTCCGCGGTGAACTTAATAGCATTGGAAATAAGATTCCGCAACACGAGGTGCACCATATCGCGATCGGCATATATGTAAACCGGTGCATCCAGTTTGCTCTCGAGGAACACTTTTTTTGAATCAGCCTGCAGTCGCAATAGCTGCATTACTTCCTTTATCAATGCCGAGATATCTACCCGCTGGAGTTGCAGTGCGTGTGATTGCATCTGGCTTTTGGCCCATTGCAGGAGGTTTTCCATCAACCCGGTGGTATAATTCAGATCCGTTACCACATCCGGTATCATCAGCTTGATCTCATCCCCGGGCAGATCGAACTGCTGCATATTGCGAAAGAGGTTACGCAATGCATACATCGGTGTCTTGAGATCATGCGAAATAACAGAGAACAATTTATTTTTCAGCGTATCCAGTTCTTTGAGGTCGTGCGTAGTCTTTTCAAGCAGTGTTACCTGCCGGTCGATTGCAATTTTTTGTTCTTCGATCTCCGCATTCTTCCGGGCCAGTTCACGGTTCTTCTTTTTCAATCGCAACTGGTGCGCCTTGTTCTCCGTCTTGAAAAGAAAAAGACTGAAAAAAATAAAGCAGGCAGCCAGGACATGGGTGAAAACAAAAAACGCCGGGCTGAAATCCACGAGTCTTGTTTCATAATTTCTCCAAAAAACAAATACAACAAAGTAAAGCAGGATGGAAAAACTGAAAGAGATCATCGCATTGCTCATCCTCTTCAGCAGGAAGATCGCCAGTACTCCGTAACCGATAAAGAACAACTCGATGCCCATATCTGTATTGGTAGCATAGGCCAACGCAGTTACCAGCGGGTAAAAAATAAAATAGATCATTTTCGCCTGTTCATTCTTTCCACGGGCATTGACAAACAGTACGACAGTGCTTATCAGCGCCGGTGATACCGCGATGAATGTAGCAAATGGCGGAAGTTTGTCCTGACTGAATAAGCCGGCGATGGGAATGAGGATCCCATTCAATAAACCGAAACAATTGAGCAGGTTGAAAATGGCGAGCTTTCGTTTGTCAAAATCACTGAGTCGGGGATTATCACCGATCGTTCGGATACGCCAATACAGGCTGGCAAATGGATTGAGCAGTGGCTGTAGCAGGGCATTCATGGTACGAAAACGTTGGTTCGGAATGGTTTTTCGTTAGAATACGGCTCTTAACTAGTTTCTCCAGGTCATCGATCCAAAATGGACTCCATATCCCGGGTATCCATGTTAAGGGTTTCTTCTTAGATGTAGCTTAAACGGATGGAATTTGGCTTTATTGCTCCGGCGATGCATTTCTTTCATATACAACCATTTAGAAGTTTAATACCTGATCGGGATCAACTTTTTGTTACAAAGACGATACAGGCTGGCAGGCCGCTGATCTTTATGATCCTTAGGATGTGATAAGATTTGTACACCCAAGTAAGGGGGCACTAAATATCCTAACCAACCATAACAATCCTAATAATCTGCGGCCGGCTGCTTCCTGCGCTAATTCACCCTGAACGAAATCCCGTCAAGATGAACCCTGACAAATCCTGTTGATTGACAGAACACATCGCCGGATGGATAAATGCTAATCACAGACTGCCCATCGCTGTCAGTGGAAGGGACAATGAATAGTATTTGTGCAGCCGGCCGGTAACCTACGGGCAAAATAAATATCGTCCCAATCAATCCATTGCTAACGGTTCCCTGGAGATAAATGCGACTATCTTTTCCCTTGTAATAACCCGGGGTTGCATAAGGTGCGCCCGTATGTACCCAGAGATTGACAAGAGTGGGAGCGAACATAGGATCCTGGATAATACGGCCACCGATACTTACGTTGTTATTAACGATCAGGTTTGCTGCAGACTCAATATCTCCTCCAGACACTTTCATGTCACCCTGTACAACCAGTTTATAAGCGTCCTCGGGAACAGTACCGATACCAATATTACCGGTAGATCCACTGATGATCATACGGCTGCTGCCACCGTTTACATTATCAGCGCGGAAATAAATATTACCTGTGCCTTTATGATCGAAATAGCTATTACCCGAATTGTTATTCAATCTTGTGCCATCACCGCCAAGATATGTCAGGCCTCCTAAATAAATACTTTGTCCCGGTGTGGTCATGATATTACCGTTCACGAATAATTTTTCACCGGAAACCGGAGTGCCGATACTGAGACCCCCGTCTGCATGAAACCTGGCCACTTCATTATCGTTGGTGATAACACGTACCGCGTGATTCGAAACGGTCCCAATGCGTGGATCGGATACAACTGTATTTCCATCCAGGCCCCAGTTATTGGCCACGGATGTTTGCCAACTGGCATTGCCGTTTGCGTCGGAGATCAGCACTTTTCCATCCCCCGCACCGTTACCTACCAGCAAAGTGGATGTACTGACCTGCCCATTGACTGCAAACAGCGAATTAGGCTGCTCCATCAATACCTGCGCCGTGCCATTCCCCATTGTATTCATCACCGTAGTAACATCTTTGGTATAGACCCTGAAACTTTTATCGATCATTGGACTTATATCCGACCTACCACCGGCATAAGAACCTGTTTGCCAGGTCCAGGAGAACTTGTTGGCTACCCAAATAGTATATTTTTGTCCTGCCTGCAGGTTCACATTCAACACGGGTGAATTATTATAACCGCTAATTCCCGAAGGCATCGTAACAGATGCCAGCATGATGCCCAGGGTCCCTTCACCCGAATAGATCCTTAACTCCCCGATCGTATAGGGGGTAAGCAATCCCAGGCTTACATAGTCAAGGACCGTGTTCGATGTAGCAGTAAATGATTGCCACCCTGCTACGGCTGCACCCCAAAACGATCCGGAGGAATTCACATCTACCATTAAGGCAGATGGGCTGCTGATGATGGTGCGCAACATAGGGCTACCGGCGCCTATTTTCACTGAATCACTCAAAATTCCACCCGTGACATGCAGTTTCTCCTGCGGAGCGTTATTACCGATCCCAACATTTTGTGCCAAAGCAAAACAATGGAACATTAAGCTTACTACGATCAATACAGGTCTAATAGTCTTTCTCATGCGTTTAGTTTTTATTTTTATCAATCATGCTGCCGTTTGCAATTGCCAGTTTTTGAGAAAACAATTCTTCTTTCTCCGCGACACATCAAAGGCTTCCCCGTTGCTGAGAATTAATTTCCCTTTTTTTACATAGCTGTCGATAAAACGACAGTTGATAAGATGAGTGCGGTGTGTGCGGATAAACCCTCCTTCACACAGCCGCAATTCAAACCAACGCAGTACTTTCGCTACCAGCATTGTCTTTCCATTGCTGAAATAAAGCCTGCTGTAATTGCTGGCCGCTTCCACCCTCACCAGTTCCGCGATGATGATAAATTCTGCACCCTTACAGGTAGGGAGCAGGAAGCCCCGATGGAGTTCAGTAGTGTATTGCATATCTCTCTTTTTGTGCGTGAATAAAGACAAGAGTGGTTACCCGGGAAGTATTGTCGATTTGCCGGTCCAGCCGTTTCACCTTTCCTTGTGCCTGCCAGATGGCGATAATGATGAGAACAGAAACTGTGACTACGGCTATCAGCCACCACCATTTTTTTATGAACACCAGGGTCTGCATGGATCAAACATACAGGGTGGCAGTACCAGTTTCCTAATTTCAGGCGCTTCAAAGTATTGCAGGGTGCGCTTCAAAGTGCTTCAGAAAGACTTTTGATCAGCTTCTCGAGATCCTCTTCGGCAGGGATATTCAGTTTCTGACGCAGCCGGGTCTTGGTAGCCCGCAACCCGCTGAGGCTGATGCCCTGCATAGAGGCCATCTGTTTGTTGTCGAGGTTGAGTTTGACCAGGGCGGCCAATCTTGTTTCGGCGGTGGTGATACCGGGAGCTGCTTCCTTTAACCGGTCGAAGAAAAGTGGATGGCTTTTTTCAAACAGGTCCCTGAATAATTTCCAATCGTGATCAGTCAACAGGGTCCTATGTACCAATTCTTCGTTCACCTGGTTATTCTGCTGCTGAAGGGAGTGACTGAGTTGTTCGATCTGCTCGTTCTTTTCCAGTAATACCTGGGTGAACAGGTGCAATTCTTTTTTTGCCGCTTGCGCATCGGCCTGTGCCAATGCCTTTTGCTGTTGCTCCAGCCGGGTCTTCAAACGCTGGCGGTTATAAAGCAGTATCCCCACTAGTGTAAGAACAGCAAGAGAGATTACGAGGATATTGCGGCGCATCACTTCTGTATTCTTGTCATTACGAAGTCCCAGCATTTCCTGTTCACTTTTTTCGTGTTCCAGGCGGAGGCTGATATAATTAAAATTACTCCGGTAAATGGTCTTGTCGACCGAGTCGGTGATACGATGATAAAGTCCGTTATAATAGCCGGCTGAGTCGCTTTTGCCCATTTTGGAAAAACAGTGTCCAAGCATTTTGCTGATATTGGTCACATTGGTAAAACTCTTCCCTTTGCTGTACTGGAATCCATCCTGCAATAGTTTCAGCGATGCTTCCCGCTCGCCTTTGTCAAACCGGTAACGGGCGATACAGGCCATCGACATAATGGCATTCAGCGGCTCGCCATATTTGATCGAAGAATCGTGATCTGTCTGCCAGTAAGGCAATGCCTGCTCTTCCATTCCTTTTGCATATAATGCATCACCGATATTGCCGGTGGAGATCGACCACCAGATATCGTTCTTTTTCCGTCGTGAAAAATCAGCCGCCCGTTGATGAAAGTAAATAGCGGAATCGTTGACTCCTAATTTTTGATAGCTCATGCCGGCATTGTTCATGGCCGCGATCACCGACCAGTCATCCAGTACATGCTCATACAGGAGCGCCCGGGTACAATACATGATACATTCCCTGTAATTACGCGTATGATAAAGCGGGTGGCTGGAGAAAATATAAACGGATCGCAGCAAGCTGTCATTATACCCGGCTTTTTTTGCCAGCTCAAGGGATTTGACAATATAAAATAAACAGGTATCGTAATTCCGCTCCTGATAATACCAGTAACCCAGCTGAGAATAGGTCTCGTATGCTCTTTCCGGGTCATTGGTCGTAGCCGCCAGGCGGCTCGCTTCCTGCCCCCATTTCTTCCAGCCTTTTCCCTGGTACTCTTCTCTCTCCTGCGCATAACGCGAAGCCAGCATCAGTGGCCGGGGATCTTTGGGGTATTCCTGCCGGGCGAACTCAATGACTGCAATTACTTCAGCGTGTGGCCGGTTCTTTAATGAATCCCAGAACAGTGTCTGCCCCTCAAACACTCCTTCAGATTGGTCGAAAAATTTCTTCCATTCCTTCTGGTTCACCTGGGCAGAAGAGATTGAATGGATAAGAAAAATGGTGAATAATAAAGGGAGACTCCGGTGGAAAAGCATGTTGCAATGTAATAAAAAGATGGACTAGGATCTCTTTTGCGGGATAGCTTTTACCAATGACCTGCTCTTATTGAAAACGTTCCTGCCCTTGTCGATCCCGGCCCGTTGCTTCTTTTGTTCTTCTGCAGGCAGGTGAATAAAATCCAGGCATTCCTGGCTACAGATCCCCTCCATTGCTGAGTTACAGGCATCACATTGTATAAATAATAAGTGACAAGCGTCATTCACGCAATTAACGTGTGTATCCGCAGGGTTACCGCACTGGTGACATTTTGAAATGATCTCATCGGTGACCCTTTCGCCCAGGCGCTGATCAAACACAAAATTCTTTCCGTGGAATTTATTTTCAAGTCCCGTCTCTTTTACCTGGTTCACATAATGGATGATCCCCCCTTCAAGGTGAAAGACATTCTTAAATCCCTGGTGCAGCATATAGGCCGATGCCTTCTCACAGCGGATACCGCCCGTACAATACATGATGATATTTTTCCCCTTATCCGCTTTCATCATTTCCACGGCCATCGGCAATTGCTCGCGGAAGGTATCGCTGGGTACTTCTACTGCATTCTCAAAATGACCCACTTCAAATTCGTAATGATTCCGCATGTCTATAACAACCGTGTCCGGATCGGTGGTCAGTTGGTTGAACTGTTCTGCGTTCACATATTTGCCGCGGTTGGCCATATCAAAAGCAGGATCGCTGATCCCATCGGCCACGATCCGGTTACGGACCTTTATATCCAGCACATAAAAACTTTTCCCATCGTCATCCACGGCAATATTCAGCCGGATCCCATTCAATGGCCCGATGCTGTATAAATAATCCCGGAAAGCTTCCACATTGTCTGTAGGTACACTTACCTGTGCATTAATTCCTTCCCGGGCAAGGTAGATCCTTCCATAGACTGCTATGGACTTAAGGTCTTTATACAACTGGTCGCGGAAAACCCCGGGTTCCTCCATTTTAAAATAACAATAAAAGGAAATGGTAGTCCTTGGTGTGGGATCCTTCAGAATAAGCTCTTTGAGCTCCTTGCGGGAGATACGGTTATGTAGTTGTGCCATTTTTTTAAATTTCGATCCCAGTTGCAGGCTGGGTAAAATTTGTAAAGCAGGGCAAAGATAAACCAAGAGCCGTGTTTTGGCAAAAATGTCTAAAGGAGGTAGTGGATCACCCGATAGCTATCGGGTTTGAAATCTGAACCACCAAGACAGGAAGACACGAAGTAACACAAAGAAGTTTTAGTGAAGCCTTTCTGTCTTCGTGCCACAGCCTGCCTTGACAAAGGAAGGGTTGTTCATTTAAATATTTTGAAACTGACTCACTACCCTAAAGCGATTTCAGGTACTCCGTCAGATCAAGTTTCTCTGAAGCGGTCAGGTTTAATGCAAGGTGATTATTATAGTGATTAACAACATCGGGCAAAGTAGCGAACCTGCCGTCATGATAGAAACCACCTTTTGTTCTTGTAAACAGGCCGCTCAAAGGCGTGGTGCGGTATTTACCGGTTGGAGACCTTTTGGCTTCAAAATCATCAATTCCTATTTCAGCCGCAGTGTGCAAGACGTTATCGGCAAACAGCGGGGCAGCATGGCAAGTTGCACATTTTGCCTTAATCAAAAAAAGTGATTTACCACGATCGGCTGCTAATTGGTCGAAACTTCCGGCAGGTGGCTTTGGAGCAGCGATGGAGTGTTGGTAAGCTTTTAAAGCGGGCAATTTAGATGTTACCAGGTCAGGGTTATTTACGGTATTCCATGAATTAGTTTCTACAGCTATCGGGTATTTTGCGGGATCATTTAAGCGAATATCTTTAAAAGTCCCTTTCCCATGCATTTCTACAGTGCCTACAAGCGAATTCCAATAACTTATATCACCCCACCCGGTGTAGGTCGTGAGGCTAATTTCCTTAAGACCAAATGCCGGAGGGATCAGGTTGGCAGCAACGGTTCCATCCGGGCGCAGGGCCTTTCCATCTAAAAATAATTGGGCAGCGAATTTGCCGGGACCCCATAAGCCGAGGACTGTTCTGAGGGTTGCTTCGTCAACATGCAGCATATTTGCGACTGGTGACGCATTATCCGTTAACGAAATTATCGCCCCTACATTCAAATCTCTGTTGGGCCATCCATCAAGACGTTTTCCAATGCCCGGAGCAAACGAATTGTCAACAGTTGAATGACAGGAGGCACAGGTAATGCCAATTGATTGCAAGCCACCGGCAGCATTAAAAGTTCCTTTT
>JANOHQ010000353.1:0-4447 GCA_031406595.1 Chitinophagaceae bacterium
ATATCCAGAGAAATTCGACTTTGATGTAATGGTGATTTATGATGAGGGATAAACATCAAATACTATTAAAGAATTTACTTTGAGTAAGTCGAACTGTTCTTTATAGAGTAAATTGTTGAGTAAAAAGAGAAGGTCGCTGAAAATCAGCGACCTTCTCTTTAACCTGTGATCCCGCTGGGACGATGGAAGCCTTTTTGAACTTTATCTATAACTATCCAAGCATATTGCAAACTCGTGGTTTTCAAAACTCTATAACATTCACTCATTTCTTTGAAAACTACCTTTATTCTGCCTGACAGCATTTTTATAGAGTAAATTATAGAGTAAATGTTACTACCTGTCAAACCCGTTTGTAAAAAGACATTAATGCGTAGAGATGGTACCAGTATTATTTTCATTCAGTACTGTCATTCTGCTGAAAAACGAACACTTCTCAATTCAGGAATTGCTGTCCCTCCGAATTGCTGGAACCTGAAGAGGCTAAGAATAAACGCAGATTTGCCACCATCTTATGGCAACGCAGAAGCATTGAATGAGCGATTACAGCATGCTATCCGAATTGCAGAAGACATCATGGCTTTTGCCGCAAAAAGGCAAATTTTGGATCCTCTGACCTTCCTGTAATGATCACCTTTTTCTTTTTGCGCTAAATAAACCCTCTTACATAGGTCTCTTCTTCTGTAGGGGTGGTACTTCCCCCGGCGTTTTCCAAAGTAATGCTGAACGCAGTAGCGCCCGGAGGTACATTATTCAGCTCAATAAAACGACCGCGGATTTCGTCCTTTACAATCCCAACGCTTACAGGTTTGCCATTAACCATTGCCCAAAGCTGGTAATCCTTTTTCCCGGATGACAAAGGCAGGTGATGGATCATTATATAGATCTTACCCGTTTTTTTATCCCAAAACATTGTGCACCGGCAAATCGCATGAGAGGCCACCCCGTACATAGCGACTGGTGTAATGGTGGGGTCCTTCATAATTTCATAATCGCCGGGAGGTAAAGAAACAGGCCCGCCTCCCCTTGCTTCGATCTTCTTTTTTTCCTGGTATAAATAATAGTTGAACCATGCACTCACCACCAGCAAAACACTTGCTGCCACTGCAGCCGCCGCAAGCCAATATCGCTTTTTATTTTTCAGTGGAGTTACAGGGCTTGTTGTCTTATTCAGGTTGTCCAAAGCCATAAGGATATGCTCGTCCACATCAGCCGGGGGCAAGGTGGTTTGCCGGAGCATATTTTTTTCTATTTGCTCTTCGTATGCAAAAATGGCTTTATCCAGCTCCGGGTATTCAGTCCGTAGCCTTTCAAGCTCCTTTTCTTCATCGGTGCTGCAAAGGCCCATAACATAGGCTTCTATAATACCAGATGATATGTATTGCTGTATATCCATCTAATCGAATTGTTTTCTTAATTCGAGCAAAGCGTTTCGCAATCTTGTTTTTACGGTTCCTACAGGGATTTTTAATGCTTTGGCTATTTCTTCCTGCGTAAAGCCGTTATAATACGATAGTTCGATGACGTTTTTGTAATCTTCTTTCAGTCTGTGTACCTGTTGCCGCAGGCCAATATAATTTACCACATCTACCGATTCGTGACCGTTCTCTATAGAAGATACATAATTATCCAGGGTTTCGTTTCTTGATTGGGATTTATAAATTTTTGACCGCAGCTTGTTGATGGCCATGTTTCGGGTAATTTTTATCAGCCAGGTAAACAACCTCCCTTTGTTCATGTCGTATTTGTCAATCTGTTGCCAAATCGTTGTAAACGTTTCCTGCAATACATCGTTGGCCGTTTCGGGGTCCGGGACCAATTGCAGGATCACATTGTACATCGCGCCCCGGTAGTGCATATAAAGGTGCCGGTACGCTGCACTGTCGTACTGTTTCAGGGCGATAACCAGGCTTTCTTCCGTGTATGTTCCGTCAGTTTGCAATCGGTCTGCTACTTTGTAATAGATTAGGCCATAAAAATAAGCTGATATTGCTGAAATAATTTTTTCATCTGCAAAAACCTTTTCCTGAGTTTTTCTGTATCTGGATAAGGATTGTACCATTTAATGTACCGGGCAAGTGCACTGCCTGTGGTAGGAAGCTTATGACCTTATACTATCATTTTTAAAAACTAAAATCAAACATCATGAAACTGGGAAATAAAATACCCATAGCAGTTTTTGCTGTGGTGATGCTAATGACATCATGCCAAAAGGAAAAATCGGGTTTGCCAGAAGGATCAGAAGAAGCAACACAGGCCGCCGAAACATCAGCCAAAGAAAGTTCAAACAGGAATAATGGAGGGTTTGTTTACACTATGTCAAACCAAACAAGCGGCAATATAATACTGGCCTATCGCAGGGCCGCTGATGGTATGCTTGAATATGCAGCTTCTTACGCCACCGGCGGCAATGGTTCGGGCACCGGGTTGGGCAACCAGGGCGCTGTTGTATTAGATGATGAAGAGGATGTTTTACTGGTTGTAAATCCCGGAAGCAACAGCATCTCCTCTTTCAAAATAAACGGTAATGGAGGCCTTAATCTCAAATCTACGGTAAACAGCGGAGGTATAACACCGGTAAGCATTGCCATTAACGACAACCTGGTTTATGTATTAAACTCGGGTGGTTCGGGCAATATATCCGGATTCCGCCTTGGGGAAAATAAAAAATTGGTTCCCATTCCTCATTCATCACGACCATTGAGCTCGTCATCGGCCGGAGCGGCCCAAATTTCTTTTGTAAGAAACGGAAGGGTATTGGTAATAACCGAAAAAGCAACCAACAAAATCATTTCCTATACGGTAAATCACCTGGGATTGGCGGGAGTCATGCACAGTATTACAGCAGCCAGTGCCACACCCTTTGGTTTTGCGCCCGGGCATTTTGGTAATATTTATGTCTCCGAAGCCGTTGGTGGCGCCGCCAACGCCAGCAATGTCTCTTCTTATCACATCGGTTGGAACGGAACCATAAGCCTGACCGAGGGGCCCGTGGCAACCGGGCAAACCGCAGCCTGCTGGGTAGTGCTTACCGATTATGAACGGTATCTTTATGTTACCAATACCGGCAGCAACAATTTATCCTCGTACAGCGTGCAACCCACAACGGGCAATATCAACCTGCTGCATTCAAATGCCGCTCCGTCGGGTATGGGTCCCATTGATGCGGCCCTGTCTGATAATTCGAAGTTCTTGTATGCGCTTAATAGCGGGGGTGGCAGTATCTCAGCTTATTCCGTAAGCCATAATGGAACGCTGATCGCTATCCAGACCTTAACAGGAATTCCCTCCACTGCAAACGGATTGGCTGCTGATTAACAGAAATAAAAACCTGATGAGAAACACAAACCTGCAAGCATTACTTGCCACACTGTTTGTCCTTTTAGCAGCTCATGCTCATTCGCAGGGTTGCAGCGATGCGGGATTTTGTACATTGACCGGCTTTAAACCAGCAAGTTCAACTGCCACCAAAAGTTTCAAAAACTGGTTTAAAGCCGGTTTCTCTTATGGGAAGGCCGATCATTCTATTTCAGTTTTTGGAAGCTATTTGGAATGGGGCCGTCAAATCAACAGTAAAGTGGCGATTAACGCCAGGTTAACGGCATTATCTCAAAGTGGAAATGATATCTCCGTCTTCAGCCTTTCAGATATTTACCTGAGCAGTGATTATAAAATAAGCCGAAGTACCCGGTTTACATCCGGCGTTAAAATACCATTGACTAGCGGAAACAGGGCCAGAGGTGGTCTTACTCTACCGCTGGATTATCAATCCAGTCTCGGGACCTTTGACCTGATTATCGGGATTGGACATGATATTAAGCGCCTGCGCTTAACCGCAGCTTTGCAGCAGCCGCTTTTTCAAAACAAAAACCGGTTTATGGCCGACGACTACCCCTCTGTGAGTGCATTAAGTGCATTTCAGTCGACCAATAAATTCAAAAGGGCGGGTGATATATTGTTCAGAGCTTCTTACCTGTTGAATGCCGGAACCAAGTTTACCATTACACCTGCGCTTTTGCCGATTTATCATTTATCCAATGATAAATTTACAGATACGGATGGCGTAGAAAAGGAGATTGAAGGTTCAAATGGATTGACGCTTAATGGCAATATTTTCCTTGACTACATGATCAGTAACAGGAATGCCTTGCAACTGAGCTACGGGTCACCTTTAATTTCCCGGGATGCAAGACCTGATGGATTAACGAGAAGCTTTGTGATAAATCTTGAGTATAGGATCTCCTTTTAACCATAGCCGTGTAATATGAGTTATTCGGAAATCATAGGACAGAGCATAGGCCTCGGCAATCTTCTATATTCCCGAAATAAAATGAAAGGGAGCTAAGTATACTTAGATTTCAGTTATTAACACCAAAACTCGACCCAATTAAGCTGTTTGTTGGATTTTTAATTCCAATTGGTCCAGAATTGCCTGGGCTGGCATCAGCGA
>JANOHQ010000373.1:0-4201 GCA_031406595.1 Chitinophagaceae bacterium
GAAAGCGTATGGCTCGCCTTTTTTCTATATGATGTGTTGGTACAGTTTGCAGAAGTAGCACTACTAAAAAATGATGGAGCCTTTGCCTTAAAGTGTAAAAACGAAGTAGAAAAACTACGCGTCAACATCAATGAGCAGGCATGGGATGGTGAATGGTACCGGCGTGCTTATTTTGATGATGGCACACCACTCGGCTCTCATACAAATGAAGAATGTAAGATTGATTCCATCGCACAAAGCTGGTCGGTATTATCAAACGCAGGTGATAAGGATCGAATTAGGACAGCAATGGAATCAATTTTACATTCTTCATTTGTGTGAGATCCAAGCGGTGTACCATCATCAAAATAAGCACGCCGGTACCATTCACCATCCCATCCCTGTTCATGAATATTGATGCGTAGTTTTTCCGCTTCCTCCTTGCATTTTAGGGAGAAGGTTTCTTCATTTTTCAATAGTGCTAATTCTGCAAACTGTAACAGTATATCATAAAGAAAAAATGCGAGCCACACACTTTCACCTTTCCCATGATTGCCTACTTTATCCATACCATCATTCCAATCACCGGAACCAATGAATGGCAAACCATGTAAGCCAAACCTTAATGAATATTCAATTGCCTTTACACAGTGGTTATATAAATCTGCCGTATCAACAGATGTATTAAAAAGATCAAAATAAGAATCTTCCCCTGCTGCTAACTGACGGCCTTCAAGAAAATGTACTTGCTCATCCAATATTGTTATATCGGCAGTGGCTTTAATATATTTTGCTGTTACATAAGGTAGCCACAAATAATCATCGGAACAAGTAGTACGCACACCCCGCCCTGTAGGTGGATGCCACCAATGTTGCACATCTCCCTGTTTAAATTGCCTTGATGCGCACAAAAGTATTTGTGACCTTACTAACACTGGATGTGCATGCATTAACGAAAGAACATCCTGTAACTGATCTCTAAAACCAAAAGCTCCGCCTGATTGATAGAACCCGCTTCGTGCCCAAAGGCGGCTGGCAAGTGTCTGATAGTTTAACCAGCCGTTCGCCAGTATATTCAGTGCAGGGTCAGGGGTATAAATTTGAACAACACTTAATGTTTTTTGCCAGTAATCGTGGACCTTTTGTTTTGCTTGCCGCGCTGCATGGCCCCCCTCACTTGCCTGGATAATTTCTAAGGCGTGCTCCATATTCCTTCCCGCGCCTAAGCGAAAAATAACCTCATGCTCTTCTTCTTCCTCCAAATCAAATACTACTTGTATAACTGCACAAGGGTCCAATGCTGCACCAGTTTTACCCGAAAACCTTAACCTTCTTAATCCTTCGGGATTATACAGGTTTCCATTTCTTCCCAGGAATTCAGTCCTGTCGGTAGTTATACTTTTGTTGGTTCCATCTGCATCAAAAAATGCCACCCTGTTTACAAACTCCGAGCTGTAAGTATTTTTAGCCAGGATAGCACCGCTGCGCTCATCCACCTCTGTTATAGTATGCTTTAAATACTTTGTTCGCATATCTCCCAATACCCATTCTATGTACCCGGTGGCTGCAATGCGCCGTTGCCTCCCGGAATGATTCCGCAGTTTGATAACAATAAATTTCACCGGATTTTCAATGTCTGTAAAAATGGTCATCTCTGTATAAATACCATCCTCGCTATGTTCAAACACACTATATCCGAATCCATGGCGGGTTATGTAGGGCGAACTACCCCGGCATGGCAAGGGGGACGGCGACCAGAATTTACCGCTTTCCTCATCTTTTAAATAAAATCCTTCGCCCCGGAGATCAGTTACAGGATCATTATTCCACGGTGTTAGCCGAATTTCATGTGCGTTATCTACCCATGTATAGGATAACCCACTTTCTGTAACGATGCTGCCAAAATGGGGGTTAGCCAGCACATTAATCCAGGGAGCAGGTGTTTTATTACCGGCGGTCGTGGTTATTACATATTCTTTTCCGTCACTGGTAAATCCACCTAATCCATTAAAAAATTGAAGATCATTTCGTGGTTGAACAGAACTATTTATAAAAGGGTAATTATTTGCGGGAATGGAAAAAGGTATCGATGTTTTGCTTTTAATGCGCCTGTTCATTTGTTCTTCCAGCGTACCAAATCTATCAGCGATCACAACATGAGCTACAGCTTCAAACAAACTTCTGTCTTCATTTGATATTTGTTCTGATGCCCTGATAAAAATACCACCGGGTTTTTCTTTCAATTCATTACCTACACCGGGAGTAATAAGGCTATGAATAAGATTGTGTAATTCCTGTCTGTAGCCCCCATGGTCATCGTTTAAAATTACCAGGTCTACAATCAATCCTTTCAGACGCCAGTATTGATGTGCCTGGATCATTTGCTTCACGAGCATAATATTTTCTGCATCTTCAATTTGAACCAATACAATTGGAATATCGCCGGATATTGAATACCGCCATAAACCAGATTGCCCCCTTTTGTTTTTCATAATAACAGAAGGATCTGTACGAAACGATTGATTGGAATACAGAATGGAACCTGCCAGCCGGGAATACAATTGCGCATCAGCTTCTACTGCATTGAGCTGTCTTAATATTACCTGGCTATGGGTCCATGCAAGCTCTAATACACGGTTGAATAAATGATAAGCCTGGTATTTATCAATAAGGTTATTGCAAATTTCCCTGGTTTCTGCTGCACCCGTAATAATATCAACGGTTACCGATTCATTACCCTCCAATACGATCCTGTATTGTATTGAAACAATCGGGTCCAGCACCGATCCGCTACTGCCGCCAAGTGGTTCGGTGCGCCTCATAACCTCTGGCTGGCTTATATTATGTCCTCTGCCAATAAATTGATCCCGGTCTGTTTCGTAACTAACATTGACTATTTTTGCGTTATGTACTTTCATTAAATGAAACATCCAGGGAGTATTTTCCTCTGTTGAGCGGGGTCGGCGGGTACATAAAATCGCATTACGCTGTTCATTAATTTCTGTCTGAACAAATAAATTGCTAAACGCCGGATGTGCTTCGTCTGCTGCCTGGGCAGTCAGTACTACTTCAGCATAGCTGGTAATTTCAATTATTCTTTTTTTACGGGAACGATTGGTGATTTGCACCCTTTTTAATTCGATATCATCTTCCGGAGAAACTACAATTTCTGTATGTGTTTCCAGTGAAAAATCGCGGCGACGAAACTCAGCCCTTCCCTCAGAAAATACAGCCTCATAATTTTCACCTTGTTGCAGGGTTGGTTGAAAAGCAGATGACCAGAATAAATTGCTTTCCATGTCACGTATGTAACAAAAGCTACCCCAATTATCACAGGTTATGTCCTCACGCCAACGGGTGATCGCAATATTTTTCCAGCGACTATATCCACCACCTGCATTTGTAACCATTACGTGATAATTACCGTTTGACAATAGTTGTATTTCGGGTACAACCGTGTTAGGTGTATTTACAACACGGATAGAAGGATCGCTGCCCGAAATGATGCTGGCGTCCCCGGCATGAACACTTGGAGAATAGAAAGTAGTAACTCTTGGTATCCGTTCCTGTAATAATAGTAATGTTGATTTTAGATGCACCTCGGATTCAAATCTTTTTTGCATAGGCCGGTTATGAAGCAGGTAGGAAATTGCAAGAAAAGACATTCCCTGATGATGCGACATGAAAGATTTAATCACCACACTTTTTTGTTTCTTCAGTAAACGGGTAGCCGTATAATCAATCGCTTCATAAAAGCCATAATCCCCTTCATAGCCTTCCTCTTTTAATACCTGCAAATTGTTATACGCATCTTTAGGCGCTACCATCAATGCCAGTATTGTTGAGTAAGGAGAGATCACCAGGTCTTCCCCCAAACCCCTCTTGAAACCTATACCTGGAACACCAAATGATTTATATTGATAATTGAGTTGGGCATCTACCATATTATATCCCGACTCAGACATGCCCCATGGAATTGAATGTTTTTTGCCATATTCAATTTGCTTACGAACAACAGCCTTGTTTGTTTGATCCAGCAATGTTTTCTCGTAAGTGGGCATTACTAACAGCGGCATCAGGTATTCAAACATAGAACCTCCCCACGAAAGCAGCACTGGTGCACCACCCTGGCTTGTGAGCTGCCTGCCAAATGCAAACCAGCTTTCCTGAGGTAATTTACCTCGCGCTATTCCCACCAGGGTTGTTAACCTGGCTTCAGAAG
>JANOHQ010000374.1:0-6865 GCA_031406595.1 Chitinophagaceae bacterium
TCGTAGAAGTGGAAGGAGCAGCCGATGCCAGCAAAGCCGGTGGTTATGCCGTGGAGCAATCAGAGGATTTTATGCAACGGCAGAAGGCTAAGATCGCCGAGAGCATTGCCAAAGCAGATATTGTAATTACTACCGCACAGATACCGGGCAAAAAAGCGCCCATACTGATCACGGAAGAAATGATACAGGCGATGCGGAATGGTTCAGTGATCATCGATCTCGCAGCGGCTACCGGGGGCAATACACCGGTGACAAAAAACAATGAAACAGTAAATTATAATGGTGTGAGTATTGTCGGAAATTCAAGCCTGCAATCAACCATGCCCAGCGATGCCAGTAAAGTGTATGGTAAGAATGTGCTGAACTTCCTGGCGCTGATCATCACGAAAGAAGGAGCGGTCAATCTGAATTGGGAAGATGACCTGGTGAAAGGAAGTTGTGTGACGCATGACGGCCAGATTGTTCATGAACGGGTTAAGTAATGTGGGAATTTGGAAATGTGAGAATGTGAAAATGAAAGAAGACAATAATTCAATCCTAAATCTTACATCTTAAATCTCAAATAATGAATGGGGTATTAAACTGGATAACCGCCAACCAGCAAATGATCTACATCGTGATCCTGATGATCTTTGTCGGTATAGAAGTGATCGGTCGTGTGCCGAGTGTTTTGCATACCCCGCTGATGAGCGGCGCCAATGCGATCCACGGGGTGGTGATCATCGGGGCGATCATTGTGATGGGCAAAGCCGAAAGTGATAATTATGTGGCGCTGGCGCTGGGCTTTTTGGCGGTGATCGTGGGAACGCTGAACGTGGTGGGTGGATTTGTGGTGACCGACAGGATGCTGGAGATGTTTAAGAAGAAGAAAGGTCCGAAGTAAGAAGTCAGGAGTCCGAAGCTTCGGACCGGAGCAGAAGTCCGGAATCTAAAAGAGGATCTGGTTATTATGACTTTTTACAGGTTCAAAATTTGCTTTAATTATTCTTACTGATTATGCAACTGAATATACTCACTATTTGTTATCTCATCGGGTCGGTCACGTTCATTCTCGGACTGAAAATGTTATCGAATCCTGCCACAGCAAGAAAGGGAAATCTTATTGCAGCTGCGGGAATGATCATTGCTATTGCCGGAACCATTTTTTTATATGAGGAAGGCGGGCAGAAGCTCGGCAACTATGGTTGGATCTTTGGCGGTATCACCGTTGGTACCATTATCGGGTTTTTAGCTGCCAAAAAAATAAAGATGACAGCGATGCCCGAGATGGTGAGTATGTTTAACGGAATGGGAGGGGCTTGCGCGGCGTTGATCAGTATCGTTGAGTTTAATCATTTAATTCATGCATATCCATCGTCAGACTTACCGGTTGCTACAATCTTGATTATATTACTGGGTTTGATCATTGGCTCGGTATCTTTTGCAGGAAGTATGATCGCCTGGGGTAAACTGAATGGGAAAGTGAAAGATTTTTCGTTTAAAGGGCAGCATATTTTCAATATTGCTTTGTTGCTTGTTATCGTCGGGCTGGCTGCTTATTTAATTGGCTGGACGCCGGTCAATGCCAATATTATCTTCTACGCCATTTTTGTTCTTTCATTATTGTATGGTGTATTCTTCGTTTTCCCGATCGGCGGTGCAGATATGCCGGTTGTAATATCATTATTGAATTCATTCACCGGTGTGGCAGCAGCTTGCGGTGGCTTCCTGTACGATAATAAAGTGATGCTGACCGGTGGTATCCTTGTGGGTGCAGCCGGAACCTTGCTTACGATACTAATGTGTAAGGCGATGAACCGTTCACTGGCGAACGTGCTGATCGGTTCCTTTGGTGGTGGCGCTAAAGCAGGACCGGCAGATGCAAAGGACCAGGGACATTATAAAGAGATCAGCCTGAGCGATTCGGCCGTGGTGATGAGTTATGCCAACCGGGTCTATATCGTTCCGGGTTATGGTCTTGCTGTAGCCCAGGCCCAGCATGCCTGTCACGAGCTGGAGAAATTGCTGGAAAGCAAAGGAGTGGAAGTAAAATATGCGATCCACCCCGTAGCCGGTCGTATGCCCGGTCATATGAACGTATTGCTGGCCGAAGCCGATGTGCCCTATGATAAGCTGCTGGAAATGGAGCAGGCCAATGATGAATTCCCCACTACCGACGTGGTCTTGATACTCGGCGCCAACGATGTGGTGAACCCCGCAGCCAAATCTGATCCCGCTTCTCCTATTTATGGAATGCCGATACTGGATGTGGAGCTGGCCAAGAATGTGATCGTGAATAAACGAAGTATGAAGCCGGGCTATGCGGGTATCGAGAATGAACTTTTCTTTCAACCCAAGACATCGATGCTGTTTGGGGATGCTAAGAAAGTGTTGCAGGATTTGGTGGCGGAGATAAAGAATTTGTAGTTTATTGTCGATGGTTTGTAGTTTTACAGTGATATGATCACCCAATTACCTGCCCCATTACTCGATGCGTTAGAGGGTGTCAAAGGATTTGACCGCGCCACTTTCGAAAAGGTCCATCAGTCTGGCGAGCAGGTAACTTCCATAAGAGTTAATCCTCTCAAACCTGTGAGCCAATTTCCCAATCTCCCTCCCGATAACCATCGGAATGGACTTTCCAAAATTCCCTGGGCGGACAACGGTTATTATTTGGCCGAACGCCCTTCCTTCACTTTCGACCCCCTTTTTCATGCAGGGTGTTACTATGTACAGGAAGCCAGCAGTATGTTTTTAGAACAGGCCATCCGGCAAACAGTTGATCTGTCAAAGCCTTTAAAAGTACTGGATCTCTGTGCATCCCCGGGAGGGAAGTCGACACATATACAATCATTGATCTCGAAGGAAAGCCTGCTCGTGAGCAATGACGTAATCCGTTCCAGGGCCAATGTGTTAAAAGATAATATCATTAAGTGGGGTTGTGAGAATGTGATCGTGACGAATAATGATCCCAACAATTTTTCAGGATTGGAGAATTATTTTGACCTTGTCATCGTAGATGCACCCTGCAGCGGGAGCGGACTTTTTCGCCGCGACCCGGAGGCAATAACAGAATGGAGTGAGAATAATGTTCAGCTATGCTCGCAACGGCAACAACGGATACTCGCTGATATATGGCCGGCATTGAAAAAGGACGGCATACTGATCTATTCCACCTGCTCTTATTCCGCAGAAGAAGACGAACAGATCGTGGACTGGATAAAAGCCACTTTTTTTGCAGAGAATCTTCCTCTCCGCGTTGATGAAGAATGGGGGATCGCAGAGGGCAGCGGGGGTTATCGCTTCTGGCCGGATAAAGTGAAGGGCGAAGGATTTTTCATTGCTTGTTTCCAAAAGAAAGAAGGTGACCTGGAAGGGGCAGCATGGTATAAAAAAAAGCCACCAGGGCTGACAAAAAAGGAAATGGAATTCGTAGAAAAATGGGTAAACCCGGATGGAAAGGTTTTTATCAGGCACGGGGACACAGTGTATGCCTGGCCCGAAGTTCTTTTTAATGACAGCAGTTTTTTATTGGAAAGACTAAGGGTTATTTATTCCGGGGTGCTGACCGGGGAATTGGTTAGGGACAAACTGATTCCGGATCATGCACTGGCCATGAGCAGGATCAGGATAGCGGGTATCCCTCAAACGCAATTGAACAATGAACAGGCCATCCTGTACCTGCAACGAAAAGATATTCCTGTTGTCGCCAACCAAAAAGGCTGGCAGCTCGTCACTTTTGAGCAATATCCGCTGGGATGGATCAATGCATTACCCAACCGGATCAATAACTATTACCCGAAAGAATTGAGGATATTAAAAGACAGATGAAACGCAGAAAATCCACATCTTTGTATTCAAATCTTGTTGATATGAAGAACATTGTCCTTTGTGTTTGTGCATTTTTATTTGTTTCTCTTGTTGCCACTGCGCAAAAAAAGGATCTCCTGGTAAAAAGCAACGATGCCGGACTCTACCTGGATCATAAAGTGGCTCCGAAAGAGAGTCTTTTTGGCCTGGGTCGTTTGTACAATGTCAGCGCCAAATACCTGGCAGCTTTTAATAAAATTGATATCAACAAAGGGCTTCTGATCGACCAGAAACTTCGCATACCGCTTACAGACACCAATTTTACACAACAGGGAAATGCCGGAACACCTGTTTATTACAAAGTAGAAGATAACGAAGGGTTGATGACCGTCAGTAATAAGAATAAACAAGTATTGCTGACAAACCTTCGCCAATGGAATAAACTTTCGTCGGATGAACTGAAAAAAGACAACAAACTGATCATCGGGTTCCTGAAAACGAGCGCAATGGCTTCCGTTACTATTGCAATGGATCCGGTAAAGACAGAGCCCGTAAAAACGGAACCGGTTAAAACCGAGCCTGTAACGACCCCCGAAGAACCCATAAAGGAAGAAAAAACAAAAAAGGAAGAGGAGAAGGAAGCTGAGGCAGAATTGAAGGCGGAAGAAAAGGAAGAGAAAAAGGAAAAGAAGGACCCGCCACCTGTTATCAAGGAAACAAGAAAACCGGCCATCGACGGGCTGGGTTATTTTCAAACGCATTTTGAACAACAGGTCAGAATTAGCCCCATTTCCAAAAATGAAACGGTCACTTCAGGAATATTTAAGACAACGAGTGGCTGGCAGGACGCGAAGTATTACCTGTTGATGGATAAAGTAGCGCCCGGAACGATCATTAAGATCATTAATCCAACCAATAATAAAGCCGTCTATGCCAAGGTCCTTGGTGAAATGAGCGGGATCCGGCAAAATGAAGGCCTGAATATCCGGATCAGCAATGCTGCTGCTTCCGCACTTGATGTGACAGAGCAGGATAAATTCATTGTGAAAGTGAACTATTAAAATCTTACTGACCGGCTTGCCGGTATCCGCGTAGAAACTCGTCGATCTTCATTTTTTTCTTTCCCTCCATCTGTATTTCCAGCAGTTGCAGGTAGCCATTGGAGCAGGCGATCTTTAAAAAAGTTTTACCATCGGTTACATAATCGCCTTCCGTATGGGCAGGAAAGACGATCTCTTTTTTTGCATTGAATACCTTCAGCATCTTTTCATTCATAATGGTGAAAGCACCGGGATATGGACTCAATCCTCTCACCAAATTATAAATGGCTTCCACGGGCTGGCTCCAGTTGATCCGGCAGGTGTCTGTATGAATTTTTGGCGCATGTTTGAGCTCAGCACCCGCGTCCATGTTGCTGGCTTGCGGGATCTCGCTTAATGATCCATCCGCCAGGTGTTTTATTGTTTTAACCAATACGGCTGCACCGATGGCCTTCATTTTATCGTGTACATCGCCTGCTGTTTCTTCTTCTTCGATGGGAAAACTTTCCTGCAATAAAATATCGCCTGTATCGATCTCGTGTTTTAGTTTGAAAGTAGTAACCCCTGTTTCGTCTTCGCCATTGATAATAGCCCAGTTGATGGGAGCGGCACCCCGGTATTGTGGTAACAATGAACCGTGAAGATTGACTGTGCCCATAGGAGGCATATCCCAAACCAGTTCCGGCAGCATACGGAAAGCAACGACTACCTGCAGGTCGGCGTTCAGCGCCTTCAATGCGGAGAGGAATTCCGGGTCTTTTAATTTCTCCGGCTGCAGGACAGGCAGGTTGTTTTCAACGGCATATTTTTTTACGGCGCTTTGTTGCAATTGCATCCCTCGGCCACCCGGTTTATCCGGGGCTGTAACCACCGATACGATCGTACAACCTGCTTTGACCAGTGCCTCCAATGATGCTACGGCAAATTCAGGTGTACCCATAAAAACGATCCGTAACTGGTTATATTTTTCCAATTCCATGCAGACCAACTAAAAACCCCCTTTAAATGGCGGGGGATTATGGCTGCTAAGATAAATGAAAATTAATGGTCCGGGCCCGGGGCTCTTAACGCGTATATTTTTTATTGTTCAATAGCAGTCCTTCTGCAATATCATAGCTGATATTATAACCAAGAAAACCTGACCAGTAAGGAGTTGGTAATTTATACTTGTTAGAGCCGACCGCCATATTGTTGGTATATTCTGCCAGCGTGCCCTGCAGGGCATAATAGGCCTGCACTTTTTCTTTTGCAGGATCCTGGTTAAAAACTCTTTTGGCAGGAGTACCGCCATCAAAATGACCTGCAAGGATCGAACTGGATGTAAGGAAAGTAGCATCGAGTTTGGTCAGGAATTTTTTCATGATCATATCTCCCTGTACCGAATAAGCCTTTAGTTCACTCCAGGGAGCCTGGGAAACAGAATCCATTAGCCTTTTTACCCAATCGACAGAAGCCCGTTCTGCCGCTTCTACAGCTTCTTTATTATAGGTCCTTCCGGAGCAATCCTTGTTTAATTCATCATGCGATACATGCCCGTTAAATGGCTTTTGGTATATGCCGGTGTATAATTTCAATTTTTGCCGATCCGCCGCCGGCACATCAAACCAGATAGGAACAGGGCTTGACCGCTGTTGCATGTACAGGTTTACCCAGTTGGAATGCGAATAAAAATCCTGTATGGCATGCAGGCTGGCTCCAATAATATTGTAAAATACGATCAACCGGAAACCGGGTTGCACGATGTTGCCGGCTGAGTACTTTTTTAATGCCCTGATAGTATTGTTCAGCAGCAATTCCCAGTTCTTCTCAATATCAGCCTGGGTGAACACAGCATCAAAATGCAGGAAATCGAAGGAACGATCACTCCGGAAGCGTATTGCCTGGATCCCCAGTTTGGTAAGTTCCTCATTTGGCATGTTCAACACTGCCAGGAAATCGGTGAGGTAGTTCGAAACCTGGGTAGCTAATCTTGCATCGGCAGAAAAACCATTTGCTACCATGGCCTTACGTGTACATTCTGCATGCCACCAGGTATC
>JANOHQ010000376.1:0-5981 GCA_031406595.1 Chitinophagaceae bacterium
AAATATTTTGGGCTCACAGGACTTTTGAGCAACTGTTATTTTGACACAGCACCTATGCGCAATTAATTCATAAAAAAAAAATTAAACTTGTAAGTTATAATACATAAAATTGCACAAATTTGTTATGCTTGATGAACTGAAAAATCAAATTATCCTATTAACTCAATAATAACCTGTATGGGGTAGTCTTTTTTGTAAGGTATCTCCGGCCCAATATCATCAGGAATCCTTGGTGTCTGAATCATCGTCAAAGTGGGTTCACGGTGATAAAGGCTTGCCAGCAAATGAACGGGTGCACTTATCGTTACCGAGTTACTGGTCGTACAGGTAATCTGCAGCTTCAGATCATTTTCGCGTAGTTTTTTACCCCACTCGTTCGGATCTGACCAGTTAAATTTAGCAGTGATCCGGATATCTTTGATTTCTATAAAAGTGCTTTGATTTTTCAGAACGAACTCTTTTGTCCTTTCTTCATTAGTGAAACGCATAATCAATCCTTTTTTTATCGAAGCGCTGCCCTCAATCATATAGCTTGTACTCTTACCAACCCCGGCAACAGCCAACTGTTTGCTCCTGACCATTCCCGACAGGATCCTTTTCACTGTCGGCAATGGGATGCCAAGTTTTTCGGCGATCTCACCTGACGCCGAACCAGGATGATTTTCAATGAATGAAATAATCATCTTTTCCCTTGGCGCAAGCTTTTCATTTTTTTTCTGGACTTCCAGTTTTTCCATTAATTGTTGCTGAATATTCATCATGCGATCCAAAAAGAAATTAACCCAGGGAGCAATTTCTTCACCTGGCCGGTTGCGCTGGCATTCCATCAATACCCTATAATATTCCAGTTTCCTGTTTTCAATTTCGTGTTCAAAACTGACATACTGTATCCATGAATAGCCGTGCTTCAATAACAGTAATGTCCCCAACAGACGACTCAGCCTGCCGTTGCCATCCTGAAACGGATGGATACTCAGAAAATCATACACAAAAATTGCTGACTTTATCAGCGGTAATGTTTTTGTATCTGTACTATACCATTCTACGAGAGCGGCCATCGCATTCTCCGTCTCAAATCCCGGGTTAGTTGTCTGGAAGATCACTCTTTTGGTCCCATCTGGATTCTCTGCCTGTACTACATTGCTATGCCTCTTATAATTGCCCCTGTGCCATTCATCGTTCTCACTGTAACGCAGCAGCGAATTATGTAGATGCTTGAGTACATTCTCAGTAATGGGCATTTCCTTCCAGGATTGGGCGATCAATTCCAGTGTTTCATAATATCCGGCCACTTCCTGTTGATCCCTTTCCCGAAGCTTTGATTTATCCAGCGTCTTAATCAGGTTGGCCACCTCATCATTCGTCATTTTAGACCCCTCGATCCGGGTGGAAGCGCCTACACTCCTGACGGTCGCAATGGATTTCAATTGTTTTAAGGTCTGGCCTTCTCTTTTCTCGATTGTAGACCAGGAAGCGTCAAACCTGTCTAACTGGCTGATTATGTTCGATAGTTGCATCCAGTCCGGCCGGAATGAAAAGGTATATATTTGCTGATCACTCATAAACGATACGATTCGATACGCTAATATACGATTACTTTTCAATCTGTCAAATAAAAATGAGTCGATTTGATACGCTTATATACGAAATTGATTCGGAAGATATTCCCCAATCGACATAGTTTTCGGTTAATGATGAAAACCAGCCTGGATTTCGACACACCTGCAAGAGAAGCCGCAGATTCACAAAACCGTAAAAAAATTCCAGAGGCATTCAAATACTTGTTGCTGGCTCCTCAATTTTGAAGAATAAAAACGACTAACAGATGGAACAAAAAAAGTGAGGTCAGGTATTCCTATACTTCTACCTTATAAACCCACCTAATTCTGGCACCATCTTAGAAAAATTATCAATGAAGAAATAAAAGGCAGGAATAGCAATGCCCGAATTGAGCAAAACCTGTTTTCTGTGAAGTGGCAATAATAACCCCGGTTGCCATAATTGAACTCTCTATTTAACCTTGGTTATATGCCGGGTTTTACTATTATACATCTATTTCAAACTTCCATAAATAATGTTGACGATCTTATCTGCATAATCATAGTGGGAATTGGGTGTGTGCTGCGTCATAATTAAGCAAATCATTTTCTCTTTTGGATCGGCCCAGTAGAATGTACCATAGTATCCTCCCCAGGCAAATGAACCTTCACTCAGCATTTTTAAGTTAGCAGATTTTTTGGATGTTAATGCAAACCCAAGGCACAGATTGTCATCCCCAAATAAATTATCAGCCAACTGGGGGCTTAACATGAGTTCAACAGTCCGCCTTCCCAAAATTTGTTTGCCATTATAGCTACCTTTATTTAACAGCATTTGAAGAAAGATGGAATAATCAAATGCTGTGGAAGACAATCCTGCCCCGCCTGAAAAATAACTTTTGGGAATGAGCGGATAGCCAGGATCTATATTTCTAAAACTTGGCGACCACTCAATAATTTTTTGATTGTTATCTTCTGTATAAACGGTTGCAAGCCTGGCTGCCTTCGTTGCCGGAAGATTGAAATAGGAATCCTTCATGCCAAGCGGCTCAAAAATATACTTAGTGCAATAAGTTTCTAATGACTTTCCGCTTATTATCTCAATAAGACATCCCAGTAAGTCAGTATTTAAACCATAGGTAAATCGCTCACCGGGATTATGGAGAAGCGGTAACCCTCCCAAAGCCTTCATTTTAGACAACAAACTTTCATTAAAATATCCCAATCCGGATGGAATATTATTTTTAGCATAAACAGCCTGCATGGTATCAGTACCAATGGCGGGATAGTCTATACCTGATGTGTGCGTTAATAAATCCCGGAATGTAATTTCACGTTTTGCCGGGATAGTGGTAAAGCTTGAATCTAAAGTATTAAAATTTTTGATCAGTTTTGGGTTTTTAAATTCAGGGATAAAATCAGAAATATTCTGGTCAAGGCCCAGTTTTCCCTGCTCAAATAACTGCATAATTCCCAAGCTTGTAATTGCTTTGGTCTGGCTCATAATTCTGAAAATAGCATCAGCCTGCAGTGGTTTTTTAGTAGAAAGATTTGAATATCCATGTCCCTTGTAATAGGCTACCTGGTTGTCTTTTACAATAATTACAACAGCCCCAACTAACCATTTTTTATTTACATAATCTTTCAATATGGTATCAATCCTGGCCAGGCGTTCATAATGAATGCCGCTATGTTTTACTATAGTTGGCGAAAGGGTTTGTGCAATGGCAGTTTGTATAGCAAAAAAGACAAGAAAGATGCTGAGTAATTTTTTCATGTTTTGGCGTATTTATTACTAATGGAGTGTGCTGTGATAATCCCCATTGACGAAACAAATGTAAAGATTATCAGTGCCATAGTGATTAAACAGGCAAAAATGAAATCAAAGAAAAAAAGGAACGACAATAGTTTAGGTAAAAACTTAATTAATAAAGGCGCCCTGTAAGCGCCTTTATTAATTAATATCATCACATTTTATTAGTTATTACCAAACCCACCGCTGCTCTTTGTTCTTTTCTTTTCTTCTTCCGAAGCATCTTTGCGCTGGCGGGCGGCATTCACGGTATTACTGCCAAACCTCCAGGTAAGTGCTGTTTTAAACTGGCGGCTTTCAAAAGTGCCACTGAACCTGCTGTATTGCCCGGTAAAATTAGTGTGACCACTGAACTTCATGCTGAAGAAGATATCGGAGACTGAAACCTTGAAAGTGCCGTTGCCTTTGAAAATCGTTTTCTGCATACCGGCATCCATCGTCCACATGGATTTGCTTTTGAAAGCACCTTCCCATATAGCCGGGGAATTATACCAACCGCTGATTTCGCCTGTCCAATCCTGTTTCTTTCCGAAACTGTAGCTGTGCTGCATATAAATATTAAATGACGCAGCATTTAGATCCACTACCCTGCTGCCACCACCAAAGTCGGCTTTATAGTGTGAGTAATTCCCGCTGAAGTTGATAAAAGCCGAATAGGTTTTGTACATAATGGGGTAACTGATATTCAGGGCCACCACATCCTGGGTGGCTAAATTTTTACGGGTCAGGAAACTTTTTGACATCTCCGTGGTATCCACCAGGAAGGTAAACACATCTTTTACATGACTGTAGCTCAGTGATGTGTTCAGCTTGTACTTATAGGTATTTGTCAGCGTTATAATATTAGTGTACTGGGGACGAAGGCTGGTATTTCCCCTCATAAAAGTATACTCGTCTAATTTGAATTCAAAAGGATTCAGATCCTGGTAGGCAGGCCTGTCAATCCTCCGGCTATAAGAAAGCCCCCACTGGTTCATCGGGTTTTTATTGAAAGTAAGCGCGGCGCTTGGAAAGAGGTCTGTATACTTACGTTTAAATGTTTTTTTGCTGGCCGCATTAACAGTACCATCAGCATTAAGGCCATAAGAGTCGCCGGAGGAAACGGTGTTTTCCATTCTTACCCCGGCCTGGAACATTACCCCTTTCAGCTGTTTGTTATAGTTTATATACAGCGCATTGATGTTTTCGTTATAATCAAACTCATTGCTGCGGGCCACATCCAGCGATTTTATTTCTGGCTTCAGCTGGCTGACATTAAAGCGCTGAAAATTATTTTCCGTACGGATTGAAGAAATTTTAGCGCCCAAACCAAGTTTACCGCCCTTAAAGTTCTGTTCGTAGTCCCCCTTCAAAGTATAAATATCAATATCTGCCGGGCTGATAAAGCGATACATTACCTGGCTCAGCAATGTGGTGCCAGCAGCATTGTAATAAAAATTGGGTTGCAGCTGGTTGCCTTTATTACGGAACAGTCCATAGTCAGCATCTAAGGTCAGTTCGTGGCCCGATGTATCAGCAAAACGGTAGTTCAGGTTAAAGTTTACATTGTTCCCATTCATCTTATTCACATTGTTCGCTACCAGCAACCTGTCCACCATCCCGGTGGGTTTGTAAATGATGGGGGTACGGCTGTTGTTATTAAAACTGTTCTCTGAAATGTCCCCGTTTATAACTACGCCAAATGTGTTTTTATTGTCAATGAAATAGTCAATCCCAGTTTTAAAAACATGGCTCCCAGTACGCATAATAGCGTTGGTCTTGTTGTCAAAGATGGTATCCAGTATACTTCTGTACAGGCTAAACACCATGTCTGTTTTATTATTACTATAGTTGTAATTTCCAAAAAGATTAATGCCCTTGTTGCGGTGGTTGAAATTGATGCCGCCATTATATTTTGGATATACGCCGATATTATAACCTGCGTTTACCGATCCATTGGTGCCAAAGGCTTTATTCTTTTTCAGCCTGATATTGATAATGCCTGCATTGCCCGCGGCATCATACTTTGCAGAAGGATTGGTGATCAATTCAATCGCTTCCACCTGTGCTGACTGGATTGATTTCAGGTAATTGGCAAGATCAGCTCCGGCCAGCGGGGTTGGTTTGCCATCAATGTATATTTTTACGCCATTCTTTCCGGCAAGACTCAGGTTATCATCTTTATCCACCATTACCCCGGGCGACTTTCTTAGCAAACCAAGAACATCTGTACCCGTGGCATTAATAGTTCCTTCCACATTCAGAATAGTTTTATCTGCCTTTACTTCCACCATTGGCTTTTTACTTGATACCGTTACCCCACCAAGATCGCCTGAACTTTTTTCAAGGACCAGGTCAGGCATAGCTATTTCCCCGGAAGCAGGCGATTCAGGTAAAGCAGCATAAACCTGTGCAAAGCCTACATGGGAAACGCTGATGAGATAACTGCCGGCTCCAGGTACAGTAAAAGAGTACTTACCGTCCGATGAAGTAACTGCCAGTTTTATTACTGAAGAATCTTTTCCGTTCAGCAAAGACACGGTAGCTTTTTCTACACCTTTGCTCTGCTGGTCTATTACAATTCCTTTTACCTGTTGGGCTGTTGCTACTGAAGCCACCAGCACAAATCCTGTTAAGAACAATACTAATTT
>JANOHQ010000384.1:0-1959 GCA_031406595.1 Chitinophagaceae bacterium
GCGGTTAAGGGACGTCACGTTGACCTACAGGGTTGGCAAGCCATTTATCAGGGGTGTAAAGACCATGAGCTTCTTCCTGACAGGGAATGATCTTATCGTTCTATCCAATTACACAGGTGCTGATGCAGCGGTGAACGCCAATAATCCCGGTACAAGAGGCGTGGGGGGGTATGGCCTTGACCTTGGTAGTGCTCCTACTCCACTGAGCGTGAGTTTTGGTTTTAAACTGGGTCTGTAATCTTAAAGGAACTGCTAACAACTAAAATTTTTGTATGAAAAATAATTTTTTAAACTTATCGATACTTGCAGGTTCGTTCTGTGCCATTGCGTTCAGCTCCTGCAGCAAGAAAATTGATGAAGCCTATCTTAATCCCAACGCGGCGATCCGGCAACCGGTCGAAAATATTCTGCCCGGTGTTATCGGTGGTTTTACCTGGTTCTCTTCCAGTGCGGGAACGACCTACGGAGTGATCGTAGATGGAACATTTGTTGGGCGATATATCCAGTACTGGAGTATCAATACCACGGGCGACACCTGGGGTCAGCATAGTATGCTCGGTGGTGCTGTTGATAACGGGGGTTCCGTTTGGGCAACCGTATACTATGGCCAGGGTAACAACGTGAACAAGATCATTGAGTGGGGTACGGAAGAAGAAAAGTGGGATTATGTAGGCGCTGCCCAGACCATCCGCGCATGGGGCTGGCTGCAATTGACACTCGAATATGAAGTAGGTATCCTGCGGGAAGCCTGGGTAAAAGGTTTAAGTACTTTCAAATACCAGGACCAACCGGAGATACTGGATAGCTGCCGCGCTGTTGCCCACCGTGCCATAGAGAACCTGAACCGGGTCGACGGGAATGTAAGCCAGGCCAATTTGGCTCTCGGTGATGCTTTCTTTAATCAGGGCGACAGGGATAAATGGAAAAAATTCGCGTATGGCATAATCGCACGTTCGTATATCTGTCTTAGCTACAAGAATATGTTTGCAGCTAATGGCTATGCACTGGCCGATTCGGCGATCAAATATGCAAGTCTTGCCCAACAAACAAACACGGACAACCCCACAGTAAAAGTAACAGGACCGCCGATCAATGGACAGATCAATTACTGGGGGCCCGGAAGAGGTAATTTCGGCAGCTATCGCCAGGGTTCTTATGTTGCACGCCTGATGAATGGAGATGATACCACCGTTTTTGCAGGTGTTACTGACCCAAGAGCCTGGTATATGCTCGGGGAAAATCTCAAGGGTACTTTTAAAGGATTACTTCCATGGGCAGGTAATGCAACTTTCGATTCTTTATATCCAAAAAACTTCTGGAGGTATGCTCCACTTATTACAACGGGCACAGCACCAAACCAGATCACTTACCCCAATACCGTTTCAACTGCTACACCTCCTACCAGCCTTGATAGCAGCCGTTATCTTTATGGTAACACAAGTCCCTGGCCAATGATGACCGCATCGGAAATGCAGTTCATCATTGCCGAGGCGCAATTCAGGAAGGGCAACAAAGCCGCGGCACTCACGGCTTATACGAACGGTATCAGCCTCAACTTCGATATGTTGTCAGTTCAATACCCGCAGAATATCCCGGCTGGCAAACAGATTACACCGGCATTGAAAGCAAATTATCTTGCCAACCCGCTGATCGTTCCCGCCGCCAATAACCTGACGCTGTCCCATATTATGAACCAGAAATATATCGCATTGTTCGTATGGGGTGCATTGGAAACATGGGTGGATATGCGCAAATTCCATTATACCGATATCGACCCGGCTACGAACAGAAGTGTATACAAAGGATTTACACTTCCAACAGGTAGTAGCCTGGTTTCTACCAATCTCAGTCAATATACTTACAGGATGCGTCCGCGTTTCAACTCAGAGTACCTGTATAATATACCAGAACTGACAAGGATCGGAGCTTACCAATTCGCGAATTATAACACGTATCAGA
>JANOHQ010000066.1:0-7499 GCA_031406595.1 Chitinophagaceae bacterium
GCTCGTGGCGCCGCGAAGGCGAAGAGCTACTTCGCCGCCGGGCTGCGCTGAGGTCGGGACCAGGCGAACGCCGGAGATCTGCAAGCCCGCAGCCCACAGCCCACGGCCCGCAGCACCTAAAACCTCACCCTTCAAACACCCCTTTCACCCGGAACCTCCGTCCACCTCTCCTTCAGGAGAGGAGAACAAGCTTTCCATAAGAGTAGAATGATTCACGGGTGAGGTTCTATGATGGGCCGAATCATTACCCGCAGCCCGAAGCTAACAACGAGAGCTTTCTATTCAACCGTACACAGGCTAACAGCTAAAAGCTAACGGCTAACAGCTCAAACAAAAGCTAACCACTATTCCAGTATTTTTGCCCCATGCTAAACAAACTCGGAGGCTGGGATGATACCATCGTTGCCCTGGCGACACCGCCGGGAGTAGGAGCGATCGGGGTGATCCGCCTGAGTGGTGACAAATCCATTGCTATCGCCAATGAACTATTCCCTTCCAAAGACCTGTCGAAAGAAGCATCGCATACACTTCATGTCGGATTTTTGAAAGAGGGAGCAGCAACGCTGGATGAAGTGGTCGTTGCTTTGTATAAAAACCCGAGATCATATACCGGGGAAGATACCATCGAGATCAGTTGCCATGGTTCGCCCTGGGTACAGCAACAGGTGGTGGATGCCTGCATCCGCAGGGGGGCAAGACTTGCCAGGCCCGGCGAATTTACCCAACGTGCTTTCCTGAATGGTAAGTTGGACCTGGCGCAGGCTGAAGCCGTTGCCGACCTGATCGCCTCCAATACCGCTGCTTCGCAGAAAGCGGCGCTGCATACTATCCGCGGTGGGTTCTCCGAAAATTTAAAAGACCTGAGAGAAAGATTGGTTCGTTTTTCTGCCCTCATCGAACTGGAACTGGATTTTTCGCAGGAGGATGTAGAATTTGCCGATCGCAAACAACTGGATGCATTGATCGAAGAGCTCAGCTCTTCCACAGACCAGCTGGTGAATTCTTTTTCATTGGGGAATGTGATCCGTAATGGCGTAAGTGTGGCCATCATCGGCAAGCCGAATGCGGGAAAATCGACATTACTTAACAGTTTACTGAATGAAAACAGGGCCATCGTAAGCGATATACCCGGTACTACCCGTGATACGATCGAAGAGCTCATCAATATCGATGGGATCCTTTTCCGCCTGATCGATACGGCCGGGATACGGGAACACAGCAATGACCTGATCGAGTCGGCAGGGATGGAGCGAAGCATTGAAAAAATGAAACAGGCAGACCTGGTCTTGTACCTGTTTGATGCAGCGGAAGAGAAATCCGAAGTCGGGAGTCAGAGGAAATTGTTTGAAGAGCAAGAGTTGAATTACCTGTTAGTAGCCAACAAGATCGACCAGTTGGGAGAAGAGACAGCAAGAGCCCGTTTCGGCGATAATAATAAAACAGTGCTGATCTCCGCCAAACAACGGCTCCACCTGGAAACTCTCAAAGAGCGGATGGTGGATGCGGTGCTGCAGGGTCAGGTGCAAACCGAGAATACCATTATCACCAATGCACGGCACTACCATGCATTGAAAGAAGTACAAATATCCCTGGCCGATATCCGCACCGGTCTTGATAATAAATTACCCGGCGACCTGCTGGCCCTGGATATCCGTCGTTGCCTGCATTATTTGGGTGAGATCACGGGAGAGATCACGAATGATGATCAACTGGATTATATTTTTAGTAAGTTTTGTATCGGGAAATAAAACATTTATTTGCTTACAATTTTCAATTAATAATAACCTTAATTCTTAACCCGGTTCTGCTCACTCTCCGCCCCATTAGCATCGTGCTTTCTCTGCCCTGAAATGGCTTTTCCGAAACGATACGTGAAGGAGAAGACGGCTGTCCGTGAATCAAACCAGTTGGTCCAGTTCGCTGTCGTATTAGCCAGGTTATTGATCGTGCCCCTGGTGCCAAACATATAAAAGATATCATTGACAACAAGTTTCATCGTGGCGGCGGAAGACAATTTTTTACTGATCGCCGCATTGATCCTTTTCCTGTCCTGTATGACAAATTGGGCATCCGTTATTTTACTCTGGTAGCCACCATCGAGTTGTATCGACCAATCCTTACCGGGCTTGAAAGTGAATATCGGCCGCAAAAAAGTGAAGGTCCCTTTCGTATCCAGTTTCCCAGTATAGAAATTGCTGACAGCGTGGCGCTGTGTGACCTCCGCATGGAATTGAAAGCTGAACCACTTCACCGGTTCATACGTACCATCGAGTGAAAAGGTCAAGACGGTATACCGTCCGATATTTCCCGGGCGACTGTAATAGATCCGATCAACGATCTCGATGGTCTCATTGACATCATCGCGGGTACGACTATATTCAAACCCGGCAGTATATTTATCATGATAAGTAAATTGCAATCCAATATTATCGCTGAATGAAGGTCTCAGAAATGGATTGCCGGTGTAATACGTAAACTTATCCAGCGGTGATAGAAAAGGATTGAGGGACTGGTAATAGGGCCGATCGATGCGACGGCCATAATTCAGGCTGATAGTATTGCGACCTGTAGTGTCTGTTTTATATTGTATATACGCAGTTGGGAAAAGACTGGTATAACTGCGCCGGAAGGCCGAATCGGGTTTCTGCACATTGCCTAACTGATGACCATCAGACATCGTATTTTCCAACCGGAGACCTGCCTGGAAAGAAAAGCGTTTGAATTCTTTCGAGCCATTGATATAGGCCGCGTAAATATTTTCTTTATAAATAAAATGATTGGTCTTATCATAATCCGGAGAAATAGTACCGTTAATTGTAGAAAAATAATCGGCTACATTATCGGTATGCGTATAACTGGCTTTCAAACCTGTTTCCAGTTTGATACCATTGGCGAGAGGATGTTCATAATCCACTTTGCCCGAATAAATGTTAATATGCGCGGGCAGAAAACCGGTTAACAGGTCTTTACTCTTTAAGGAGCCGTTGGCCAAATAACTGCGGTTATCAAAGGATTGATCATTGGATGTCCGGTAGTTCAGGTAATCCAGGTCGGCACTCAGAGCGGGACCATTCTTTTTATATTCATGCCGGAAATTAAGATTCACGCCCGCATTGCGAAAACTCCGGTGCTGTGCATTTGCCGCGATGATCGTCGAGTCGGCATTATCGGATGCATTGGTAAAGAGGCTGGTGACAGGTGTAATTGTATTGCTGGGATTGTAGATGCCGGTGAGGTTGATACCGACGGTACTTTTCTCTGATACATAATAATCGGCTCCAATTTTGGCGAGATAATTATTCCCGCGGTTGCGGATAAAAGAGCTCTGAATAAAATTACTCCTCAATACACCTGGTGCGTCAAAGAAATGACGATTGATGACAAGGTCAGTAAACGCATTGTTATAATAATAGCTGAGGTTGCCGGATATATTTAATTTACCGGAACGGAAGTTGAAATTAAAATTGTCATTGGTCTTGCCATATTTGCCCTGTATATAATTCAAGGTGATGCCACCGTTAAAACCCTTCAGCTTGCTGCGCTTCGTGCGGATATTGATAACGCCACCGTTCCCGGCCGCATCATATTTTGCAGGAGGGTTGGTCATCAGTTCAAGTTGGTCGATACGGGCAGCGGATAAGGAACGAAGGTAATTCTGCAGGTCTGCACCTGATAAATAAGTGGGCTTGTCATCGATAAAAATAGTCACCCCTTTTCCCTTCAGTGTAATACCGCCATTTGGATCGATGATGACACCCGGTGCTTTCTCCAGTATCTCGAGCCCCGTACTCCCTGCATTGCTGATCAATGCTTCGGGATTAATGATGGTACGGTCAATCTTTTGCTGTACATAAGGCCGTTGGGCAGCAACGGTAACATTATTGAGCATACCGGCGGAAATTATTAAGACGATATCGTCCATGGTCTTGTTCTGTCGCAGGTTGATCAGTGAACTGCGATAATCCTGGTAGCCCGTCATCGTCACCGACAATATATATTCTCCCGCTGCCAGTTGTTGAAAATGATAGATGCCCAAAGAGTCTGCTATCGCTGTCTTAACCAGCAACGAATCTTTTGCTTTCAACAGGAAAATACTGGCGCCCGTTGCGTTGATCTTACCCCTTAAGTCAAAATGTTGCTGGGCATTCGTTACAGTTGAAGCAATACAAAGCCACGCGACCAGGCAGGTCGAAAAAATTTTTCTCATCGTAAAAAGATTAAAGTTGAGTGGAAATGATCAGTTTATATGGGCAGGGGTGTGGTCAGTAAAATCTGTTTATTAATATTTTATAAATTATGTGTTACGGTGCGTTGCGTCGCTGCTCCTTTGTACCAATAGCCTCGGGACTGCGTGAAACCTATGTTTTAAAATTATACATCCATGCCCAAGAGCCTTTTTTGCCATTGCTAAGTGTCGGCACAAATGCTTTTCTCAACGGCAGGTAAACAGCATCCGGCATTTTTATATCGTTCATGATAAATTCCGTATCGCTCAGTTTGAATGACAACAAGTCTTCTTTATGCTGAATAATGTTGGCCGCTATCAATACACCCACTAACCGATCTACATCAGGTTCATCATGATAAGCTTTGGATTGTTCCTGGTACGAATCGTGTACAGTAATATAAGCTTGGGGTGATGTATGGCCGGGATTACTGGCAAGCCGGTTTATTTTTTCCAGGTAATTCAGGTGTTGCGCAGGGGCTACAGTATTACCATTCAGCTGCATGGAAGTGATATTCCCGCTTTGTGAATTGACCTGGTATAAATTACGGTCAAGCCTGACCAACCGGCTAAGCACGTCTGCATTCGGAACCGTAACATCCGTAGGATAACCTACTTCTTTAGTTTGATAAACAGTAAAATCAGTGTGCGGGTAAATGGAAGCTTGTTTGGTTTGACCCGATGCAACGGGTATGGAATCATGATCCACCAATCCCGGGTGATCAGGAATGGTAAAAGTTGCCAAACTATCTGTTGGGGAGTGTAAAGAGTCGTTTTGACCGATGACACTGTCGCTTACTTGCCGGAAAATGGGTTGAGCATGATCAGGCGCGGTGATGAAGGTCCGGTTTACCAGGGGTTGTTTTTCACAGCCCGGACCAAGCATGATAATTCCAATAAGCGATATGACTAGGCTTGCTGCCATGATCCCCCGTTCTGCCCGGTTCAGCGAAGAATTTTTATCCGATATCATTCGCCTAACCCTTGCGAGCAACGGTTTTTTGCGTCCGCTGAAAGCCAGTGAATAAGCAGGGGATGATTGCTGGAATTCCTGGCAGGCCACCAGTGTATCGATATAAGCGGTTTTGCTACCGGTATAAGCGATGGCAATATCATCGCAACAATTTTCTCTTTCGGTACGGATCAGCGACGATATCCATAACACGGCAGGATTAAAAAAGAAAACAACTTCCAGTGCACTGACCAGCAGGTTGACCAGCCAGTCGCGGCGACGGATATGCGCCAGTTCATGCACCAGTATGGCCTCGATACTTTCCGGAGAAAGGGATGTGAGCAGGCCGATCGGTAATAAGATAACAGGCTTCAGGTGGCCTATCACCATCGGTACTTTTGTGATGCCCGATGCAGCAACACGGACGATGCGTTGAATCCCTAAGTTTTTGGAGAGTTGACGAACCTGGTTGTCCCAATATTCCCCGGCAGCACTGATCTTGTTTCGTCTCAACAGGGTGAGTGATTGCAGTCCCGTCATTAACTGGAAAGCTTTTATCACAACGATCAGCGACCAGAGCAGTACGATCGTATCCGAGTGGGTACGAACAAAACCGGTTATGCTGCCGTACTCATTGACCGGGCCGGCATCAGTAGAAGCAATGCCCGTCAACTCAACAGGCCTTGTGATATTATTATAAAATGGCTGGATGGGCTGTGCAGTAAGCAATTGTGTAATAAAGCTGAAGATAACAGCGCCGGCGAATACGGTAAGAGCAGCTACCAATAAATTATAGCGTGTTTTGGCACTTGCTTTCCGGGTGAATACTACAATAATACCTGTGAGGGCAGCAAGCAGGCTTCCCAACCCGAGAGAATAGAGCAGTGCATCGCAAACCGCATGGATAATATGTTCTGAAAACAGGTTGTTCATACAACAGGTAATGATGATGAAGTCGGTATAGAAAATTCAGGGTTTTAGCGCTTAATATTTTTTACCAGCTCACGGATCTCGTTCAACTCCTCCTTCGATGTTTTCTCATCTCCCAGTAATTGGATCAGCAGTTTCGCTGGTGAACCTTTATAGTTCGTGTCCACGAACTTATGCAGCAACTGGCTTTTCATTTTCTCTTCTTTTTCTGCTGGTTGGTACACATGTTTCATCTGGCTATCGTCCCGTTGCAGCAAACCTTTTTCTGCCATCAGTTGCATGAACTTCAGGGTAGTAGCGTAATTGACTTCTTTTTGTTTGAGCAACTCGTCATTGACGGCTCTTACGGTCGCCGGCCCGATATCCCAGAGTACCTGCAGGATCTCCAGTTCAGACCTGGTGGGCTCAATAGAAATAGTCTCTTTTTTCTTTGCCATAGACCGAAGGTAGGAAAATTTTTCTAGCTTCCAAGAAAAAGGTAGGAAATTTTTTCTATGGTGAAGTAGGCGCCTTGGATGCAGGGTTTAAATCTGAGCATCCCAATGAGGATCAGCTGGATTATATTTTTAGTAAGTTTTGTAGCGGGAAATAATCTTTATAATGTATCCATATTCAAATAGTTACACTTTCTCAATTTCTTGATTTTAAAAAACTTGGAAAAATCAAGTCCATGAGAATCAATGGAATTTCAATCGAAAGAGCCAGTTGTTACCCAAATCAGCGGGCAACAAAATTTAAACATAAATGGTAAAGCCGGTAAATATAATCTCAGAAAATACAGTTTTAAATGATTGGTCTCTACCTCAGTTTAGGTGAATCGAGCTTATTCAAGAAAAGCTCTTCTGCATTGATATGATATTTCAATCTCTATTTTAGTACAGGAATGTTTTATCAGCTTTTCAGAAACTAATTTCTGAAAAGCTGGATTATTTGTGTATCCCGCAAAACCTCCTCATCTGTGGGGTATCTACTCAATAATAAATTTATAACCCCTGCCATGTACGTTGATAAATTTAATGGACTTATCGTCGCTTAATTTCTTACGTAATTTAGACACCAATACATCAACATTTCTACTGATGACAACGATGCCTTTATCTTCCCAAATTTCTTTCATCAGCTTTTCCCTTTCTACGATTTGATTTAAATTTTCTGCAAATATTTTTAGTGCTTTTGTTTCTTTTTCCGAAAGCGTAATACTTTTAGTCTCACTTTTAAGAACATTATCATCTGCATAAAATTTAAAGTTTCCTAATTGTATATATTCATCGGTATCCAAGATTGATTCTTTGGCTGCTTTTTGCCGGAAGGTATCTTTCACATAAAAACCAACAAAACTCAAAGGAATAATCAACAGCAACAACAAATAAAAATTAAACTTATTTTTCTTCA
>JANOHQ010000068.1:0-4529 GCA_031406595.1 Chitinophagaceae bacterium
GAAAGACACTAAAAAAACATCACTGATCGATACCTGATCAAAGAGTGTATATTCATTAATAGTCTATCATTGGAGAAATAACCGGGAATCCCGGGCTTCGGGAGGGGAGACGGAAAGAATTTAGGTACAATATTTCTTAGCGCCTTACCGTCTTACCGGCAAACAAAGGCACCATAAGTTTATCAATGAAAAGAGTTTTTACCAATCTTACTTTCTGGGTTTTACTGGCGATCACTGCGGGCATTTTGGTGGGCCATTTTGCACCAGGTTTCGCCCTGTACCCTGTCCTCGACAAACCCTGGAAGGCGAACCTCGCCGGGTTGGAGCTAACAGTTGGGGTTACCCTGAGTGAATTTCTTGGAGGGATCTTCATCAGCATTGTCAAACTATTTATCTGCCCCATTATCTTCCTCACCATTTCACTCGGCATCAGTGGAATGGGTAACCTGAAAAAAGTGGGAAGAGTGGGTGGTAAAGCTCTACTCTATTTTGAAATTGTGACGACCGTCGCTTTATTGATCGGGATATTGGTTGCCTGGCTCATCCAACCCGGGAATGGCGTGGACACCAAAGCAGTTGCGGGTGGTGATATTTCAAAATACACAGCCGGGGCAGAACATTTCAGCGTTCTGAAATTCTTAAAAGATAATCTCACCATCCAGGTATTGCTGTTCTCTATCCTGTTTGGCATTTTTTTAAGCAAATACAAAGGGCGTAACAAGATCATGAAGCCCCTGGGTACGGCTTCAAAATACCTTTTCAAAGCGCTGCATATTGTTATGTTATTCGCACCCGTCGGCGCTTTTGGGGGAATGGCATTCACCATTGGTAAATATGGAATCGAGACCCTGATGCCCCTGGGCAAACTGATGCTCACTGTTTATATTACGATGGGTATCTTCATTTTTGCTGTATTGGGATTGATCCTTCGTTATTATAAGATCAGTTTATGGAAATACCTGAAATACATCAAAGAAGAACTGCTCATCGTTCTTGGCACATCATCCTCCGAAGCAGCCCTTCCTTCCCTGATGGAAAAACTGGAAAAGATGGGCTGCTCCAAACCCGTGGTGGGATTGGTAGTGCCGGCCGGCTATTCCTTCAATTTAGATGGGACCACCATTTACCTGTCCATGGCCGTTATTTTTTTGGCACAGGTCTTTCATATCAATCTGAGCTGGGGGCAAATGTTTACGATTATCGGTATCCTCATGGTCACTTCCAAAGGCGCAGCCGGTGTTACCGGAAGTGGCTTTATCGTACTGGCGTCCACACTCACCGCAGTGAAAGTGATTCCTGTGGAAGGGCTGGCATTACTGCTGGGGGTGGATCGTTTTATGAGCGAAGCAAGGGCCATCACGAATTTTATCGGGAATGGAGTGGCGGCCGTTTTCTTAGCCAACAATGAAAAAGAATTTGACCGGGACAAGATGAATGCAGCTTTCTCCAATGAAGTATATGAATACGACCTGCGATCCTATAATAAGGAGGAAATAAAATAAACAGGGCTATTTGTTCTTGCCGCTGACAAAAGGATTTCCCCTGATATAAAACCGGTAAGGCAATAAAGCATGGTCCCCCGCATAGTCCACCCCGATCCTGGAGGAAGCAGCAATCTCTTTTTTTGTATATACAAAACCATCGTCGGCAATAAATAGTTCAGGGCTCCGTAATGAGTAACCACTGTGCTGTGTGGAAATCCCCAGTGCCCTGGATAAATTGCCCGGCCCCCTTGTCAATGAGTGATCAAAATTCTTTTTCACCCGCTGCAACATAGCATCGATCCCTTTAACCGGCTCGAGTGCCCTTATCAATACTGCATGCGGACTTTCTTTACTATTGGTAACAACATTGAACAGGTGATGGATACCATAACATAGATAAACATAGGCGACTCCTCCTTTTGCATACATGGGCTCGTTGCGGGCAGTTCTTCTTCCGCCAAACGCATGCGAAGCCCTGTCGATGGGTCCGTTATACGCTTCTACTTCTACGATACGACCGGATGTAATGACTCCCTCCCATTTTGTTACCAGCAATTTTCCCAATAGTTCCCTGGCAATTAAAAGCACATCGGATCGTTCATAAAAAGCAGCAGATAATTTTTTCATACGTTAAAATCCCACATAAAACAGTAAAAAAGAAATCTGGAAACCCTGTAAATCATTTTACTCAGTGTAATCAATGGTCTATATTTACCACCCAAATTAAGGCTTTGCTCAAAGAAATCGTAATAGCAGTCCAATCCTGGGGAGAAGCCCAACGGTTCATTAAACAACACCGGCTGTTCCGCTGGATCATCATCCCCGGTATTATATATACCCTCCTCTTTATCGTTGGCATGTTCGTCTTCTGGCAATCGGCCGATGGGGTCATCTCCTGGGTCAGCAGCAAACTGGGTGTTGAGACCTGGCTTCAGAAAGAAAGAAGTGAATGGCTGAGTTTTTTCTTTGTAATGACAGGCATGATGCTGCGGCTGACAATGGTACTTTTTTATTTTTCTCTTTTTAAATACCTGATCCTGATCATCGGTTCGCCTGTCTTTGCATACCTGAGTGAAAAAACAGAAGCGATCATTGAAGGGAAAGAACATTCCTTCAACTGGTCCGAACTAAAAAAAGATTGTTTACGAAGTATCAAACTGGCGCTTCGCAACTGCGGCTGGCAATCCGTTTACCTGGTCTCGCTGATCCTGCTCTCCCTGGTACCGGTGATCGGCTGGATCACCCCGATCATTGCCCTGCTGATGGAATGTTATTATTTTGGCTTCTCGATGCTGGACTATAGCTTTGCCCGGGTCAAATTTACGCCTCAGCAAAGCGCCGGTTTTATCAGCAGGCACAAGGGGCTGGCGATCGGGAATGGTTTATTATTTTACTTGATGCATGTGCTGATCATCCTCGCTCCTGCTTACGCCATCATTGCTGCCACGCTCAGTGTTCATAAAGTAAAGAACAGTTAGCGATGGGAACAGTTTATCTTATACCATCCCTGCTGGCAGAAGAAGGATTGAATGCTATCCCCCCGTATATTATTGATGCTATCAAAGATTGCCAGGTTTTTTTTGCTGAGAATGAACGGACCACCCGTCGCTATTTCAAACAAGTATGGAAAGAGATGGTCATTGATGATTACGAATGGTATACGATCGGCGATGATACAATGGCCAGGTTCAAACAAAAACTAACAGAAGGAAGATCCATCGGTATCATCAGCGAAGCGGGTTGTCCCGGTGTAGCTGATCCGGGCCAGGCATTGATCGCCATAGCACAGGAAATGGGTGCTGGCGTAAAACCCCTGGTGGGTCCAAGTTCGATCCTTCTTGCCCTGATGGCAAGTGGCATGAACGGTCAGCAATTCCGGTTCACCGGCTACTTGCCGATCGATAACCAGGAACGTATAAAAGCCATCAAAGAACTGGAAGCAGACTCGGCTAAAAAGAATTGCACCCAGATTTTCATCGAAACACCTTACCGGAACAACCAGCTGATAGAAGCGCTGTTAAAATCCTGTAACCCCTCTACCCGTCTTTGCATTGCGGTTGATATTACCGGTAAAAATGAATGGATCAAAACCCAAACGATCGCCTGCTGGCAAAAAAATAAGCCGGACATTCATAAACGCCCGGCCATATTCCTGGTATATTCTGCTTAGTTATTTTTTGATCGGTACAACTGCCGTCACAATATACTTTGTATCCCCTCTCCAGGGCAGTAATGCACGGTATTGCGAGTAGCTCAGTTGCACGCATTCATCCTGGAGGTTTTTCAGCACCACGGCAATGCTGTCATTGATCACGGAGAAATAGAATTTTTCAGGATTGGTCACCTGCCGGCAACTCAGCCACATTTCTCCTTCATCCGTCTTAAAGATGTTGCCCTTGTGCGTGATCTTGATCAACACCCCGGTCCTTTCACCATTGCCATACTTATTAAAGAAGAACCAATAGATGCAGAAGGCCAGGATAGCAAACACGGAGATAGTAAATGCCCGGGCAAACCGACGCAGCCCGGTGACCCTTTTTTTCCCCATTTTGTTGTCGAACGATTGTTCGGATCTTACAGCTCCTTCGTTTTCCATGGCAGTGATTTTATAACAAAATATTTATGAGAATAAATCAATTATTATTATACATTTGTTCTCAATTTACAACTTGTTTGTAAACTCCCAAGGAGTCCTTCGGACATGACGAACATTCTGACACATACAAAACAACTGGCATTCCATGCGCCGATCACCAGCGGGGTTTACTCTGTTGGGTTTGATGTGTTTACTTTCTCCCGCCCCCGACGTCGCCCTGTATTCTGACAGGACGAACCCTTCACCATGGTCCCTGTCAGTGAAAAATCCCCAACTAAACGATTTTAGGATTGGTGACCTTTATTTTACAATAGGAAATAAGAAGTGGAAAATCAGAACATAGTTGTACGAATAGCAACCCCAATTGATAAAGTCTATTCCAAGACAATAACCGAAGAAATGGAAAATTCCGCCGCTGCTCGTGGCACTGGAATTGCCAAACGTAGCCC
>JANOHQ010000137.1:0-12494 GCA_031406595.1 Chitinophagaceae bacterium
TCCTATTTCGAAATTTGGCCGTTCAAATGATAATAACTGAACCACCCTTCCTTTGTCAGGGCAGGCTGCGCCACTCCCGATAGCTATCGGGAAGGAACATAGGCAAGCACATAGGGGTCTCTATGTGAAATCTATGTACCTATGCTCCTATTGTGGTTCAAAATAATTTCAAACCAGGACACTACCCGCTTACCGCCCTGCCCCTTTTCCCTTTTTGCCCGATTGCGGCTTTTCAAATAACTTCGCTCCTCGTTACATATCTATCTGTTTACTAATAATTAATCAATTAACATGGCATACGATGTAGTGGTTCTCGGAAGCGGCCCCGGTGGTTATGTGGCAGCGATCAGGGCGAGTCAGCTTGGTTTTAAAACAGCAGTTATAGAAAAGGAAAGTTTGGGTGGTATCTGCCTCAACTGGGGTTGTATCCCTACCAAGGCCTTGCTGAAAAGCGCACAGGTGGTGGAAGATATCAAACATGCCGAAAGCTTTGGCATCACCGCAACCGGTATACCCAATTTTGAAAAAGTGATCAAAAGAAGCCGTGGTGTGGCGGATAAAATGAGCAAAGGGGTTCAGTTCCTGATGAAGAAGAACAAGATCGATGTGGTGATGGGTTTTGGAACACTAAAGGCAAAAGGACAGGTGGAAGTAACCGCCGCAGATGGCAGTAAGAAAATAGTAGAGGGAAAACATATCATTATCGCCACTGGCGGAAGAAGCCGTGAACTGCCTGCATTGAAACAGGATGGTAAGAAGATCATCGGTTATCGTGAAGCGATGAACCTTCCGGTACAACCCAAGTCGATCATCGTTGTAGGCAGTGGCGCCATCGGTGTGGAATTTGGTTATTTCTACAATGCCATGGGCAGCAAAGTGACCATCGTTGAATTCCTGCCGAGGATCGTTCCGGTGGAAGATGAAGAGATATCCAAAGAACTCGATAAGAACTTTAAGAAGAATGGTATCGGGATCATGGTCAACAGCGAAGTAACGAAAGTTGATACTTCAGGTGATGGTGTAAAAGCCACCGTGAAAACAGCTGACGGGGAAAAAATACTCGAAGCAGATATCTTATTAAGCGCCGTAGGTGTGGCCGCTAATATCGAAGGGATCGGTTTGGAAGAACTTGGCATCAAAACCGATAAAGGCCGTATCATGGTTGACAAATATGGCCAGACCAATGTACCGGGCTTCTATGCGATCGGTGATTGCGCCCCCGGCCAGGCATTGGCGCACGTTGCCAGCAAAGAAGGTATTATATGCGTAGAGAATATCGGTTACAACGAGAAGAAATACAATCACCAGCCCGAAGCGCTGGATTATAATAATGTTCCGGGTTGTACTTATTGCTACCCCGAGATTGCTTCGGTTGGTTATACAGAGAAACAAGCCAAAGAAGCGGGTTATGAAGTGAAAGTGGGCAAGTTCCCGTTAAGCGCCAGTGGTAAAGCTTCTGCTGCCGGTCACCCCGAAGGATTTATCAAAGTGGTATTCGATGCCAAGTACGGCGAATGGCTGGGTACGCATATGATCGGTTATAATGTAACAGAGATCATCATCGAAACGGTATTGGGCAGGAAATTAGAAACTACTTATCATGAAGTGCTGAATAGTATCCACCCCCACCCGACGATCAGTGAGAGTGTGAGAGATGCGATTGAAGTGGCGTATGGGGAGGCTATCCACCTGTAGAAAAGTTCTTAGTATTTTTAAGGATTACCGTGAAGTTGGTAATCCTTTTTTTATTATTTTGAACCCCGAACTAACTGTTAAACCTTATACTTTCCGGACATGGACATCAATCTACTCACCATTCTGCGCTACATTGTATTTATCATCGGTATCGGTATCCTGTTAATCATTTCTCTACTGGCACTATTGTATGTATTCAAAGTGATAAAAGTCGAGCATACGACCGCGCGGTTCAGAATAGGGATCGGCCTGGGGCTTGTCTTCAGTGTTATTTTCTGGATCGCGACATGATCAACCATCGCATGGGTCGGGACGCTAAAGAGGCTGAACCATAATTTATAAGGATCATCGGTCCGCAGCACTCTGCGAGGAAACTCGTGATCCTTTCTTTATTATGTCGTTCAGGAATTTGATCAGTTCACGGTTGTTTATTAGCAGGTTGAATTCTCCCGGGGGCATAAAGTAAATAGTCCTGTCTTTAAAAACCATTTTGATGACCTTATTGCGTTCCATGCCTTTCACCAGCCGGAGTTGAGTAAAAGGAAGCGTGTAGTTAGATTTAAAATCATTTATTCCTAATTGTTGGCTATCCACGTCAATATACACTTTACACAGGCGTCGTTGAGGATAAAAAAATTTTGTGGTAATGATTATAAAAAGAAAAATAGGATAAAAAATAAAAAGGGTTAAATAAAATTCAGATATCACTGCTTCAATCGTAATACCAACCAATATAGCCAACACCAGGTAGGGAAAAACATACTTGGAAAAATAAGTACCATGATTTGATAACCTCTTCATCAATAAAAAATAAAATAAATCTCGTTCCCCGTTCAACACTACTTTCCAAAGTATAAATTTAGCAGGATGCAATTAAAAAAGCCTCCCGATTTCCGGGAGGCCTTGCTTGCCGTTAGTATAAATTCTGTGGTTGCGACCTTAAAACTTTATAAACCTCTGCATGATAGACTCCCCATCATCCTTTTTCGCTGCAAGGAAGTACATGCCTGCTTTGAGGCGACTGATATTAATTCGTTGTTTTTTGGAGGTAATCGCCACATTCATAATGCTTTGCCCCTGTAAATTGGTTATAAAAATAGTTTTACCCATCCAGCGTATATCATAAGCCAGGTCGAGAAATATTTCGTTGGTGGCCGGGTTGGGATACAATTGGGCGTGCAGCCATTTGGGATCTTCCTCCGGTAAAGGCGATTCAAATATTAAAGGATTACTTAATCCTTTCGATAAAAGAATAGAACTTCTTGCTCCGCCATTGTCAAACAAAGACCTCATTCTTGTCTTCTGTCCTTCTGTGAACATGTTGACACAGGGATCGGAGGTGAAATCCATATAATTCATATACATATCACCGTAAGGGCCATTGCCGCAGGTAATGCGAACGGTGGTGGGACAACCAACCGTATAACTCGCCTGCCTGGGTGTATCGTGTACGCCATCGTCACCACAATAAGTATCTCCCCATACATGTTTGAGGTTGAGCCAGTGCCCCACTTCATGCACAGCTGTTTTTCCCTGGTCGTAGCCTGTATGGCCGGTACCGGTTCCAAATGCGGTGTAATTAATGACTACGCCATCCTTATTCATATCACCGCCGGGCATCGTAGCATAGCCGGCAAATTTGTCGAGGTTGCAAACCCATATATTCAAATAACTTTTAGCATCCCAGGCATCGGTGCCCATGGAGGCGGAGAATTTCATCTGGTCATCTGCCTTCCATTTGGTGATGGGCGTGTATTGACGGGTGATACCCGTAGTATATTTCTTTTTGGGGTCTGATTTAGCGAGCTGGAATTCTATTTCGCAATCAGCGGCCAGTTGGCGAAAATGCGCCGGTGTGCTCATCGTATCACTGTTGCGTCGGCGGAAATATTTATTCAACGCTTCGATCTGGCTGATCACTTGCGCATCACTGATCTTTTCACTCTGAGTATGATATAAAATATGCACGACCACCGGTATCTTGATAACGATGCCTTCTGTCCGGCTGGTGCCCCTGCTTATTAATTGTTGTTGGGTAAAACTTTCGATTGCACTTATCCTTTCTGCTAAAGAAGGATCCATGGCCAGTTCATACTGTTGGTAAAAAGCAGATGAACATTTTTCCTGTGCACCCAGCCGGCCACCCAAAGCCAGTGCAAAAAAGATGATGATAATTCCCGCCTTCATAAATTCCAATTATTTAGATACGTGCACGGCAAATAAATTGATGCCATGAGCAGTCACGGGAAATTGGAGAATAAATAAAAGGAAATTGGGGGATTAATGTTGGCGTTCCAGGTATCGGATCTTGAGGGTAGATTTCAGAATCAGGTGGGATTCTATCGTAAATATAATACCAATTAATTAATTGTGCAATAAGTTTTTGCACAGTAATTTTCCGATCCTGACAAAGCTTTAACAGGCATAAAGCGTTTAGCCGCTTATTTTTGCATAAATCGACCATTTCATGAAGCCATTACTTATTATCGGTGTACTCTCATGCTTAGTAGCTTGTAATAACGGGCCAGAACCGGTAGCCGACCCCAATGCCCCAAAACCCATGGGCTATTCCATTATTAACACTTTTCCGCATGACACCTCCTCTTATACACAGGGACTGCTGTTCTACAAGGGCGAAATGTATGAAGGCACGGGGAATTACGGCTTTTCCAAATTAATGAAGATGGACTGGAAGACGGGGAAACCTACCCAGCAGATCTCGCTTGATAGCAAGTTCTTTGGAGAGGGTGTTACCATTTTAAATGATACTGTATACCAGTTAACCTACAAGGAAAAGGTAGTATTTGCCTATACCCTGAAAGACTTGAAAAAAGTAAAAGAATTCCCGGTGGAGATAGAGGGCTGGGGATTGACCAACGATGGCAAACACCTGATCGCCACCAATGGCGGCAGCGATCTTTATTTCTACGATCCGTCCACATTCAAATTGGTAAAGACGCAAACGGTTAACGAATCAAGTACGGCCGCCTATAACCTCAACGAACTGGAATATGTGAATGGTTTTATCTATGCCAATCAATACGAGTCTCCTTATATCCTGAAGATCGATCCCAATTCAGGACAGGTGCTTGCAAAAGCGGATGTCAGCAGTACCTGGGACCGGATCAAAAAAATGTATCCCACGATCCATTCCAATGACCTTGTTCCCAACGGCCTCGCTTACGACAGCGTTTCAAAGAAGATGTATATGACTGGGAAGAAATGGCCGGAATTGTACGAGGTGCAGTTTAGTCAGTAAGGCTTCGCGGCAAGAAGTGACACCTTTGATAAAAGTGTCACTTCTTGCCTGACTACTTCCCGATGACGTAGATCACCGAACTACACTTCCTCACATCCCCCATCGCCTTCATATTCGATCCCAATCCACGGAAAAAAGCGCCGGCGAGATTTGTCTTGCCTTTTTTGTATTTACTGCTCAGCATGGAGACATAAAAACTGTCGTACCACATCGGTTTGTAGTCCCTGATCTTCAGTGCGTGTTTTTCCATCAAAACCTGCATCGAATGAGGTGAGAAATGATAAAGATGCCGGGGTACATCATAAGCCGCCCAATGTTCGCCATAGACAGCTGCATCTTTTGATGTATAATTGGGGACCGCGATGATCAGTCTTCCTTTTTCTTTTAATAGTGTTTTTAGTTTGGCCACATATCCGTGCAGGTCGTGTACATGTTCCAGCACATGCCATAGCGTGATCGCATCATAGCTGGCGTCGGTCAACTGGTAGAATTTTTCCGTGTCTTCCAGGTCTATCCCATATAATTCCTTGCCAACTTTTCTTGCATCCGGGTCAGGTTCAAGACCGGTAACCCGCCAGCCCGCTTCTTTCATCTCGTTGACAAAAGCACCGGTACCGGCACCGAGGTCGAGCATATTGCCCTTCGTGATCCCTGTTTCTTTTTCTACCAGTTTTCTTTTTTGCTTCAATGTTCTTTTTCGTACGGACTGGTAAAGCCGATTGACTAAACCTTTAGAGCTATTGGTATGAGAGATATATTCCTCCGACTTATAATAAGGAGCGATGGAAGCCGCATCGGGTACACCCTGGGTAAACCGGAGCGAACAGCCTTTGCATTCCATCACCGCGAATTCTTCGCCGCTGACGGTATGATCTTTGGCTGACAAGACCTTTCGAAGATCAGCCGAACCGCAGACCGGGCAATGTGCATAATGAATGAGTTGGGACATGGTGTAAAGTCGGCAAATTAAAACCAAATTGGGCAAATAAAGGAATACAAAATATCTAATCGTAAACAAGTTGAACCATATAGAACACAGGCCACAATAGCTAATACATAGCTATGTTAACACCTATGTGCCTGATGTTCCCGAAGCCCCGGGATATGTGGTTCAATTAAAGCCGCTTTAAGGGGCAGAAGGTGTCGCTCATGGCAATGACCGATAAGACGACTGGCTTTCAACGGGAACAAGTTTCTTCCCGTTCGCCGTGGCAGCAGCATCCATCCCATGTTCTGAGAAATACCAGCCGATAAACATGATGGCGAGAACAATAATCGCCAGCGCATACGCCCACCAGTACGATTTTTTTTCTTCCTTACGACCCAGCATTTCGGTCATTTCCACGGAGGTCTTTTCCTCTTCCCCTACCCTGACCATATGCCCGGCTTTTTCCCGGATCACTTTTTCGGCAGGTACGGGTCCTTCCAGGGCTATTTCGGGAATGAACGGTTTGAACTTCACATCACCACCCAATCCTTTATTCAGGGTTCCTACCCGATCCCAGCTCACCACAGCACCATCGCTGATCTGCTTCTTCATATCAAAAGCAAAATCATTGAAGCGGAAAATAGCTTCCCGGTCGGTAATGCCCAACGAGGCTGCCAGCCAACTGAAGAAACGCTGACCCGGAACATAACTTCCTGCCTGTAATATGACCCCGTACGAGGGTGGATTGATCATTTTATTGGGGAAATCAACAAGAGCTGGTCTTCTTTCCAATAAAAAAGTGCCGATACCCGGCACTGGTAATTCTTTATGTTGAATAAGGTATTGATACAATTCAGCGTACATCTCAGTTCTTTTGATCGAACGAAAATACGATTCCGCCGACAAAGTTGAATCCATATACCGGATATTGGTTCCAGCGCTGGTATTCCTTGTTGAACACATTGTTGAATTGTGACCAGAGATTGATATTCTTCGTGATCTTGAATTCCAACCCGGCACTCAGGTCCGTTGCCCCGCTAAGCTTACCGGATGTACCATCTTGTTTCAAATACTGCGGGCCGCCCCAGGCAAAAAGATCCGTTTTCAGCCAGAGATCCTTGATGATCTGTAAACGCATTGCGGCTTTCAATTCCAGTGGTATCATACCCCATGCTTTGGCATTATCTTTTAACCTGGAGAACTGGTTGAACTGCAGTCCCGTGATCAGCGAGAATTTTTCATGGATCGCAAAACCGAGTTCACCACCGAAATTCGTCACGTTGATCTGTCTTTCATTGACAACACGGAAAGATTTACCACCGAGTCCCGGGGTATAATCATTGACGAACAACGGTTGGTTATTGAGTTTATTAAAAGCTACTTTAGCCGCATAACTGAAATGGTCGCCTACCGATCCTTTAAATCCTGCGAAACGTTCTTCGATCCAGGTATTTTTAAAAGTAGCCGGCAACCATAACCAGGGATTCTGTGAAGCTAAATACTGGTAGGTCGTTTTCCGGATATAACCTGTCCAGCCGGCCTGGAACGTAAACCGTTTGTCGGAGGTCACGATATCGGCCAGTACATTCGGGAACATTTTGAAGGTCCTGTTATCCCAGGAAGGACGGATACCAGCCTGCACATTGATCTTTCCTGTTTTATACAATACCGACGGAGAGATATAATACATGGTATTGTTGAGCGCTGATTTGTTTTCGGGTGAAAGCCGGGTCAGGTCAAATGTCACCCCAAGATTTACTGCCCACTCCTTACCGATCTTTTTTTGCAGGGGTAAATTGAGTACCGTATTACTTTCTGCATTCTTCAGGTTATCCGTGAACACATCGATCTTCAGCTCCGGCCAGTAGGTCAGGCCAAATTCGGTTGGATTGATATTATGTACAGCCACCCTGCCGGCAATGGTTTGAAAATTTTGTTTCAGTGAGTCGATACTGAATACCAGCGAAGCCGGTTCATACCCGTATTTATAGGTCTTGTGCTGCTTCATCCCGATACTGGCATCCCATTCCAGGTTGTTACCCGATTTAAAGAAACCCGATAATTTCAGATCGGTATTGGTGAATTTTTGAAAATCACGTTTACCATCCGAGCCCACATGTTTGGCATAAATATTCAGTCCCGCTGTTTTTCCATCTCCAAAAGAGATACCGGCCTGCACAAAAGGGGTACGCAGGCTTCCAAAGCCCAGTTTCACATAACTGCTATTATCAAATTTCATGACTGAATCTATATCCATCGCCAGGGGTTTCAACGCACCTGGCTGGTAAGCCAGCAGCAGGTTCTGGTTAGGAATATCATAATTCAGTTTTGCTTTCGTGGTATCGACCGGGGGTGGTGAAGCATCAAAATTGATCTTGGCGGCCTGGCGCAGCACGGGCTTGAAGCTGGAAATGATATCGACCCCACCTTTCTTGCTGGTATCGATCTGTGAATAGGAAAATCCAAAAGAGAAAATTCCAAATCCCAGCATTAATGACTTGTATAACCGTTGTTTTATCATCTTATATATCATTCTGTGTTTCTTCCGTAACTCCGGCACGGGTGTATTTCTTTTGTATTACTGTTATACCGACCTTTTGTCCCTACGGGACAATAACTATCATCTATCATCTTTTATCTATCCTCTAATTACCTACTTTACTTGATTTCTCTTCTTCTATTGTTGCCTGGTTCAGTTTTACCTGCGCCTCTCCTTTCAATTCCGCGTTAATGGTATTATCCACTACACTCTGGAAAGTGGCTTTGGCATTGAAGTAATCCTTTTGTTTGAAATAAACATCTCCAAGCAGGATATAGGCTTTTGTTACCCAGAAATCATAGGACCCGGATTTGTTGATGGTTTCAAAAGCGGCTTTTTCCGCTTCCGCCAATTTATTGACCTGCAACCAGCAATTGGCGATCTCGTAGCGTGCTTCTGCCGCCAGCGCTGCTTTGTTCAATTGCACCACGGATTTGAAATTAGTGATCGCAAGATCGTACTGCCCGCTTACCTGGTACGATTTTGCGATCGCCATATTCGCCAGAGTTTTGTCATCCCCACTGCTGCCTTTCGCTTCTGTCAGCTCTTTTGCATTCTCCACGGCTTCCGTCCATTTCTGTAGCTGGTACTGGCAACGTAACAAACCTCTCATCGCTTCCAGTTTATTTTCCTGGCTGGCTGTGATCTGTTTTAACTGGGTATAATATTTCTCCGCTGCCTCATAGTTCTTCAATTCAAAGAAATTGATCCTGGCTGCTGTCAGTATGGATCGTTCTGCAAATTGATTGGGGGCATTGGCGGCCACCGCATCGTATCCGACCAGCGCATTGTTCCAATCCTTCCTGGCATTATAGATCTCTGCCCGGTTGAAGTTGGCTTCCAGCGCATACACACCATTGGGGAATTTCTGTATGTAATTATTAAAACCGGCCAGTGCTTCGTTCATCTTCTGGTCATCGTATTGCTTTTCTGCCGCTGCCCAGGTCAGTGAATCTTCAGTGCTTACACTAAGCGGGCGACCTGCATCCCGCATAAAGCCGGCATACTCATCGGGCTTAGCATCCTCGATATAGATCGTTTTCACATTGGCCAGCGCATCTTCTGCCTCCGGCGAATTCGGGAATTTCTCGATCAGTATCTTGAATTGTTTTAATGCATCAGCATTATTATTAAGATTGTAGTGAGCCGTTCCCATTTTGAGATAGGCCTGTGGCACCAGGCTGGCATTCCCGCTGGTAGTTGCCACGGTATTCAGGTAAGGGATCGCTTCGGCCCATTTCTCATCACTCATATAGGTATTGGCAATCTCCATATTGGCATCAACGGTCAGTGATGACTCGGGGAACTTCCGGATCATCGTATTCATCAAAGCGATCTTGTCTTTGGGACTTCTTACGCCCGCCAGCATCGCATTCTGAAAAGTAGCATAGTCTTCCGCAGGCCAGGAAAGCTTGATCACATTGTCATACATGGTTTTTGCCCGGGCATAATCCTTCAGCATAAAATAATTATCCGCCGTACGGATATACGCATCCTGCGAAAAAGCATCGGTGTTCAATGCCGGCGCTTTGGCAAGGGACTCAAAGTATTTGACTGAAACAGGATAGTTTTCCTTCCGCAAGTAAGCATAACCGAGGTTATACTTTGCATTGATGCTATTGGCTTCACCGCTGGTGGGTGCACCCGCATCTACGTAAGCATGATAATATTTTATAGCCGTATCAAGCTTGTTGTCGCGATAGCCGATCTCTCCTTTCCAGAAATAAGCATAGGGACGAACGGAAGCATTATTTGGATCCTCCAGCACTTTGGTCAGCAACGCGTCCGCATCGGACAAGCGCCCGTCATTGATCATTTCGGTAGCACGACCGAATAATATTCTTGGGTAAACACGTTTTGACGTTTCCGTTGGCTTGTCAATACTTTCCAGCAAAGCCTGTGCATCCTTGTAATTATTTGTATTCGCCAGCACATCTACCATTAGTTCTTTTGCCTCGCCATTGTAAGTTGAACCGGGATAATCCCTGATAAAACTGCCCAGGCTGTTCAACGCCTCATCCTGGTAACCGAGTTCGTAGGAAAGTTTGGCGTACTGGTATTTGGAAACTTCCTGTTGCTCCGCATTACTGCTGTTGGACGAGCAAAACAGGAATGCATTCCTCGCATTGGCTTTCTGCCCGGTCTTCAGGTACGCATCTCCAAGCAGGTACATCGCATGCTGGCTGAGTGAATCTTCTTTACCGCTTAATTGTTTGAACCCGTTAATGGCTTTCGCCAGGTTATTGCCCTGGTAATAACAATACGAGAGTTCATACAGGTCCTCGCGGCGAACTTTTTTAGAACGGCTTACATAGTCCTCGAGATAAGGCAGCGCTTTAGCATATTCCTTTTTTTCAAAATAAGCATGACCGATCAGCTGCTTTAGTTCGAGGTCATAATACTGGGAACTGCTGCCGGACTGTAATTTATTCTGGATATACGTGATGGCTTCATCCTTTTTTCCCTGTATATAATATACCTGGGCGATATAATACGGAACGACCGTTCCATAATTCTTTTCATTCTCTACAATCTTAAACGCTTCCAGTGCCTGGTCATATTCCCGGTCGCGGAAGGCGAGGAATCCATAGTAATAATTCGCATCCATATAATTCGGATCATCCTTGATCGTGCGGATGCTGTTGAATAAAGGTTTGGCTTCTGCGAAACGCTGCAGGTTGAAATAACTGTAGCCCTGGTGAAATTTCATATCGGCGATATCGCGGTTGCTGAGGTTGGCGATATTGGCCCCTTCGTAACGCTCTACCGCATCTGTGAATTTTTGCTCGCGGAAATAATACTCCCCCAGGTGGTAATTCATCATCTGGGTCCTCGCCGTGTTTTTCTCTACGTCGATATATTGCTGTGCTTCTTCTGCTGCCCGTCCTTCGCCCTGCTTCAATGCACAAACCGTGGTATAGTAGTTTATTTCCTGGACGGTAATAGTGTTGTTGGCTTTGTCGGTTTCCCTGAGCGACTGCTTCAATTCTTTGAATAACGGATAGGCGAGGCTGAACTGGTCTTTCTGGAAATATTCTTTGGCTTCCTTGAAAGTTGTTGCAGGATCGGAATAATACCGGGTCTCTTGTGAAAATGACGAAATGCTGAATAAGGTGGCGAGTGCTAATAAACTTTGATTCTTCATTGAATTTGTCCTTTAAACCGTTGGAGGTTAAACGTTGCGAATATTCAAATTATTTCAGCTAAACCCAAACATCATTCCAAACAGGTGTGGATAAGTCGCTTGTGAAGAGTGGTTTAACATTTTGTTCTGTTTATTGTTATGATTTAGGACGATCGGTACAGCACCTTAACCTTTCCTTCTTAATATTGACAATCTTAAATACACTCATGAAAAAATTATTTAGTTCGAAATACACCGACAATTCCATTTCGCCCGCCCTGTTCCTGCTTCGTCTGACACTGGGAGGCCTCATGATACCACACGGGTATGATAAGTTGATGAATTTTGCGGCCGAATCCTCCAAATTCGCCGATCCCTTTCATATTGGGGCACCCGTTTCGATGGGACTCACCATTTTTGCCGAATTCTTTTGTGCCATACTGATCGTGGCCGGGTTGATGACAAGACTGGCCTGCATTCCGTTGATCATTGCCATGGGGGTTGCCCTTTTTGATGCGCACGATGGAAAAATATTTGGCGATGGCGAACATGCCGCCCTTTACTTTCTTGGCTATATCGCTTTATTGCTGGCGGGTCCTGGCAAATACAGCGCCGACCGGCTCATCGGAAAATAGTATTATCTTGATCGCATGAAAAAAGCACACCTGATCGAGTGGGGTATTATTGCTGTGGCGCTCATCTTTGGCTATAAATTCTTTGAAGCCAGTTTCAGTATGATCGTGCAGTTTGCAGCGGCGATCAACGCTAATATCGGTGATCTAGGCAGTTTACTTGTGCCCAGCTTGCTAATTATGGGTCTTTATTTTGCTTTATTCATTTTTCTCATTCGCCGCAGCGGGCAGATCGCAAATTACCTGGCAAAAGACTCAGCCGGTGAAAATGTTCCGATTCGTATCGGGAAAAGGTCCCTGCTCCAGGTGATATTGAT
>JANOHQ010000144.1:0-2355 GCA_031406595.1 Chitinophagaceae bacterium
GGCGGCTCCCCATGTAAACGCAACGGCAGTGGAACCTGCGTTGGGTTGGGTAAGAACCAGTGTTGTTTGCGTACTGGTCAGGCTGGTAGCGGGCCCCGGATTCAGTATTGCCTTTGTTTCTTCCTTCTCACAGGACAGGAGAATCACCGAAGCAAGCAGCAGCAGGGATGCTATTCTAAAATTTGCTTTCATAATTCAATTTTTTAGTATAAACAGTGTTGTTTTAATATCATGTCAGGATCAATACCCAGGGTTTTGCACCAGGTTAGGATTAGCTACAAGGTCAGATGCAGGGATCGGGTAGATATTGCGGTTATTGTTTACAGACTGACCGCCCGCTACACCACCTTTCCATGCCCACAGGTATGTATTCGTTGTAAACTGTCCGAAACGAACCAGGTCTGTACGACGAATACCTTCCCAATGCAGTTCTTTTGCTCTTTCGTCTATAATAAAAGGCAATGTCATCTGAGCTTCGGTGATGTTACCGGAATTATTTCCGTAAGCACGCTGACGAAGGTTGTTCATATACGTAACGGCGGTATTACCACTTGCACCGGTGCCACCCCTTAAAAAGGCTTCTGCATAATTCAGGTATACTTCTGGTAAACGAAAGAAAGGAAAATCAGTATCCACCCATGTCGGGTTAGAACCATTAGCGCCACCGGATGTTACATTTCTGAATTTTACGATCGCATAGCCATCGTTGAAATTGGCAATATCATTGATCTCGAGATTCTGGCCGCTGGTATAAAAATTCTCCCTGCTGTCACCAGCCGGGCCTGCAAATTTCTGAACGAATTGTTTGGTGGTACGGATACCGCCCCATCCACCGTCTATACCATGAGAAGCGGCGCTCATGGAACCACCCACCGGTGCATGCACCAGGAATGTTGTTCCACCCCATGTCCTTGCTTTGATACCATCAAAGTTCACCGTGAAGATAAACTCGCTGAGACCGGTTGCATGATTGTCGGCCAGGAAAAGATGGCGGTAATTATTATTCAGTGCATAACCCGGTATTGCAATGATCTTATTGCAATAGGTGATGCACTCTGTGTATTTTGTGGCACCGGTATATACCTGGGCATTCAGGTATAATCTTGAAAGCAATGCCCACGCAGCAGCCTTATCGGCTCTTCCATACTCATTACCCCTCGCATCTTTCAACTCGGTCTCGATCGCTTTCAATTCAGATTCCACATAGTTGAACAGGTTGGCCCGGCTGATCTGGTTGGGAAGGAAGGCTCCTACATTATCATTTTCTGTAACAAAAGGGACATTGCCATAGAGGTCCAGCGCATGATAATAGCTCAGCGCTCTCAGGAAACGGGCTTCTGCTCTCATATAACCGATTTCGGTTGCGTCGGCGCCGGTTATATTTCTTTCACTCAGTTTTGACGGTGCACTTTCGCGGATGAATTCATTACAAAGCGTGATCTGGAAGAATATCCTGTTGTATAAAGCTCTCAGGAATACATCTGCTGAACTCCAGGAAAGGTGATGAAAATCTTTGATAGTGGCGTCATTCCAGCCGATCACCGCTTCGTCGGTCGACAATTCCTGGGCTGACCAGTATTGACGGATATAACTGGAGAATCCCTCATCGATACCCGCGATATCACCTGAACCATCGGGGCCGCTGTTACCGGTTAGGGTAAGACCAGCATAGGTCTTTGCCAGTACTGATTTGTATCCTGCTATATCTTTATATAAAGACGCTGCAGTGTTACCGTATTTTGGCGTGCGGTCGAGGTCTTTGGTACAAGACGTCAGCACCAGGGCAACCATCGCCAAAATTCCGAGTTGATTAAATAATTTGTTTTTCATTGTGCAAGCATTTTATTTTTTACAGATACGTTTTTTTTACAGATCGAGATTAAATCCGAGTGAATATACTCTTGGACGGGGGTACAGATTGTTATCGATACCACCGGCGATTTCAGGATCCAATCCACGGTATTTGGTGATCACGAATACATTCTGAACGTTGAAAGCAGCCCGAAGGTTCGCTTTCTTGTTGAATACTGCTCCGAAATCATATGACACCGTAAAATTGTCCATCCGCAGGAAAGAAGCATTCTCCATATAGTAATCAGAAAAGTACTGGCTGTTCGCAAACCCTGTTTCCAGGTAATTGCGGTGTACGTTACGCAGGAATAATTGTGATCCGGGCTGGAAAGTGCCATTACCCGAGAACACGTTATTATACATATAGTTGCCGGTATTGGCACGCAGTACGGTAGAAAAATTCCAGCGCTCATAGCTAACGGCTGTAGTAAATCCTAAAAGCATGGTTGGCTCGGCTGATTTATAACGGTAATAGTCGAGGTTGTTAATGATACCGTCTTTATT
>JANOHQ010000365.1:0-4145 GCA_031406595.1 Chitinophagaceae bacterium
GTCTTGAGGGTCTGGAAGACCTTCTTATCGATCTGTGTACTGATCTGGGAAGTGATCACGGTCAGTCTTGCCTGGATCTCCTGGGCCTCCGAAACGATCGTCATCGCAACGAAAGCAAACACAAGTACTATTTTTTTACGCATAATAAAGGCGGATTATAGTATCAACAATATCTTTTGCCACTTTGCCTTTCGGCTTGGTCTCAAAATCGAAGGTTTGTCCTCCCTTTTCGAATATAGTGATCTTATTGGTATCATGTCCAAAGCCGGCACCGGGATCATTCAGTGAGTTCAGTACGATCATATCGGCGTTCTTATCCCGGAGTTTTTTCATCGCATACTCTTTCTCGTTATTCGTTTCCAGTGCAAACCCTACCAGCACCTGGTTTTCCCTCTTGGTCTCCCCCAGGCTTTTCAGTATATCTTTTGTTTTGGTCAGCTCGATCACCAGGTTCTCCTCTCTCTTTTTGATTTTCTCCGTGGCTTTGGTCACCGGTGTATAGTCAGCCACGGCGGCAGCCATAACCGCGATATCCGTTTTTGCAAAAGCCTCGCTCGATACTTTATACATTTCTGCTGCTGTCTGCACTCGTACCAGCGAAACGCCATTGGCCGGTATCTCCACCGTTGATGGGCCCATGATCAGGGTCACTTCTGCACCGCGGTGATACAATTCCCTGGCGATCGCTACCCCCATTTTACCGGAAGAATGGTTGCCGATAAAACGAACCGGGTCGATGGATTCGTATGTAGGTCCCGCTGTTACGATCGCTTTTTTACCTTCCAGTGGACGGGTCAAAAAAAAATTGGTTGAAATATAATCCAGGATCTGCCCGGGTTCGCTCATTCTGCCCTCTCCACTCAACCCACTGGCAAGATCTCCTTTCTCTACCGGGATAATTGTATTGCCAAAGGACTCCAGTTTTGCAAGGTTTGCTTTAGAGGCAGGGTGCTTCCACATATCTTCATCCATAGCAGGTGCTACCACTACCGGGCAGGTAGCCGAAAGCCAGGTGGCGAGTAAAAGGTTATCGCATTGACCATTGGCCATTTTGGCCAGTGTATTGCAACTTAAAGGGGCGATCAGCATCAGGTCGGCCCATCGGCCCAGCATCACATGGTTGGCCCAGGATGCTTCATCAAAAAGATCCACAAGAACGGGATTGCGGCTAAGGGTAGACAAGGTAAGGGAGGAAACAAAATCCTTTGCAGCGGGTGTCATGATCACTTTTACTTCTGCCCCGGCTTTTACCAGCAGCCGTACGATGTAAATGGATTTGTAGGCAGCAATGCTGCCCGTAATACCCAGGACTATTTTTTTTCCCTGTAACATCCGTTTTCAAAAATACCATTTAAAGAAGAAAGCCCATAACCGGTAAACAAATTCCTGTTTACAATAAAAAAGCGACGGAATCCCATCGCTGAAGTATCATGCAGGCGGCAGTTCCTTAACTGAACAGCTCGTCTTCGCCTTTACGGTAATAGATTTTGTCTTCCAAGAATTCCTGCGTAGCCAGCAAAGCCGGGTTGGGCATTCTTTCATAGGCCCTTGAGATCTCGATCTGCTCTTTGTTCTCATGGATCTCTTCCAGGCTGTCGGTATGGCTCGCAAACTCTTCCAGTTTGTTGTGCAACTCCTCTTTCAGGGAGATATTGATCTGGTTAGCTCTTTTACCTACGATAGATATTGACTCATACAGGTTACCTGTTTTGGCCTTGATATCATCCAGGTTGCGGGTCTCCACGTTGTTGGTGATACCGGCACTAAGCTGACGTCTTAATTTGCTCATTACTTAAGTTTTTAATATTGGTTTGCGATAAGTTTAGAAACTCTTCTGCCTCTTTTCTGAATTTACTTTCCGGGAAACGGTCGGTGAATTCATTGCATTCGCTGATGACCTGCTCAAACCGTTCTACCTTTTTTTCTTCAATACTCATTTCGGCAAAACGGAAATATGATTTTATGATCATCAGTTTGTATTCATCTCCCTTCATTGACTCGGGGTAACCGTTCAGCAATGTTGTAAAAGCAACACCTGCTGCCCGGAACTGTCCCATATCATAATACAACTGTGCACTCTGGTAGTCTTTTGTTTCCAGTTTGGCGCGGCAGATATCAATGATCTCTGTGGCGTCCTTATTCCTGGCCGAACCCGGGTGCGTATTGATAAAGGTCTGCATCATCCCCATTGCCCTTATTGTATTGGTCTGATCCAATTCCGCCTTCGGTGACTGCTTGAAATAGGAGTACGCCCGCATATAATCTATTTCTTCAGCCTTGAGACTGTTCGGGAATATTTCCAGGTAGCTTTTGAACAGGTTCTCCGCATTCATATAATCACCCAGGTTATAAGCACAATAAGCATACTTATAATAAATATCCTCAAACTCCTTTTTTGACTTGAAATAGGGCATTACGTCCTCGTATACCTGTTGCGCCAGGGTATATTTCTTTTTCACAAAATACTGCTCGGCCATCCGCAGTTTGTACTCATAATCAGGATTCTTCAGGAGCTTCCCGATATTATTACTACAACTGCTGAAAACAAGGGCCGCGATAAGGATCCACGTATATCTCATAAAGAATGTGTGCCAGCCCGAACGTTACCATTCGTAACGGGCGGGCAAAGTTAACTGATACCGGCAAATTTTACGTAAAAAAGATAAGCCTCCAAAGGGGGGCAGTTAAGGTTTTGGTAAAGGGCGTCTGACGTGTCCGAAAGGAGCGTCTGACGCCTAAAACTAAGGTTGTCAGGCGTTTGCTACAACCAAGAGGCAAAGCCCATGTGTCAGATGCTCCTTTGGAGACATCAGACACCCTGGGGCGCAAAAAAACCCTCCCGAAGATTCGGGAGGGTTTATCAGCAAAAAGTATCAACTCTTAATTATTCTTACGAAGATTTGGATGCGGAGGCTCTTCAGATGAATTTCCTGTTTCGCCATCGCTGGCTGGACGCAGGTCAACTGTATTGCAATCGCCACCCTCTTTACCATAGTTGAAGAAGAAGCGATCAGCACTGATACCTTCTTTAACAACCATATGATTGATCACGGCATTTACGTGATCCCAGCTTAATTGCTGTTCTTTCTTAGTAGAGTTGCAATAGCCCATTACCACTACTTTACAATCAGGATTATTGCGCATTCTTGCAGCCACTGTTGCCAGGGCAGCTTTTGCATCATCATCCAGTTTGTTAGAGTTTGCTTTGAAAGCGATACTTGGTAATGCACCCATCAGTTCAGAACATGTCTTAGTTGGAGGAGCAACGCCTACACAACCTTCCGGACATGGACACTTACCGATACCGTCTGCATCAACAGGCTGGCAATATGTCGGAGTGATGAGTTCTTTATCCTTACAATCAGGTACACCGTCACCATCAGTATCTTTCGTTACACCATGGCTGTCAACAGGGCAACCTGCAGGAGTTTGTTCCTGGTCGAACTGGTCTGTAACTCCGTCGCCATCGCTATCAGGCAGTACGGGTTTTGGCAGACGCATCAGGCGTGGGTTGCGGATCTCGCTGTATGCATAATCCAGTGGGTTCAGCCACCAGAGCGGCTCAACAGATTTAGATCCGATATTGATATTTAAACCAATGCTCATGTAGTTATAAGAATCGTAGTCACGGGTTTGAACAGCGTCACCCCATGCTGCTTCCTGCCAGCGCTGACCATCCAATAAGTCGTCTTTCACAATGGTCCAGCGATCTTCCAGCGCTAAGTTAATTCTGTTGCTCAGTTTGAATGCGATACCAGCGCCTACCGTACCAGATGGTTTGAACGTATCGCCAAATAGTTTCGGACGACGGTCACCATGGTTCTCAGCAGGTGTTTCGTATGAATCATCGAGGAACGCTTTCAGTTCTTTGATCTTGTCTCTGCGTGACTCATAAGGAGCCTGGCTGATCGTAGAATAATTATACTTAGCGTTACCAGCGTCAGAATTCAGTGCATTAATTTTCGTGTCGTAAAGCGATCCGCCGAAACCAGCAAAACCATAGAAATTAAATCCTGTTTTTGCTTTGTGGAAGCGGATGTTATTCAGGGTTACTACACCTTGTAAGGAGAGGTCCTGCACTTTTGTTCTGTAGTTGTAGAACACGTTTTCGCCACCAGCAGCAGCGCCCAGTCTCGATCCATAAG
>JANOHQ010000186.1:0-2917 GCA_031406595.1 Chitinophagaceae bacterium
GGCGGTATGAATAAACAGGCCGGTTCGCTGCTTTTGGCAGGAAATAATACATCAAACCCAGCACAGGCGTGGTCAGGAAGAACGCTACCGCATTATGACCGTACCACCATTGTACCAATGCGTCCTGTACACCGGCAAACCAGCTGTAACTACCAGTGGCGGAATAAGGCAACTCGATCGAACGGACGATATGCAATAGCGCAACGGTAACCCAGGTAGCGATATAAAACCAGATAGCAACATATAAATGGCGCTCTCTTCTTTTAATGATCGTACCAAACATATTGATACCAAAAATGATCCAGACGAGTGCGATAGCAATATCGATGGGCCAGATCAATTCTGCATATTCTGCACCAGTCGTCAGGCCGAGGGGTAGGGTGATCGCGGCGCCCACAATGATCGCCTGCCAGCCCCAGAAATGGATCCAGCTGAGTTTATCACTGTACATTCTTGCTTTGCAAAGCCGCTGCAGGGAATAATAAATTCCGGCAAACGATGCATTGCCCACGAATGCAAAAATGATCGCATTGGTGTGCAAGGGACGCAAACGCCCAAAGGTGGTAGCGGGAAGGTTCAGGCTTATAGCGGGGTAATAGATCTGTATAGCAGCCCATAAACCAACCAGCATTCCCACTATCCCAAAAAAGATTGTCGCGAAACCAAAGGCCTTTACAATCTTATTATAGTAGTAAAATTTTTCTACTTGTATTCCGGGTGTTGATTCTTGCATACGGGTTATTTATTTGCTTTGGAGGAGGAGGGTGGCTTGTCATCAAAAAGGATACGCGATGAAGGCGAGTAATCATCTTCAAACTGCCCGGATTTGACACCCCATAGAAATGCACCGAGGAACAGCGCTGCTACCGAGATACTGGCAACCAGGAGAATAATGATGACACTCATGTTGTGTTATTAAAGTGCGTAAAAGTATTCCCGCAATCACGGGCAAAACATAACAGCTATCAAGACAAAAACTGATTTTTATCATCCCCGGGGGGGCTAAAACTTCATGCGGCGTGCAAGCAGGCTGCTGCTGCCAAAAGTGAGAAGTAAGATACTCAGGGAGCTGCTGGGCATAAGGATAGCCGCTACCAGCGGGGATAAGCTACCCTGGACGGCAAAGAACAGCCCGATTATATTATATACGATCGATAATACAAAGCTGGCGATCACGATATTCCTGTTGGCACGGCATAAGTATATAAACTTAGCCAGCCTGGATAATTGCCTGCCTTCAATAATGGCATCGCTGGAGGGGGTAAACGTATTGCTCTCTTCTGCCACAGCTATCCCGATATCACTCTGCTTCAGGGCACCCGCGTCATTCAAACCGTCGCCGATCATCATCACTTTCTCTCCCTGCCCCTGCAAATGTTTTATATAACGAAGCTTGTCTTCAGGGTTTTGATGAAAATGTAATGCCGCCTGGCTGCCGAAGAGCTTTTCCAAATTCCCCTTTTCAGCATTATTGTCACCTGACAAAACGGACAACCGGTATTTTTTTTTGAGCTGGCTTAGTAAGCCAGGAATATCTTCCCGGTAATGATTGCTAAACAGGAAGAATCCCTTTGTGCAATTTTCAATGCTGAGGAAAATAGCCGTTCCTGATTGCCGGTTTGTTTTACCGGTTACAAAACGAAACGACCCCAGCCGCAGCAGGTCGTCGTTTACAAATCCTTCGATACCCTCACCGGGTGTTTCTTTGAAGCCCACTACTTCTATATTCTTTCCCCATTGCACCTGTCCGGACAGTGCTTTGCTAAGCGGGTGCGAGGAACAGGATGCCAGGGCAGCGGCCTGTTGCAACTGGTAATTGGTCAACGCTGTTCCTTCATAGATAAAATGTTGATGCAGGGTGGATGTAAGTGTGCCGGTTTTATCGAAAACGATATGGGTGGTTTTAGCAATGTCTTCAATCGCCTGGGCGTTTCGCAGGTAAAAATGATTCCTGCCCAAAATCTGCAGAATATTTCCATTGGTAAACGTGTTGGACAACAGCAGAGCGCATGGACAGGCAATGATAAATATGGAAGTGACGGCAGGCCACAGCGTGGATGCATCATAGATCTGCCAGTACACCGCAGTAGCTACTGCAATAGCAAGAACGATATAGGTGAAGTAACGGCTTAGCAGGTGGACAAAGGAAACACGTTTGACCGGTTGCCCTTTTTTGAATTCATCCCGGTTCCATAAACGGGTGAGGTAGCTTTGCGCTACTTCTTTTATCACCAGTAGTTCAATATTTCCCCCGGTTTGTTTTCCCCCGGCGTATACCAGCTCACCCATTTCTTTTAACACCGGTAATGATTCCCCGGTTACAAAACTGTAATCGATCAGCGCTTTTCCTTTTGTCAGGATCCCATCCGCCGGAATCAGCTCCTCATGATGGATAAACAGGGTATCGCCCGGTTTGATATCATGCAGAACCGTGGGGATCTCTTTTTCATCTTTTATTACCGAAATAGCGATGGGAAAATAAGAGGTATAGTCTCTTTCAAAGGAAAGCTGCCGGTAGGTTTTATCCTGAACGATCCTGCCTGCCAGCATAAAGAAAACGATACCGCTCATGGAGTCAAAATACCCGCCACCTGTTCCGCTGATCACTTCGTAAGCGCTTCGGATAAATGTAATGATGATGGCCAGCGCGATGGGTGCGTCGATATTCAGGAATTTATGCTTCAGGCTTTTCCAGGAAGAGCTGTAGAAAGGCAGTGCAGAATACAATAGAACGGGGATAGCCAGGCCAAAATTGATCCACCGGAAAATACTCCGTAAACCCGCTTCACTGGCATCGATACCCAGGTATTCGGGAAAGCTCATCAACATAATATTGCCAAAACAAAAACCGGCCAGGCCGATTTTGTACCATCTGCTGCGATCAGGATCGGCAAAAGCCGACGAGGACACCTCATGC
>JANOHQ010000191.1:0-5792 GCA_031406595.1 Chitinophagaceae bacterium
AAAACGGCTATAAAAGGATACTTGATAAAGACAGTGTGTTTTATTTCATAGACCCCCAACCACTAATCACCGCGAAACAAATAAAGACTATTAAAATCACTTATACGGAAAATGGCAAACCCGCACTTTGGATGCAACTAAACAAGAATGGCACCAAAACATTGAATGTTTTAACGAAAATGACAGTCATGTCAAAACTGGCTTTCATAGTGAATGATAAATTATTATATGCGCCCACAGTGGTGAGTCAAGTAACAAATGGGATGACTGGCCTGAACAGGGGCACCTACACAAAAGAAGAGTTAGAAAAATTCAAAGCGGTCATTGAAAAAGAAATGATCCAGCCCAAGTAACAAGTTTCGCGTGTCGATCCTGTGTTCGTGGCCAAAATTTTCCGTCAGCCCGCACGACTTTGTAAACAAATTATCCGTGACCATCTGTGGAATCTGTGGCTAAAACCCATTTGCGTCAGCAAATCAATTATTCTTCAACGGCACGATCATCTCAAAAGAAGGAATACTTACATCAAACATTTGCTTACTGTGGAGATTTTCCATCTGGTAAGTGCCGTTCATCTTACCTATTTCGCTGCGGAGGTTGCAGCCGCTGACGTATTGATAATTCTCCCCTGGTTGCAGGGTAGGCTGTACACCAACTACTCCCTCACCTTCTACTTCGCGGTGACTGCCATTGCTGTCAAAGATGTACCAGTGGCGGCGGTGGAGTTTTACGGGGAAAGTATTATGATTTTCCAGGGTGATCCGGTAGGCAAACATAAATTCCGACTGCAGCGGGTTGCTGTAGTCGGACTGGTAGAATGTTTCCACACTCACTTTCACACCTTCAGAGATCATGCTGGTCATGCAGTAAAAATAAACAAATTGCAGGAGATGCCAACTAAATGAGGATTTGCCGCTAAAAGAGGAAAAATACTAGGATAAATTATCGCACAGAGAAGGAAGAGAAAAAGAGGTATATCCAAGTTCCCCCTTCTTTTCTCTTTTTCCTCCGGGCGAGGTATTTTATTTACTATTCAGGTTGCAGCACTTAATTTTGCGCAACCCCTAAACGGTAAGAAAATATTTTATCATATGAAAATAGCAGTTGCAAAAGGAGACGGGATCGGTCCCGAGATCATGGAAGCCGTGTTACATATTTTTAAGGCCAATAAAGTTCCCCTGGACTATGATTTCGTGGATATGGGCAAATGGGTCTTTGATAAAGGTTTTAATAACGGCATGACACCCGAAGCCAAAGTAACCATTGAAGCACTTGGTTTACTTTTTAAAGGACCGATGGAAACACCAAAAGGAACAGGGGTGAAAAGCATCAATGTTACCGCCCGCAAGACCTGGAATACCTTCGCAAATAAAAGAGATTTCAGAACTCTGCATGGTGTGGATACTGTTTTCAGCAAAGCCGGTATCCCGATCGACATTACCGTAGTAAGAGAGAATATCGAAGATACCTACGGTGGCATCGAACATATGCTCACCCACGATGTGGCATTGAGCCGTCGCTTTATCACCCGCCCGGGAAGTATGCAGGTTATCCGCTATGCATTTGAAATGGCGAAACAAAAAAAAGCCAGGCGCATCACTTGTGTGCACAAGGCCAATATCATGAAGATAACAGATGGTTTGTTCCTTGAATGTTTCCAGGAAGTGGCCAAAGAATATCCTGAATTGAGATCCGATGATATCATCGTGGATGATCTCTGTATGAAACTCGTAACAAGACCCGACCTGTTCGATGTATTGGTATTGACCAACCTGCAGGGAGATATCGTGTCCGATCTTTGCGCAGGACTGGTCGGCGGATTAGGTTTTGCTCCTTCCGCCAATATCGGGGATCATATTTCCATTTTTGAAGCCGTGCATGGTACGGCACCGGATATCGCGGGGAAGAATATTGCCAACCCTACTGCATTATTGTTAAGCGGGTTGGCGATGCTGCGTCATGTAGGACTGACGGAAAACGCCTCGATCATTGAAAATGCATTGTTGTATACGCTAGAGAACGGTACCCATACCGGTGATTTCGGTGATAAAACAAAAGCAGCTGTCAATACAACACAATTTGCCGATGCCATTATCAGCAACTTCGGCAAGTTACCGGAGATCGGTGCACGGGAGATCATTCCTAACAAACCCGGCACTCCCGCCCCGCTGAAACTGGAGACCAACCCAATGATGATCTCCAAAGAAGGAGAGCCCGAAACGATTGTAGGTGTGGATCTGTTTATTGAAAGTGGTGAACAACCCACAGCCATCGCTGATAAATGCAAACGGCATGGCGGCGTAAAATTCAACCTCATCAATATCAGTAACCGCGGTACACAGGTATGGCCGACGGGCTCTGTATATACCAACCTGGTCAACCAGTACAATGTCCGCTTCGAAAGCATCGGTGACGAACCGCTGAACCAGCAGGATGTGATCGGACTCTATGTCAGCATGAGCGGCAATTTCAAGATCTGTTCTTTTGAATTGCTGAATAGTTGGGGAGGAAAGAAAGCTTACTCGCTGGCACAAGGCCAATAAAAAGGTTTATTGTTTTTGGTCTATGGTTTATTGTTGTTGCTCTGCGCCGATTCTTTTTAGTTTGTAAATTTCCTGAAATACGGAGTGAGCCTGTATAACCGGCATTTTAAAAACTGTAATGTAACTTGTGCCTGATGACTATTCCAAATCCAGGCGACCTTGGCAGCCAATAGGAAACCGACGGTCTGAAACAACCATAAACCAAAAACAATAAACCATAAACTTTTCCATGGGTAAGGAAACGCTGAAGTATACAAATGATGAAATTACTGTCGTTTGGAAGCCTAAGGTTTGTATTCATTCTACTATTTGCTGGAAAGGCCTGATCGAAGTATTCAACCCCAGAGAAAAACCCTGGGTCAAAATGGAGGGAGCCTCCACGGAAAAGATCATTGAGCAGGTGCGCAAATGTCCCAGCGGCGCATTGAGCTATTACTTGAACAATGAAGCTCCCGCAGAATCAACCGATAAAGTAGTAGCGGAGGCGGCGAATATACTGAAGATAGAAGTCAGCGCCAACGGACCTTACCTGATCAAAACCGAATGCCTGATCGTACACAGTGATGGCAGGGAAGAAACAAAGACCGGGACAGTGGCTTTATGCAGGTGCGGCGCTTCGGAGAACAAACCTTATTGTGATGGAAGCCACAGGAAGATCAGCTTTGAAGGATAAAGAGAGAAGCATGATTCAGGAAATAGTAAATTTTACTGTTTTTGTTACAACAACACTTTCAAAAGAAGCGTTTATTCATTCGTTCCCTGGTATCGACAAAATCGAAAAACTCAGTGAAGGTTCCTGGAAAATGACTAATAAATATGCTTACTTTATGATCAATGACTGTAAGGATTTTTTTGTAAATGGATTAATTAGACCGGCTGATCTTGGCAAGCTTATAGCAGACTTAGAAAAGATTGATTGCGATTTTTCAATTGACCTGTATGATGATGATCATAACCTTATAGATACGGCTTTCAAACACTCAGAGTAATAGCTAATGAACAAAATAGGCTCAAAAATGCCGACTATGTTTTCTTAGCCTGTTTATAACCGTTCTTAATTAGCCATTGCACTACCTTCTCCCGCTGATCACCCTGCACAATGATCTCAGCATCCTTGGCCGAACCACCGGTACCGCAAAAGGATTTTAGTTTCTTTCCCAGGTCCTGCAGGTCTTCCTCTGTGCCAATAAATCCTGTGATCAATGTTACGGCTTTACCTGCCCGGTGTTTGGTATCCAGTCTTATTTTCAGTTTCTGTTGTGCCGGTGTCAGTGTTGCCGCAACTGACTGTTCCTCTTTAAAAGAAAAATCAGGGTCGGTGCTGTAAACAAATCCTCTTATATCGGGTTTATTCTTCTTACTCATGCGCAAGTACTATGAATGATTGAATAATGGTTTCTTAAGTCCCCCTTGAGGGGATTTAGGGAGCTGCTTTCAAACTCAAATCCAAACTCCTCGCCTGGTGTATCAAGGCCCCCACACTTACATAATCCACTCCTGTTTTTGCATATGATTCAATGTTTTCCAGGTTGATCCCACCACTGGCTTCCGTCTCAAATGTCTCACCAATAATTTTAACTGCTTCGGTTACCTGTTCCGGTTTAAAATTATCCAGCATCACCCGGAATACTTTTCCCTTGCCCATTGCCATTGCTTTTTTCACATCATCGATGCTTCTTGTCTCCACTTCGATCTTCAGCGCTGGTTCTTTTACCTGTACATATTCCCAGGCTTTTTCGATCGCTTTTTCAATTCCACCGCAATAATCAATATGGTTATCCTTTAGCATAATCATATCATACAAACCAAAACGGTGATTGACACCCCCGCCAATCCGTACAGCTTCCTTTTCCAACAAACGAAAATTAGGGGTTGTCTTTCTTGTATCGAGCAATTGGGTCTTATAGCCTTTTAGTTTGTCAGTGTAGGTCTTCGTGAGTGTCGCGATCCCGCTCATCCGTTGCATGCAGTTCAGCACCAGCCGCTCGCATTGAAGAATAGTATGCACCAGTGCTTCCACTTCAAAAGCTTTTTCCCCGTAAACCATCGTATCACCGTCTTTCTTAAATGGGGTAAATACTGCCGTGTGCTCTTTGTGATGAAATATCCTTTCCGCCACTTTCATACCCGCCAGGATACCGTCCTCCTTTATTTTCAGCACCGCTTTACCTTTTGCACCCGGGGCTATGCTGCACAACGTAGAATGATCCCCGCTACCGATATCTTCCTTCAGCGCTTCGCCGATCAAATGATCCAATTGCTCGTTAAAATCCATAGCTGCAAAACTACTGATTCGTCCGTTTGAAACTGGCTATAATAGAAAAAGCCTCCCTTTGCAGGAAGGCTTGCCAATATTTTTAAACAGGTTACTCGATCGACTGGAAACGGATCTCTTTGACCACTTCCCTACCATTCTTTACTTTCATAAAGACATTGGTACGGTAATTACCTGCATTGGTTTGTAATGTACCGATACAGAAATGACCACCGGGTGAATCGCCTTTGTGTTTTAATTCAAATCCCTTCACACCGTTGTTGCCAAAGAAATCTTTGACGATCAGTTGCGCCTGGGCCTTGCTGTAATTGTCACTTTTGTCCGGTAATGTGATCTCCACACTCTCGTCAAAAAAGTTAGAAAGCTGGGCTGAGTTTCCCGAACGCAAAGCGCCGATAACCTCATCAATCCCTTTCTGAGCTGTAAACGCAGTCAGCAGGAGGACGGAACCAAGCAGCAGGGTTGAAAATAGACGTTTCATAACAAAATAGGTTTCATAGGTATATTAATCTAAAAACATGCCACAGTAAATGTAGCCTTTCATCGGATACTAAGCTACTAAAAACCAGCAGTTTTTCCGCATCCGGGTTCTCTAAATAGAGGATTTGAATGTAGTTTTACAGGGTACGGACGGGCATTTGCCCATTGAGAATGAATGTATTTGTACTAACGTAAAATGTTAATAAAATAAAATGGCAGATAAAAAAGTCATCCTGGTTATAATGGACGGTTGGGGACTGGGGAAAGTTGCTTCTTCCGATGCAATACAACATGCTGATGTACCTTTTACAAGGTCGCTTTATTCCCGCTATCCAAACAGCACCCTGGTGACCTGCGGTGAGGCAGTGGGCCTGCCAGACGGTCAGATGGGTAATTCCGAGGTTGGACACCTGAACCTGGGTGCCGGCAGGGTGGTTTACCAGGAATTACAACGCATAAATGTAGCTGTCCGGGATGGTTCTTTTGCCAGGAAT
>JANOHQ010000378.1:0-3212 GCA_031406595.1 Chitinophagaceae bacterium
TGTCCTGTCTTTTATTTCTTGCGGGTTGCCAGCGGGAGTTCGATCCCAGTCCCGGTGGCGGAACTACCGGTCCCGGTGTGAATGATAATATTACCGTGGTTGCCGGTATGCGGGGAACCGTGATCGACGAGAATAACCAGCCGGTAATGGGAGCCACCGTAACAAGCGGAACCAACACCACCACAACGGACAGGTATGGTGTATTTCGTTTCAGCAATATCAATATTTCTAAGAATAATGGTTATGTGAAAGTGGTTAAACCCGGATATTTCACAGGCGCAAGGTCTTTTGTCACTACTGCCGGCCGGATCCATAACCTCCGTATCCGCCTATTGCCAAAAACAACCACGGGCACATTCAATGGCTCGACCGGTGGTACGGTTACATTGGGTAGCGGTGGAAAACTGGTGATGCCGGCCAATGCGGTCACCGATGCAAGTGGCAATGCGTATACCGGTGTAGTGAATATTGCTATGACCTGGATCGATCCCACAGCTGCCAATCTTCCGGAGATCGTAATGGGCGACCTCAGGGGTATCACCACGAACAATGAGGAAAGAGGCCTTGAAACATTTGGTATGCTGGGAGTGGAGATGACAGGAACAGGCGGACAATCATTAAAGATCGCTTCGGGTAAAACTGCGGAACTAACATTTCCTCTCCCTGCTTCGGTTGCAGGCCTGGCACCATCTACGATCGATCTCTGGCATTTTGACGAAGTGAAAGGCCGCTGGATACAGGAAGGCACCGCCACTAAGACTGGAAATAATTATATCGCACAGGTCAGTCATTTTTCTTTCTGGAATTGCGATGTGCCATTCCCGCTGATCAATCTCTGTATGACAGTAGTGAATGCGGCCAATAACCAGCCCTTGAATAATGTACAGGTCAGGATCAAACGACCCAACGGGTCTTCCGCAACGGCCTGGACAGATTCTGTAGGAAATCTATGCGGGAAGGTTCCAAAGAATGAAGCGTTGGTGTTGCAGATACTGGATATGTGTCACAATGTCGCGTATTCACAAAATATCGGCCCCTTCAGCGCAGACGCTAACCTGGGTACTATTTCAGCTATATTGAATGCAGCCAACACGCTTACTATAACAGGGACCATAACAAACTGCGCCGGCAATAATGTTACGAACGGGGTGGCGATCCTTTATACAGGGGGTACTTATAATTACGTGGTCCCGGTAACGAATGGCAGCTTCTCCCATACGCTCCTGTTGTGCAACGGTGGTATCAACTATTCGGTCCTTGGCGTGGATTATACCGGCCTGCAGCAAAGTGCAATGGTGAGCGGAAGCGGCACAAGCGGTACAGTCAATGCAGGTACGCTCCAGGCATGCGGCACGTCGTCTGCAGAATTCGCGGAGTTTATTATTGATGGCGTCCCTTATAATTTTGCTGCACCTCCCGACCATTTTATGGGAGGTGACAGTGCGGGTACCTGGGGTATATATACCAATAAAACAAATCTTCACGCCTACCAGGCAGCCAGCAACACAGGTAGTTTCGGGCTTATTTTTTACAATAATCTCGTGGCGGGCACATTACCGGTCGAGCAGGGCTTTATGATCTATCCTCCTTCGATCCAGGCATCACATTTTGTCGGTCCATCGCCTGTTGTAAATATTACCACATTTGGCCCGATCGGTGGTTTTATTGAAGGTAATTTCAACCAGCTGATGAATTTCGCCGGAACACCAAAAATGGTTATTTGCAATTTCAGGGTGAGAAGATGATCCATGAAATTTTATAAGAGAAGACCTGTTCGTTTGAGTTGGCGAGTGGGGTTCGGCCAGTAGCTAATGGGGTGAAGACACAATGATTCATTGATTCTATCCCACTTCCTGCTCGCAGGCAAGTCTTCTTTTTTAACTGAACTTGGTCTTGATAAATAAGCGCAGTGCGGTAAGTCCGGATATGATCACTGTGGCATAAAAAAAGATCCGGATAGCCTGTTTATCACTTTTGTACACCATCAGAAGGGTAGAGCAGATCAGCATCAGGCCCAGCAGGAACACAAAGCCCAGCCGGTTGATACCCTGCCTCATGGCTTTGTTGGTATAACTGTCTTCATCAAGATTGATCTCATGTTTCAGCACACCCCTTTTGAGATTACTCATTACTTCTTTTACATCGCGGGGGAATTTGTCGATAAAATAGATATAATCTTCTGCCGAACTCATCACTTTATTCAGGATCGCTTTAAAACTGAATTTTTCTTTGATCTTATCGATAGCATAAGGTTTCACCATATCCGCCAGCGAAATATTGGCATCGAGATTCTCTGCAAACTTCTGGATCGTGGCGATCGTTTTGATCAGCATGAACAGGTTGCCGGGGATCTTCAGGTCATACTTGACAATATTCTTGAGTGTTTCTGACATCACCTGCGACATATCCACCTGCTCGTAGGAAATATAATTGTATCGTTTCATCACCTCACTGATCTCGAATTCGAGGTCTTCAAAATGTTTGAAATACGATACATCGCAGAGTGCGAGCAAGGCCTTTGTCAGTTTCCGGGAATCCTGTTTGGCAAAGCCCAGCATGAAATTAATCAGGGCCTGTATCTGTTTTGGTTTCAGGGTAGCCGCCATTCCATGATCGATCAGTACGATCTGGTTGTCTCCCCGGATAAAAATATTTCCCGGGTGCGGGTCGGCATGAAAGAAACCATGTTTCAATATCATCTTTAGTATGATATGGGTACCATTCTCTGCGATCTTTTGCGTACTGAACCCCGCATCTTTCAGGGCGGTTGGGTCATCCGGGCGCAAGCCGGTCACGTATTCCATGATCAGTAAGCGCTGCGAAGTGAACTGGGAAGCGACCTGTGGGATATAAATAGTATCGTCATCCTGGAACATAGCCGCGAAACGTTTCATATTGGAAGCTTCGTTGGTATAGTCCAGTTCCCGCATAATATTTTCACCAAAATCTTCTACAAAACCCACCACATTAAAATGCGCCAGTTCGGGATAGTTTTTGATCGCCTGTCTGGCCAGGATCTTCATCAGCACCAGGTCGAGTTTAATCTTACTCTTGATCGCGGGACGCTGGACCTTCACCACTACTTCTTCCCCCGTAAGCAGTGTGCCGCGGTACACCTGCCCGATGGACGCTGAAGCAATCGGTTTAGGTTCGAGGTGGGCAAATACTTTTTTGATGGGATCACCCAATTCGTCTTCGATGATCCGGAAAGC
>JANOHQ010000263.1:0-11200 GCA_031406595.1 Chitinophagaceae bacterium
GCGATCGGAGTTGTTTCACCAAATCCTTCTGTTTTGATACGGTCTTCGCTAACACCCTTGCTCACCAGGTAGGCTTTTACCGCTTCTGCACGGGCTTCACTTAGATCTTCGTTGGCATCATCATCACCAACGTTGTCTGTGTGTCCTTCCACCCTGATCTTTAAAGCAGGATTCTCATTCATAATGGTTACTACTTTATCCAGAGATGCATTAGATCTTGTGGTCAGTTTTGCATTGGTAGCACCAAAAGAAATGTTCTGTGCAGCAAGGCCAATTGTTTTACTCACGTTGGCCGGTACATCAGGACAACCATTGTTGGCTGCTGTACCTGCGATATCGGGACATTTGTCTTCTTCATTGTTGATACCGTCGCCGTCATTATCAGGTATCGGGCAACCTTCGTATTTGGCGGTACCGGCTACAGTAGGACATTTATCTTCTTCATCATTGATGCCATCGCCATCACTATCAGGTATCGGGCAACCTTCATATTTAGCTATGCCGGCTACGTTAGGACATTTGTCCAGTTCATCATTGATACCATCACCATCACTATCCGGTACGGGACAACCTTCGTATTTAGCTAAACCGGGAACGTTGGGACATTTGTCTATGTCATCCTTAATGCCATCACCATCTGAATCCGGGATTACGATAACCGGCGTAGGAGCTGCCTGGTACGTTTCTTTTTTCTTTCCAAATAATTTTACTTTCAAACCGATCTGTATGTTCTGATTTTTATATTCCTGCGTTGAACTATGCCCCACACGGTTATCCATATTACTCATACCATGTATATAACGGGCGAAAGGAGTTACGACTCCATGGGGAAAGATCTCCACACCTGCTGATAAAGAAAGACTGGTTTTGTTGAAGTCTGATTTCACAGCCAGGTTGTTTTTATCATCAATTGAGGTAACTAAATCCACTTGTGGCCCCACTGTGATGGCTACCCGCTCACTTGCATGAATTTTCAGCAACAGGGGTATCGATACATAACGGATGCTTCCGTTAGTAAGTAAGACGGGGTTTGTAGTTTGGGTAACATAGCGGTAGGAACTGTACATCACCTGTGGTTCAATGGAGAAGGCTCTCCCCAGCGGCAAATTTAACCAGGCGCCAAATGACCAACCTAGTTTGGTATCGTAATCGATACCATTAGAATTACTACCGGTAACCCTGAAATCAGCCAGGTTCGCGGCTCCGAGCAGACCGCCCGATACGGTATAAGTGGTTTTTGCTTCCGGGGTGCCCTGTGTGTAGGCGGTACTGATCCCACCACATAGCAGTGCTAATAAAATTATTCGTTTCATAAAGTAAAATTTAAATAATAAATGATTTTAAATGAATAAAAAGTTTGTCAATTCATTTTTTGTTTCTGTGTTCTGTTTGTTTTGTCGGTTTGCAAAAATTGATGAAAGGCCAGTTCATCTATTTTTTATAGTAACAGTAGTTCCAAAAGTTATACCAACGGTAAACATGGGATGTGTCCAATATAATCCCCGGTTTTCTTCCCCAGGCAACAAAACCCGTATACCCTTTATCATAGTTCACTGGTAATTAGGGTCTGGCACGTTTTTGAAAGACTGGAAGGGCGTGGTGCAGGAAAACATTGCGTAATAATTTTATATATGCGTAAAATGATCTTGTTTTTGTTGACCCCGTTATTTATGCTGCCCTGTTATTTATCTGCGCAACCCCGTACACTGAATGGGGCCACCGTGGAGGCGGTAAAGGGTGAATTCACTCATAATCTTAAAACCATTTCTATTGATTCCGCGATCGTCCACCCGCTGGCAGATTATTTCGAATCGGAAGTGAACAGCATTCATGCCTATCTCCTCAACGCAGTTGAGTTAACAACCATTGAAAGAGATAAGGCTCTAAGAAGTCTTATTTATTTTATGAAAGAACTTAGCCTGAACCTGGCAAGGCAGAATCTTGATATCTATGATATTCCCGGCGCCCTGCATTCATATAAGAAGGTGTTGATGGCCGTTCTGTCTGATAAACCGTTGAGCCCGGTACTGGCGATGACCGGACCGCGCCGCAGTCAATTAATGGCATCGGCATTCAGCCAGTACCAGCAATATCACCTCCTCGACGATATCGCGGTTTACAAACGAATGGCTTCTTCTCCCGGGTTCATTCTGCAGTTCCTGGAGACAAGACCTGGATTTCGTTTCAGCGATTCGCTGTTACTCGATGCAGCGGCGGATGACCCCTTAAAGATGGTTTACTACCTGAACAGGGACAGGACTGGTGTACAGGATAAGATACTTAGCACCGACAATATTTACCTGAAAGAGATCGCGGCGCTTTCGGCTGACAAGCATGCGTCTGAATTGTTGCCCTTTGTGACACAGATAGCAGAAAAGAAAATTACCCCGGAAGAGATACTTACTAAGAGAAAGGAGGCGCCAACTTATTTTAAGTTGCTCGTAAATACATTGCAGGCGGAGATCGTTTCAGGGGAGGCTGATCCGATCTTCCTGAAACCATTGCGCAACGGTATCAAACAAAAAGCTATTTCCTTTTACGTGAACGAGGTCAATGACCGGCACAACGACACGGAGTCAGTGCGCTTTTCTTCTGTAAAGGGTTTGCGCGCCCACGATATTTATTATATCATCACCAGTTGCGGGGAAGAATTATATACTTCCAGTTTTTTGGGTCTCTATAAAAGAATGATGGCGGATTTCAACAACCGTCCCGCAGATTCCTTGTTCGATATTGTCCAGTATGATAATTTCCGGGTCTTTACCCGGCTGGCAGCGAATTACAACGTGTTGAGTGATTTTTTGACTAAGTTGTCACCGGCAAGAATGAAGGAACTGCTATCAAAGTTCATTACCGGGATTGAGCAGGATGAAAACTCTGCATTGGAAAAAGCAATGGATATCGCCGATGCTATCGCCGCACTCGCACCCGGAACTGATGGAAGTGAGTTGATAGAAGCCGGGCTGCAGTCCAATTTGATCCGTTGCACGGACGGCCAGCATTATCTCGGGATGCGTTTGTATAATATACTATTGGATGTATTTAACCAGGTCGGGCAAAAGGATGGCTTGAACAAATTGTGGGCAACACTGGGCGACTACGAGTCATTGAAAAGATCCTCACTGGAAAATGAAAAGGGAGAGATCGTGGAGCTGGTACTTTTTTATGGCGATGAGGACGGAGTGGTTTCCTTCAACAACTTCTTGAAATTATTTACGGATAAAAACAAATGGGAGTTGGTAAAGAATGAGAACTGGGTCAGCGTCCGGTCCCTGGCCGGCCAGCCGTTGACGATCTATGCAAACCTGCCACTGGATATCAAAGAAGAACTGGATGGAAGGGCCCAGGATAATTTGATCGCATGGTTGAAAGAGCAATCATTGCAGCCAACCATACTGGTTCACCGCGGACATAGCTATCACCTGGATAGAACAATGAAAAGACTGACACCATCTGTGAAGCTGGCAGTACTCGGCTCCTGCGGGGGATATAACAAAGCTATAAGTATTGCAAGTATCAACCCCGATGTACAGGTGATCGGGTCAAAAAAGACCGGGGCCGGATCCATCAACGATCCCCTTATCGATGAGATCAACCAAACCCTCATAAATAAATCAGGGATCTACTGGCCGGAAGCATGGAAGAACCTGTCAAGCCGATTCAGTAAAGACGGAAGACTAAGTCTGTTCAATGAATACTTTCCCCCCAGCAATAACCTGGGCCTGTTTGTGCTCAAACTTTTTAAATATTACAACCGATTCATGTAAGATGGCCGCGTAGAAAAAATAAACCCCGTGGAAACGGGGCTTATACTCTGCTTTGATAATCATCGGCTTTTAATTACTCTGACCGTTTCCCAACAGGTCATCGTTATTAACGCCTTTTTTTCTCGAAACATTCTCCGTCATCTTTCCAAAATTCCAGGTCAGGCTCAGGTTGATACCACGGAAAGGCATCGTTGTGGTTGACGAGGTCTGGAAATAAGGATCGGTGGTCACCATCCGCCAATCTCTTGTCTTTTGAAAGAAATTGGAAGCCATCAATGAAGTGGTGAGTTTCTCTTTGAACCATTTGACACCCATTCCCGCGCCATACCAGATATTCAACGGGAAACTGCTCTGGATGGTAACGGGTCCTCTCCAGAATCCACTGTAGCCGGAGACTGTGAATTTTTTATTGATCTTATAACTGGTATTCAGGTTGGCATTACCGCCGATCCCGCTGTTGACCTGGCTTTTCAGCTGACTGTTCCTTACTTTATTGTAACGGACATTACCATTCAGGAATACATTCCAGTCGGGGTTGATCTTCATACTGATATTACCGGTAACGCTTATCTGCAGTTCCTTCCCGATATTCAGACTGGTTGTTTTGGTAACACCGGTGCCGGGGTCAAATGTGGCAAATTGCAATATCTTATTCCCGCTATAACTCGCTTCGAATGTAAGACCGGCAAAGGTTCCACCCTTCATGATCCTTGTCTGTACTGAAAAACTGTTAATGGTCTGCGGTGCCAGGCCGGGGTTGCCATAAGAAATGTTCAGTGAATCATTATTGTTCACAAAAGGATTCAGGTTCCAGATAAAAGGACGTTGAAGCCGCTTCTGGTATCCCAATACCATGGTAAGGGTATTGCTCAGCTTGGTAGTCGATTGCAGGTTGGGAAGGAACGTGGTATACGTTTGATTGACCTTCGTTTCCGAGTTGCTGAAGTGGCCATCCACACTGGTATGTTCGACTCTTGCACCGAACCGGAAATTGGTTTTCTTTATTTTAAAACTATAGGTACTGTAAACGCTGTACACATCCTGGTTGTACCTGAAATTGTCCGTGTTCGAAGGATTTATTTTATAGTCATGCCCCTCATCATACTTGATCAGGCTTTCAAAATCTGAACTGGCACGGCGCAAAATGGCTTTTACCCCGCTCTCCAGTTTCCTGTTGTTCTTGAAAGGATGGATATAGTCCGACTGGATCGTGTATTGTTTGTTGTTGGCATAACTGTTATTCACGATAAAGCGATCGGTGCCGGGATTGTCCTGTATACTGTTCAGAAAGGTATTGGCTTTTCCAAACTCACTGTTTAACCGTACACTGAATTCTTTTTCCTTGTTGTTCCGGAATTTCCGGATATAATCCGTACCCACACTGATCGTGGGATATTCATTGCGGCCGGCAAGATCGTAGTAGCTTACCGAAGGGGGAGCGGAGCTGAAATCGGTGGTGACCGTTTGATCGAGAGTGTACCGGTTGTACCCGCCACTGATATTGCCATAACTGCTGACCGTGTTGAGGCTATCAAACTCATAACTAAATTCTGCATTTCCGTTGTTCCAGAAATTCTTCATCCAGCGATCGCCTTTAAGCGTTCGCTTTGTGAATAGACCCGGTACGAAGGCAGTCGTTTGTGTCAGGTTCTTTCCCGTTTGTCCCGTAGTGCCACCTGCTCCGTAGAACATTGTGATGCCCAGCTTCCCGAATTTGGCGCTGAAGTTACCATTGATATTGTACCATCTTGTGGTGCTGTAGTTGGAGGAGATTGAACCGTTGTACCCTGCCACTTTTTTCTTCGTGATGATATTCAATACGCCACCCACGCCTTCGCCATCATATTTGGCGGAAGGAGACGTGATCACTTCGATCTTCGTGATCAATGCACCGGGAAAACCTTTCAGTGCTTCTTTCACATTTTGTGCAAACATGGCTGTCTCTCTTCCATTGAGCAGGACTTTGAAATTGGTCTGCCCATTCACCTGTACATTATCATCTCCGTCAACGCTTACAAAGGGGGTCTTCCGCAATATATCGATCGCGGTTTCAGTTTTCGTGGCCGGATCATTCTCCACATTGAAGATGATCTTATCATCAGTTTGTTCGATAAGAGGTTTTCGGCTCGTGACCGTAACACCCTGCAAGCTGGCCGCCGCCCGTGCCAGGCCGATATCAGTCATCGCAATGTCTTTATCGGTCACCGTGATATCTTCCTGCTTCTCTGCAAAACCGGTATGGCTAACGATAACCGTATACGTCCCGGTATCGACAGCATTGAACTGGAACTTCCCGGCATCATTGGTGTAAGAACTCCGGAGCAGGTTCTGCAGTTGCTGTTGTTTGAACAGGCTGACGGTCACAAAGGCAAGTGGCTTCCGGGCGCTGTCCTGAATGACCCCTGAGATCTTAAAACTTTTTGATTGCGCATTTCCTGTGGACGTGAACAGGAAAAAAATAGCGATACATCCTGCCAGGGCAGGGCGCAGTAGGTTTTTTTTCATGGCACTATACTTTCCACGAATATATTCGTATATCGTATCGAAGGCTAGTTAATTGGGATAAACGGCGGTATTTTTTTTGCCAGGATTTTACATCCCACTCATCAACCGTTTATCCCGGAATTTCGAGTGCTATCTGTAACTAACGGATTCGTTCTCTATCAGCAATGGTTTATTGAAGTGCTTTTTCACTGTTTTTGCAACAGTCTCTTGCAGGGAAAAAAGGATAAGCTGAGCATTGAACATTGCTTGTGAAGTATGGATTATTCTATCCGCACAGGTTTTTTACGGACAATTATGTAAGATCAACGCCCCTATCATTCTTTTCTCCTACTGATTTTTACGGTGGAAAAAATAAATTCATTGTCTCTCAATCACTCATCTATTTGTCTATTCTCATTGGCACTGGCTTTGCAACTTATCAGCAAAACCAATATTTATGAAAAACCCAAGATCTATACTCTTGCTTGTAGTCCTCTGCCTGTTTGCACTTACCGCATTGGCACAGCCCTATGCTGGTTTAAAGGCCGGTGTCAATTACACCGGTATTAGCGGTTATACCGGGGATCACCGGGTGAATTTCCATGCAGGGATATTTGTTCATGCAACATTGAACAAAAACTGGAGCGTTCAGCCGGAATTGTTGTATTCAGGCGAAGGACAGCATTATACTATACCGGGTGACGGCGAAGAGCACGCAACAACACAAGGCCTTATTACACTCGACTACGCCGTTCTTCCCATCATGTTCCGCTACAGCCTGAAACCGCGTTTTTACCTGGAAGCCGGTCCGCAGTTATCCGTTCTTGTAGCCGCACACAGTAAAGGATTGGGCACAGATGATATGAACATGAAAAGAAGTTTTTCCAATGGGCAGTTTGCGCTCAACTTCGGCGCGGGGTTCGCTATCAGCCAACGTATCGGTATATATGGCCGGTATAATTTCGGAATGACAGATATCATTCCCTCCAGCACGGAATCCAATAAGACCAGCGCAGCACAACTGGGTATTTCATTCCGGGTAATCAAACAAAAATCAACCCACGACATGCCTGAAAAATAAGTCAGATCAGTTTATACAGCTTTGCTTGGGTGTCTGACGTCTCGCAGAGCGTCTGACACATGTGCGGCAGGACCACTTTGTGTAACTTTCTGATGTGTGGCATCTTCCCTTCTTTGTAATTGCTTAAGATTTCTCGCAGAGGAGCAAAGATAACGACTGCGTCCGCCGCTCCGCCGCGTACGCAGCAAGAAATGTATTAATCCACCTGTACCGCAGAATTTTTCTTGCCAGTGATCAGCCCCAGGTTTTTCAACAGTACAGCTGTTAACAGCATAAAGGCGATTAACACGGCAAGCACGATCTCCTGTCTCAACGAACGCAACCAGTATACTTCTATTAATACAATGCCATGGATAAAGCAGATCAGCTTGGCAGCAAATGCATGACTGAATCCCTGGTTGGTAAGCAGGTGATGAATATGTGTTTTATCAGCTACAAAAGGCGAGCCGCCTTTCCATATCCGCGTGGCAAATACACGCAGCGTATCAAAGACCGGGATCAGTACGATGCCCAGCACAAATACAGGAGCATTGGGTAATACAGGGTTGGGCGATATGCCATTTACCTGTATTAATCGTATACATAATACGGCCACCACGAAACCAAGCACCAGGGAACCGGTATCACCCATAAATATTCTCGCAGGGTTGAGGTTGAAATACATGAAGGCAAGAATTCCACCCGCCAGTGCGAAGGCGATCAGTGCCGTATTGATATCTCCGCTCATGGTGAGAAACAATCCCACAGTAACCAGGCTCATAAAGCCCAGGCCACCGGCCAGTCCATCGATCCCGTCGATCAGGTTAAAGGCATTGGTGATGCCCACGATCGCCAGGAAGGTAAAAGTATATTGGGCAGTAAGCGATAATTCGTAAATACCAAAAAGCCCGTCAAACGAAGTGATACGGATACCCGAGAGGGCGATCAGTGCAGCGAGGCAGGCCTGGACAATGAATTTATATTTTGCAGAAAGATCTTTCAGGTCATCCATGATCCCCATTGCAAAGAGTACAGCGATCGAAAAGAAAAAACTGATCTGCGCAATGGCTGTGCTAAAGGGGAACCACATAAAAAGCGCCGTCATCATTCCCGCGATGATCGCGATACCACCCATGGTAGGGATAGGTGCAGAATGCTCCTTACGGGCATCCGGCATATCATACAACTTATACTTTTTAATGAGGCTGATGATCGGTGGAATAGTGATCAGTGTTACCACGAATGCGGTGATAAAACAAAGGAGGGCAAACTTATAGTCGCCGAAATACAGGTCGAGCTGCAAAAAGTACGGGTGGCTTTTCATGTACGTTGTTTTGGTTCCCGTATGCACGGGATGGATATTGGTTCTTGATACTGGTTCTGATTGTAAAATAGGGTCCGGTAATGGATTTGGCAAGGTTTTTTTTAGTTGTTTTGTCAAAAAACATATTTCGCTTTAACAGGGTGCAGTTTTTCAACAACATCTTGGGATATTTGCGATAACACGACCGTAATTTTCACATGCAGGAATGACCCAATTACTCATCATATTCTTCTGGATCAGCTTTGGGATCCTGTTTTACTGCTATATCGGCTATGGTATTTTGGTGCTGGTACTGATCGGTTTGAAAAAACTCGTACCCTTCTCAACGAAAAAAAAGACCCCGGGTGATCTACCATCCATCACGCTGATCGTAACGGCCTACAACGAAGAAAAGATACTGGTCCAAAAGATAAAAAATACCCTGGCCATCGATTATCCCACTGAAAAATTACAATTACTCTTCGTTACCGATGGCTCTGTCGATGACTCAGTAAAGATCATTCAGCAGTATCCCGCCCTTCGTTTATTGCACCAGCCGGAAAGAAAGGGCAAGTATGCCGCCATCAAAAGGGCGATGCAGCAGGTACAAACAGGATTGGTGGTATTCAGTGATGCTAACACCATGCTGAATGAAGCCTGTATCAGGAAGATCACGGCACATTATGCGGATGAAAGAACCGGCGGCGTGGCGGGTGAGAAAAAGATACTGCGCAATCATGAAGTGTCTGCTGTAGGCGAAGCGGAAGGACTGTACTGGCAGTACGAGTCCTTTATGAAAAAACTGGATGCCGGCTTGAATACGGTAACGGGTGCCGCGGGAGAATTATTTTCTATCCGGACCGCCCTGTTCCGGGAATTGAACGACGACCTGATACTGGATGATTTCGTGATCTCGATGCAGATCTGCCTGCAGGGATATAAAATCGAATACGAACCCGGGGCATTTGCCATTGAACTGCCATCCGCTTCGCTCGCAGAGGAAGAAAAAAGAAAAGTAAGAATATCGGCAGGTGCTTATCAGTCGGTGGGATACCTGAAAGAATGCCTCAATGTTTTTAAACATCCATTGCTCAGTTTCCAATATCTCTCCCGCAGGTTATTGCGCTGGATATTTTGCCCGGTCATGCTGATCGTTTTATTGTTGTCGAACAGCTGGATAGTTACTCATCCGCCGCACGCGGATTTTTATAACCGGGTACTGTATGCGCAGATCGGTTTTTACGTGTTTGCGTTGGTCGGTTGGTTATTCGTTCGGGCCGGTAAAAGATGCGGGATACTGGCCATTCCCTTCTATTTTGTTTTTATGAATTATTGCCTGGTAAAAGGATTTGTGAAATTTGTCAAAGGACGGCAATCGGTGTTGTGGGAAAAATCGATGCGGCAGGTAATGGAGTAGGGACAGGGTAGTGGGGTTTGGCAAGTGGCTAGTGGGGTTTTATGCAAAGACTAAGCGTAGTTATCGCTTGTTTTAATGAATCAGTAGGTACCCCAATTTGCGTCAGCAAATCCTCTGAGCACTCTGTGTGTATTCTCCTGTGTACTCTGTGGTTAAAAATCAGTTACGTCAGTAGCTACTATAAAAAACTGTGAAGCAGTTCGCCGTAACTTATTTTTGTACAAACACATTCCCATTTCCTTTTCATCCCACATATTATCAAACCCCATTGAATACCTCAAAGGAGTTGGCCCGCAAAGAGCCGATCTGCTGAAGAAGGAATTGAGCATTTTCACCTTTGGCGACCTGCTCGATCATTTTCCTTATCGTCATATCGATCGCACAAAGATCAATTTGATCAAAGACCTTGCTGAGCAAAGCAACCCACTGGCCGGGGAAGCTGGTTATGCGCAGGTGGCTGGTGTGCTGGTCAGCTTTGAAGTGGTGGGCCAGCGGGCAGGCAAAAGAATGGTGGCCGAACTAAAAGACAAAACAGGCTCATTGGAACTGACCTGGTTCCAGGGAATTCCCTGGGTGCAGAAGATACTCGAGCCGGGTCAATCGTACCTGGTATATGGAAGAGTGGGTTTTTATAATGGCCGCCCGCAGATCGTACACCCCGAAATAGAACTACTGACCAGCGGACAGCCGAACACAGCTAAGAATTTTCTCGAACCGGTTTATTCCACTACCGAAAAATTAAAGGCAAGAGGATTAGGCGGAAGACAGATCGGGAAACTGACACAGGTTCTCGTGGCCATGCTGCAGGAGAAAGATATACCCGAGAATTTACCGGCTGGTATCGTAAAACAATTAAAACTGCTCAGCCGTTTCCGTGCCTGCCGGCAGATACATTTCCCGCAATCGGTCGCGGAGTATGACGAAGCGGTCAAGCGATTGAAATTTGAAGAATTATTCATTGCACAACTCCGGGTGCATTTATTGCGCAGCATCCGGCATCGTTTTTCAAAAGGAGTGGTATTTGATAAAGTGGGAGAACTTTTCAATAGTTTTTTCAAAGACCACCTGCCGTTCCAGTTGACAGGTGCACAAAAAAGAGTCATCAAGGAAATTCGCAATGATACAGCCACCGGGAGACAAATGAATCGCCTGTTGCAGGGAGATGTGGG
>JANOHQ010000391.1:0-2532 GCA_031406595.1 Chitinophagaceae bacterium
CGCCGCGCTCGAAGCCTATCGGGAGGCGGAGCGCAGCGGTACAGCCATGCTCCAGGACTTTGCAGCAATCGCCGGCATTGAATGTATTACTATCGGCAAACAAACAAGTATAGAGCAACTAAAAAATGAGCTGAGATGGAATGAATCCGTCTATTAAACACAACAGGCATGAAAAAAACGCTTTTTATACTGCTGCTATTGATCACCGGGAAAGGTTTTACTCAATACCCCCGGGTAGAACTTCCTGGCACGGAAATAAGAAAGATCAGTTCTTCGATCGTAACCGGGCAGGAATATGAATTACAGATATTATTGCCCGGTGGTCATGCTACGAGTAATAAAAAGTATCCCGTTATTTACCTGATGGATTCACAATGGGATTTTCCATTGTTGAAGTCCATCTATGGTCAGCAGTACTATGATGGTTTTATTCCTGAACTGATCATCGTGGGTGTAACATGGGGTGGTAAAAAGCCCAATCCGGATAGCTTGCGTGCAAGGGACTATACCCCTACCAACGACGGAAGACTAAAGCAAAGCGGGGCTGCCGATCGCTTCCTGTCTTTCATGAAAAGCGAACTCTTTCCTTTCATTGAAACCAATTACAAAGCTGACCCCGATAACCGGTCACTGATGGGTTGTTCGTTGGGCGGGTTGATAACAATATATACATTGTTCACACAACCTGAACTCTTCACTGGTTATGCAGCGGCCAGCCCTGCTATCGGCTGGGACCGGGAAGTACTGTACCAATATGAAAAAGATTTTCTTCAAAAAAAATTGTCTCATCCCGTTCGTGTCTATATGACCATTGGTGATGTGGAGAGAAGCAGATTGGGTTATGAAAAATTTGCTTCGACACTTTTAAACAGGGATCATCCGGGAATAAGTGTACGGTCAAAGGTCCTGGAGAACACGGGACATTCAGGTACCAAGAGCGAGACCTACAGCCGGGGTATGCAATACATATTTGAAAGACCAAAATTGGAACCGGACCCCGCCTTACTAAACAGGTACACCGGCAAATATGTATCGGGAACTGGCAATACGATCGAGTTAAAACAGGAGAATAGCTCACTGGTATTGTATTATTCCGCCAATAACAAATACCTCCTTTACGCTGCCGGCGAAAAAGAATTTTATTCAACAGCAGAATTTCTTACTATTTATTTCAGCGTCACGGATAGTAAGATCAATGGATTTCAATTGAACAAGTACGGATCCAGCCAGTTCATGCAAAAAAAGGATTAGTATGATGAATATTGATAAACAACAATACGGATACTTCGCATTTCAATGGAGAAATTGATATGAGAAAAAAAAGATTGTATATAGCTGCTGTCCTTTCCGTTGTTTTACTACAAACAACTTCAGCGCAGGTAAAACTTCCGCAACTGGTAAGGGACAGCATGATACTACAGCGGGATGCTAAAATAAATATCTGGGGCTGGGCATCACCCAAAGAAAAAATCACTGTCAGATTCAATAGTAAGAATTACAAAACTGCCGCGGGAGCAGATGGAAAATGGTTGTTGCAGCTGCCTCCGATGAAGGCAGGCGGCCCTTATACCATGGATATATCGGCCAGCAACAGGATTTCTTTAAAAGACATCCTTATCGGTGATGTATGGATATGTTCGGGACAATCCAATATGGTGCACCAATTGAATATCCATGATGTGACCTATGCCAATGATATTGCACAAGCCAACTATCCTGAAATACGGCATTTCTGGATCCCCACGATCACCAGTCTTACCGGACCAAAAGATGATCTGCCTACCGGCTACTGGAAATGGGCCAACCCTGTCGACGTGCGGCCTTTTTCCGCGGTCGCTTATTTTTTTGCCCGGAAGCTCTATGAAAAATACCATATACCTATCGGTTTGATCAATGCCAGTGTTGGCGGCAGCCCCATTGAAGCGTGGACAAGTGAGGAGGGTTTGAAAGAATTTCCGGGCATACAAACGACCATACAGAAAAATAAAGACAGTTCATATGTAAATGACCTGAACAGGAAAGCCGCTGCGGCTATGCAAGCCAGGCCTGCAAAACCGATCGATAAAGGATTGACGGGCCTGGTACACTGGTATGATATTTCCTATCAGCCAAAAGGCTGGCGTACTATTAATATACCCGGCTATTGGGAAGACCAGGGTCTTAAAGATCTGAATGGTATTGTTTGGTACAGAAAGGAAATTGACATACCTGCTTCGATGACAGGCAAACCCGGAAGGGTTTTTCTCGGAAGGATCGTGGATGCGGATATATTATATATCAATGGCAAACAGGTAGGCAATACCACTTATATGTATCCACAGAGGAGATATAATGTACCTGCTGATCTGTTGAAGGCCGGTAAAAATATTTTTGTTATTAAAGTAATCAATACAAATGGCAAGGGGGGATTTGTTCCTGACAAACCCTATTGTGTATTTGCAGGTAATGACACTATTGATCTGAAAGGCTACTGGCAGTATAAAGTAGGAGAAGTATTTGAATCCCGCAGTGGCAGTGGTGTTTCGGGTATCA
>JANOHQ010000387.1:0-18483 GCA_031406595.1 Chitinophagaceae bacterium
TCCCGGTTGAAGAACGTAAACTGATATATGGAAACTTTGGAAAATGCAAGTGTTGAAATGAATATCAGGCCGTTTGCGGATTTCATGGCTTATCTCGTTGACACTGCAATAAAAGGGAAGCCTGTAGCTAAAATTTAATACGGGATATTGAAAAATAATACTTGTTGGGTGGAGGAGGGATTTAAGGGAAATTTAGGTTGTATTTTAGCCAATTAAGTACCACTGTAATCTTAATGCGCCTCAATATTTAAAAGTGATTGTTAGTTGAAATATCGCATTGCAATATTTCCTATCCATTTTCCCATATCAACTGGTACAGCATTTCCAATTAATCGGTACGAACTTCTTTTGTTTTCAAAAATGAAGTCGTCAGGAAATCCCTGAAGCCTGGCATATTCCCTAACAGAAAAAGGTCTAAGTCCGTACGGGTATCTCTTATCCATAACAAGTCTTGTACTTAGATCTTTTGCATAGTGAGCGACACAAGTCGGAGCAAGCGATTCTGATACATTCGGATCAACTATAATGGGTTTGTCTCTATATTTCCCTTTAATCCTTTTTACTATATAGTCCGGAATTTCAACTTCTGGATGCCGTTCAAGTATATCTTTTAATCGAACTCTTTTTGCGGGTTGCTCTGGTTCAAGTATCGAATATTTCTTTTTTGTACCAAAGAGTATAAGCCTTTTCCTTCGCTGTGGTAACCAATTTGCAGCATCAACTGGACAAAAAATATTTACGTAGTAATTCGGTAACTTAGTCATCGCCTCCATTACTACATTGAACTTTCTCATTCCCGGTACATTCTCGACAATGTACATTTCAGGTTGTTCTATAGCAATATGTCGAAAGAAATGCAAAAAAAGATCATCCCCTGTCCTTGTTCCGTGTATATCAGCAATTGGAGAGTATTTAGTACATGGGTATGTTCCAATGATAATATCAGTTTTAGGTTGTTCCAAAACAGTTTTGTCCTTTATATCACTATTTAAAATTTTGTGCTTGAAGTAATGGTTATTCCGGCTCATACAGTCTGTGGCTTCTCTATCAAGATCAAGAGATTGCACTATTTCAATTCCTGCAAGTAGAGCACCGAGCTCCATACCACCGCATCCTGAAAAATATCCTTTCGCTGTTGGCTTATACATATGTCAATTTTGAATTAAATCTGCAAGAATTAGAATAAATAACCGGTATGTTTTAAGACACAAATTACCTATATGCTGTCGTAGTGCATTTGCCTTTAAGTCACGTTTAAACATTATCTTTAATTATCTCTGCTATGAATGAAGATTGGACAAAGAAAGAAGTTGGCCTTATAGTTCAAGACTATTTCAGAATGCTTCAACTTGAATTGGAGCAGCAGAAGTATAATAAATCCACGCACAGGCAGACGTTGCTCCCGCTTCTTAATAATCGTTCTAATGGATCTGTGGAATTCAAACATCAAAATATAAGTGCCGTTCTAGCGAAACTCGGACAACCCTACATTAAAGGATATAAACCAAGAAGTAATTACCAGCAAATTTTAGAAGATAACGTTGCCTTTTTTTTAAAAGATCATCGCAATAACCTTGAACCAAAATTCGAACGTTTTGCAGATATGATTATTGCTGCTGCTCACGATCAAATAAATTTTGAAACGTTTGTTGATGACGAACCCGAACCTTCACAGGTACAAGAAACAGAACCAACTTACCGGCCAATTAAAATTAATTACTTAGAAAGGGAACAAAACAATCGCAATCTTGGGGAAGAAGGAGAAAAGCTAGTTATCGCTTACGAGCAATGGCGACTAATTAAAGCAGGAAAAGAAAATTTAGTAGATAAAATTGAATGGGTTTCAAAAGAGAGAGGAGATGGAACTGGTTATGATATTCTTTCGAGAAATACGAATGGGACTGACCGTTATGTTGAAGTAAAGACTACCAAATTGTCAAAAGAAACTCCAATCTACCTAACAAGAAATGAAATAAGCTTTGCCAAGACAAGGGTCAAAGACTTTTACCTTTATCGTGTTTTTAACTTCGGACCAAAACCACAGCTGTTTATCAAAGAGGGAAATTATGAAAGGTATTGTACAATACAGCCAATGACTTTTAAAGGAATCTTTTAGTTTCCCCTCAACCGCCACATCTTATTTATTAAGTCTCCACACCCCATGCACCGCCCCCGGTGTCTCACTAACCGAACCATTCTCCAACACCGTCGGCATCGGATCATTATCCGTAAACAACCGTGTCCCGCTCCCCAACAACACCGGCGCAATATGCAACCGCAGCTCATCCACCAGGTTGACTTTTAAATATTGTTGTATAATAGAAGCACCACCCATAATCCACACATTTTTATTACCAGCAGTGTGCCGAGCCTGTTGTAACGCGTCTTCGATCCCCGTGGTGACATAAATAAATTCCTCCACCTTTTGTGCCGGGGCAATATGGCAAATGACAAATGTCGGTACCGCAAAAGGAGAAGTGCCTTCCCAGGCATCGTCGATCGCCGTTTCGTAGGTACGATGCCCGCAGATGACGGCTCCCGCGTTGGTCGTCAGTTCTTCCAGCCATTCCCTGTCGGCATCCGTGGCTTTGTCGAAGATCCATTCGTGTAGTAGCGGGCCGTTCTCGCCCATCGGTAATTCTTTGCTGATGCCGGGACCGGCGATAAAACCATCGAGCGACATCGTTATTTCTGCTATCACCTTGCCCATATTGAGTGTATTTGCAGGCTAAGTTAAAACAGTTGTGGCAGGTGGTTTGTGACCCGTCCTAAAGGCTATCTCAAGCCTGTTTGAAGCATATCTAAAGCCACCTTAGTGCCCCCAGAGTGCCTCTTTTTTACCTTATGTTAAGGAAATGGCATCTTTTGTTATTTAGAAAAATACAGTTTCACGCGGAGATCGCAAAGGAGCGGAGGTCGCAAAGGAAGAACGCAAAGAGAATTTGCCCCCCAGGGGCCCTGCAGCCTGGCGCAAATGTTTTAGCCACGCCCTTCGCCAAGCTCAGGGTGACAAAGACCCTACGACCCGGCAAAAAGAGAATTTCCCAGCGCCTATTTTTCGACGAAACGAACTGACGAGGTGAACGAAACACCACCCGGCGAAAAATCCATCGCCTCATGTACTGCGAATAGCAAGCAGCGACGACCTCGCCTTAAAGTCTATGAGAATTGATTAATTAAAGCTTTGACGGCACAAACGGCGGAGCTTCGTTTGTGCCTGGCTTTTTTGGCTACCTTTTTTTCCACAAAAAAAGGTAGGAAACAAGTTTGTCAGGCAGATCAGCAACATCAAGGGTTTTTAAGTTTGTTACTTAAGCGGCAAAAAGAACAACCTCTCCGTATTTACACGGAGTAAAATTCAAATAACGATCGCTCACCACCACAATCACAAAAAATAATATAATCACCTATAGGCAAGTATACACATTTATAGTAATTTCGGATCGGAGATAGTGTCAGAGCGGCTTTTTAGGTACAAAATCCTGGGGACTACATTTAAGAATTTTGGCGAGATCGTTTAAATGTTTCACATTATAATGCGTTGGATATTTATTGCTTTCAGCTTTACCGATAAAGCCAACTGACATATCCAACTCATAAGCCAGGTCAGCCTGGGAAAGATTTTTCTCAAGTCTCTTTTCTTTGACTTTATTTATTACGTACTGGTCGACTTTGTTTTTCAATACTTGCCGTTGGGTAAATATCAAAATTCAACATTGATCAACCCCCGGACAATCACCCATAGGAAAGTGTTTGACAACGATAAACATATTAATTCAGAATTTTCAGCCCCGGATCTCCTGCTGCTAACGGAGGAGAAAAGGTTTGAAACAGTTTTCAGGATTCACTATCCTGCTCTCTGCCAGTTCGCCAATACTTATTTAAAAGATCCGGAAGCCTCCGCGGACCTTGTGCAGGATATATTTCTAAAACTCTGGGAAAGCCGTGCGCTGGACGAAAACCTGGGTCACCTGCAGTCCTGGTTATATGCTCTTGTACGTAACCGCTGTATCGATACTCTCCGGAGAAAGAGCGTACAGGAAAAAAGGATCGGAAAGTACACATGGCATACGGAGCAATGGCAGGATGAAGAGGTGCACGAGCTCACCCGCAACGAAACCACCCGCCAACTGAAAGCAGCGATCGATGCATTACCGGAGGAAACAAGGCTCATCATCATGCAGCATTTTTGGGAAGGACATAACTACATGGAGATCGCAAAGAACCTTCAGTCCAATTACGATAAGATCCAAAAGAAAGGCGCCCGGGCAATCCAGCAATTAAAAAAGCAGATCAAGCCATATTTCCTGCTCACTCTATTTCTTCTCAGCTTGTTTTGATAGCTTCCGGAACCATTTCTTAAACCAGTAGCCATGGTGCTTTTTACGCCAGCCTGTATACAGATCAACCAATTTGCGTTTTCCAGTTTTTGGAAAAAGTAAACCCAGCGCATCCATTTCTTTAAACATCTCACGGATATCGTCTTCACTATAATGATGCTGGCCATAACCGCATGCAATAAAATAATTGACCAGGTGTTCGTTGGCCTTCTCTTCGCCCTTCTCATTCTCACACGCTAAATTGCCGGCAAAATCCCGGATCATCTCCTCCGGAGTTATATCCATCAGTTTGCACAACAAAAGAAACTGGTAAGGCAGAATGAAACGGAATAAAGCATGGCGGTCATAATCGCCGGTTTGCCATTTTAATTCTGGTTTGGGCTTTCGCTGCACAGTCTTTCCTGTTGAGGTCTTTTTCACTCCCATATTCTTTGATTTTTACAATTTCAATGGAACACGGCATAGCATCATGCTGTATACATTATCCGTGTTTCGCTTCATTAAATCGGGTAATCAAAAAGGATGATGTCGTTTCGTGGGTTACCGGGTATTTTCACCCGGATTAAAGTGGAGTGCGGTCGTTCTGAGCATAGCCGAAGAATCGATGTGGCAATATTCGAACAATTTACCCCGGTGTCTTGCGTGTACCTTTTTGTTTCTTTAGTTTTTCTGCGCTACCTTTTCAGTTCGCAACGCCTAACGAATATATACAAAAATTGGATATATCCAATCATTGATAACTTTTAATTCCACACAGTGTGAATAACCTCGCCAAAAACCTGCATTACCTGGTCAAACGGTTTGATACAACGCAGGCCGAGCTGGCATCATTTGCGGATGTGAGCCAGAACTCCATATCCAACTGGATCAATGAGATATCATACCCGAGCGCCCCGGTCATAATCCTCATTCATCAATATTTTGGTATTTCGACCGATGCCCTGCTGCTGAAAGATATCGAAAAAAGCAAGCTCATAACAGATGCTCATGTAGAAGAATTCAAACGCCTGGGTAAGACCGGCAGGGAAGCGGGTAAAGTAAAATCTATTTCGAAAGAATATTTCAAGGGCAACGACGGGGAAGAATCGACCGTGAGTGAACCAGGCTCCGTGGCATCCTGGGCGGTGATGACACAACTGAAGCAGATCACGGAAAAAATAGACGAATTAAAAGTTTCCGTGGATGCTATTCCCAGGAAAAAAGTTTAGATTAAAATACAGTTTCATGCGGACCCCGGGGCTTCGGGAACGAGGGTTGCGGTATTCGTCTGGCCGTTTGAAACGGCCTGACGAATACCGCACATTTTTACTTGCGCTACAAAAAGTTAATTAACCCCTCCCATACAAATAACAATCCCCGCATCAATTGACCCTGATCTATTAACGTTCCCTTGGTAAACAATGGTTCCTCCTTTGCCTCCTACTATATATTAATTCACTTTTAAATTTACAACTCATGAAAAAAATCTTTACCCTATTATTCGTTGCTGTTGGAATCGCTTCTGTAGCCCAGGCACAACCGGGCTCAAGGGATAACCGCGACAACCGCGATGATCGCGATGACCGTCAAACGGATCAGCGCAACTATGATAATGGCTATGACAATGACCGCGATGATGTGCGGAACATTCCTTACGACCGCGAAGATCGCTTTGACCATAATAGCAGGTTCGCCAGCGAAAGGAGATGGAGAATGGCGATCCACCGGATCAACCAGGAATATGATTTCAGGATCCAGCGTGTCAAAAACAGTTATTATATGAGCCGTTTTGAAAAACAACGCAAGGTTCATTTCCTGGAGCAAAAAAGACAACAGGAAATACGGATGCTGCTGATGACGGCTAAAAAAGGAAAACATAACAATGGCCGCGACTTCCCGGATAATCGCCGGTATTAAAAAATAGAAAGACCGGTTTGATAAGACCCCGCTAGCGCGGGGTTTTTTAGCCTCCTATCCTCTGCCTCCTTTCCCCCTTGAAGGGGAAAGGAGAATTCAACGGTACAATATGGCAAAGCATCAACACAGCATGACGCCTTATGATCTTCGGATTAAAAGAGTTTCCCAGCGCCTTTTTTTCGACATTTACGATGTTGAAGCGAATGGGATCTTTCCTGGCGAAAAATCAGCGCTTGCAGTATTTCAGTATAGCAAGCAGCGGGGTTTGCGAGCTTAAGCCCTAACAATACCATGGTTTCCTCCGCCGGGTCGCCTGAGTACACTTCGCATTACAGGGTCTTACCCATCGACCCGGCTTGACTTTTTGGTTCTTTTGTGTCAAGACAAAAGAACAAATTGTCTTGTCAAGAAAAAAACAAGAACGAATGTTTGATTGAAAACTGAACATTTATTTAATAGACAAAACAACTTATTACAAATACATTTGTTACTCCTCAAAACAAACCAACTATGTCCGCTACAAAAGCCTACGGCGCACAAAGCGCTACTTCCCCCATCGCACCACTCAATATCGACAGAAGAGAACCCAAACCACATGATGTACAGATCGGGATCCGCTACTGCGGCGTTTGTCATAGTGATGTGCATACCGCACGCAACGAATGGGGCAATGCCGTGTACCCCTGCGTACCCGGGCACGAGATCGTAGGTGTGGTGACAGCTGTAGGATCACATGTAAAAAATTTCAAAGTGGGCGACCGCGCCGGTGTGGGCTGCCTGGTAGATAGTTGCCGTGAATGCGATAACTGCAAAGATGGCCTCGAACAATTCTGTGCCCAGGGCGCAGTGTTCAGCTATGGCAGTCCCGAAAGAGATGGCAGCGGGATCACGCATGGCGGATACAGTCAATCCATTGTTACGCATGAAGATTTTGTACTCCGTATTTCCGACAAATTACCCCTCGATGCCGTGGCGCCATTGCTCTGTGCCGGTATCACTACCTATTCTCCATTGAAACATTGGAAAGTGGGCAAGGGTACAAGAGTAGCTATTCTTGGATTGGGTGGTTTGGGTCATATGGGTGTAAAGCTGGCCGCAGCCATGGGTGCCGAAGTAACCATGCTGAGTACTTCTCCCTCAAAAGAAAAAGATGCAAAAAAATTAGGGGCACACAAATTTGTTCTGACCAGTGATGAAGCACAGACAAAAGCCGTGACTGGTTATTTTGATTTTATTCTAGATACCGTTTCTGCCGATCACGACTATAATTTTTATATGGGCCTCCTGCGCACCAATGGTGTGATGGTTTGCGTGGGTGTTCCTCCCAGTCCTGCCCAAGTACATGCGTTCACGATCATTTTCGGTCGTAAAAGCCTTGCCGGATCACTGATCGGTGGTCTTCCCGAAACACAGGAGATGCTGGACTTTTGTGCCGAACATAATATCGTTTCTGATATCGAACTCATCCGGATGGACGAGATCAATGAAGCGTATGAGAGAATGATCAAGGGTGATGTGAGGTATAGGTTTGTGATTGATATGAGTACATTGTAGGTTTTTGGTTTATAGTTTATTGTTGTTTTAGTGCAGGTTTGATTGCATTCTGTATCGTTCGTTATAGTGCAGGTTATTGAGCTGTCTTTTTGAAGGGCAGCTTGTTTTTGCCACGAATTACACCAATGGCCATTGTTTAAACAAACCGGCAGATAACTGACTCTGACAGCCAAAAAAATCACAACCCTATATCTAAGAAATAAGTTGCGCAACAGCCACTCAAGACAAAAAGTGGAAACACCTTCATGCCAATCATTGTTAAGTTCCTTAACATCCCCACCACTCATCCAACAACCTTCCTCAACACCCCTTTTTCGTCGACGAACGGACTGGAACAAGTGATCCGGTGACAGATTCCTTTTAAAGGCTATCAGCACCTGTCTGCCTTACCTGTAAAGGATTTTATCCATTAAGAAAATTGAACCCACCCGCCACCAGTAGGTTTGTGCTAATCATTTCTTAATCAATAAAAAGTATTAGCCATGAAACAACAATTAAAAAAATGGATGACTGCCGCAGCGATCCTGCTGGTAACCATCAACGCTTCCGCGCAAAATGAAAGAAAAGAGGATGCAGCTCCGTGGGTCTCTTCGAAAGGTTATTGGGTGATCGAGACCAATACCAAAACTCCGCTCCAGCACACGGTCCGCTTCTACACCAATGAAGACTCACTGGTCTACACCGAAAAAGTAGAAGGTATCCGCCTGAACCCGGAGAGGAGAAAGATCAAAATGAAACTGAAAGAAGTGCTGGAAACATCGGTCACTGCCTGGGAGAGAAATAAAATACCGGAGGTTGATAAGAACTATGTGACTACTGTGTTGAAATAATGGCTTGATGGTTTAATTGTTTGATGGTCGGGCGTGTTGAATTATACTGATACTCCTGTAGTAAGTCGCTTATATCACCAGATTGAGATACGCCGCAAATAATGAACATTTCCGATCTGCGGAGACCAAAACCATCTAACCATTCAGCCATTAAACAATCAACCCACACCGTTCGTCGCCCAAAACCCGCCGTATGACGATATTCACAAAAGCTGCAGCCCAAAACATGGGAATGGGTGTTAATTTTATGTCGGCACACATGCAGCAACACCCCTTCATATTTTCCGATGAACGGAAATGGCGGATCCGCCGGCACCTTGCTTTCTGGACATTCTGGTGGCTGTTCCAGGGATTCCTCTATGCATTCGTGGCGCTGAGGAATTCCGGTGACTATTTTACCCAGTTGCCCATCTCGATGATGGAATCCTTTTTCTTCATGGCCAACCACCTGTTCCTTGCGTATGCCCTGATGTATTTTGTGATCCCCCGTTTCCTTTTAAAGCAACGCTATTGGAAAACTGCAGGATGGACACTTATCCTTTTTTTCTTAACCGCCTGTATCTCCGCTATGCTGAGCATAATCGTGATCCCACCGGTGCGGGAATTCTTCTTTGGTTACGAAGGTGTGCCAACACGTCCTGTCCAGGCCACGCTCTTTCTCTCCCTGCTGGCAGGATTACGTGGTGGTATCACGATCGGTGGTATCGCTGCTGCTATCAAACTGATGAAATACTGGTATGTGAAAGAACAACGTAACCTGCAATTGCAAAATGAAAATACCGCCGCACAACTCCAGTTGCTGAAAGCACAGATACACCCGCATTTTTTATTCAACACCCTGAATAATATTTACTCCTATACGCAAACCACCGCACCCGTTGCCGCAGGAATGGTAACGGGGCTATCGGACCTGCTCCGTTATATGCTGTATGAAGGAAGGCAACCCCTTGTACCGCTCTCCAAGGAACTGAGCATGATAAAGGATTATATCAGCCTGGAGAAAATGCGTTATGGCAACAAACTGGAGATCCATTGCGATGTGCCGGCACAAACGGGCGAGCTGTATATTGCTCCATTGTTACTGCTGCCATTGGTAGAGAACTGCTTCAAACACGGTACAAGCCATGTGCTCGAACAACCCTGGATCAACCTGGAGATCAGTATCCGCGACAATCAAATGCAAATGAAACTGATCAACGGGAAGGTAAAGAAAGTGCTGAATGATTCACCACACAAAGGAATCGGGATCCTTAATGTGGAGAAACGCCTCTCACTCCTTTATCCCGGCAAACATGAACTGGTCATCACCCAGGAAGAAGAAGTATTTATTGTCAGGCTGAAAATAGAGCTCGAAGCAAATAAAATGGAAAGCGGTCAGCCCTTAACCTCCTCACCGGTGTATGCATGATTTAAAAACGATACAGTGTCTGATCGTGGATGATGAACCTCCGGCGAGGGAGATCATCCGGCGTTATATCCAGGAACTGCCGACACTGGAACTCGCCGGTGAATGTGCCAATGCATTGCAGGCCTTTACACTTTTGCAGCAACAACCCGTTGATCTTATTTTTTTGGATATCCGTATGCCGCAGCTGAACGGGAATGATTTCCTGAAATCGCTGAAAAGCCCACCGAAAGTGATCTTTACCACTGCTTACCCTGACTATGCACTCGAGGGTTATGAATTGGATATAGTCGATTACCTCGTAAAACCGATCCCTTTTGAACGCTTTCTGAAAGCAGTAAACAAAGCCTACCCCAATGGCACAGCGAGACCCGGTATTGTTGCGGCTGCGGAAGAAAAGAAGAGCGAAGCTTTTGTGTATTTCCGGGCCGACCGCAAAATGGTGAAAGTGATGCTGGCGGATATTTTATATATCGAGAGCATGAAGGATTATATTAAAGTGTTCACACCCGGGGGTATTATCATTACTAAACAATCCATCAGTTCGGTGGAGGAGATGCTCCCGGAAAATTCCTTTGTGCGGGTGCACCGGTCGTATATTGTTTCGATGGATAATATAAAGACGTTCACATCTGAACTCATTGAGATCGGTGATGCGGAGATACCGATTGGGAAGTTGTATAGAAATGGGGTGATGAAGCTGTTGCAATAGCGAGTGGATTTCATTTAATTATTTTAAGCTGACTTGTAAGAAGACGGCTTTTTTTATTATTTATCCCCTACTTTTTGTCACTTACGTAACAAATTCTGAAGCGATTGAAAACTATAGAGCTATTTAATTTTTCCATGTTTAAAGTTTATGGTTGTTAATTACAGAACTTTCTTTTCCTACCTTTTTTGTGGAAAAAAGGTAGCCAAAAAGCCAGGCACAAACGAAGCTTCGCCGTTTGTGCCGGCAAAGCTCTAATCAATCAATTCTCATAGTCTTTATTGCCAGGTCGTTGCCACTTGCTCTTCGCAGAACATGAGGCGCTGGTCCCGCAGATGATGAAAGCCGGGATAAATGATGCGGTCATATCATCTGCGGGAAGGCGCTGGGAAATTCATTTTAGTCCAAGTGCGTAGGCATGTGTAAAAAATTTTGCTACAGAACCGAAAGGCCTTACGCAGAAGCAATAACAGGGTCTTCATGCGCCTCTTTTTCGCCATATCAACTGTTGCGGTGACTAAACCCATTCCAGGCGAAAAATCAGCGCTTTCATGAGCCAGCCTTAACACGCAGCGGAGTCTGCAAACCTAAGCACCAACAAAATCAGGGTTTCCCGATGCCGGTTTGCCTAAGGACACGTCGCATAACAGAGTCTTACCCATCAAACCGGCTTGACTTTTTTGCTCCGCTTTTTGTGTCAAGTGGCTGTTGCGCAACTCACAGGCAGTGGATATTATTTATAGATCAGCCTGGGATTCTTTTATTTTGGATATGCAAGGAAAAAAGCGATATCAGGAGAAGCTATTTGTCAGTTTTCAACTGTCAGATCATATCCCAGAAGATAATTTTTACCGCCGTCTGAATGAGGTAGTCGATTTTAAGTTCTTATACAAACCCACCTCCGCCTACTATGGAAAGGAGGGTCAGAAAAGCGTTGATCCAGTCGTATTTATGAAGCTGATGCTGGTCGGGTATCTGGAGAATTTAAACAGTGATAGACGCATAATTAACACTGCCAGACTGCGACTGGATATTCTATATTTTATTGGATACAACCTTGATGAAGAACTTCCCTGGCATAGCACCTTGAGCAGGACGCGACAATTATACGGGCAGGAAGTGTTTACCGAAGTATTCCGGACAGTGTTAAAACAATGCATTGATAAAGGGATGGTATCGGGCAGAAGACAAGCCGTGGATGGAGTGTATGTAAAAGCCAATGCCTCCCTGGATAGCATGGTTGAACGGGAGGTTTTTACCGACGCAGTTAGCTTCACTAAAGAGTTGGATGCAAACCAGGAACAAGAGAAGGCACCTGTAGTCGAGATTAAAAAAAAGCCTTTAGAGACTATGATGAGCTCCCAGCGAAGAAAAACCCTTCAAACAAGACACATTATAGCCCCTCAGATCCGGATGCAAAGATGTCAGTTAAACCAGGCAAAGCCACAGCGCTCAACTACATGGGAGAAGTAAGTGTCGATACTGCTTCGCATATAATTACTCATATACAAGCTTTTAAGGCCAATCAAAGGGACTCTCAGTGCCTGCCTTCAGTGATTGAAAATTTAGTAGAGACGCTGAATCAAAATGGTATGCATGTGGAGGAAATAATTGCGGATAAAGGGTTCAGCAGCGGGGAAGCTTTAAAAGTCCTGGAAAAGCATAACATTACCGGTTACATCCCTAACAGAGGTCTATTTGTTTTTAAGAAACCGGGCTTTACCTATAACAGTGAAGAGGATCACTATACCTGTATGAATAAAAAGATAATAGCGTATAAAGGGACTTATGAAACATTGCCGGGTATTTACAATAAAGAATAAGCAGAAAGGAATGTAAGCAATGTCCATTAAAAGATCAATGTACAGGGTACAAAAGAAACGAAACAGTACTTAGAGACACTATTGATAGACCTTACTATGAAAGAATGCATATAAGAATGCAATCCAAAAAGGCCGGAGCATTAATGAAAAAGCGACAGGCAACTGTTGAACCAGTTATTGGTACTCTTGTCAATTATCTGGGAATGAAAAAAGTAAATACCAAAGGCCTTCTACAAGCTAACAAATGCATGACTTTATCAGCAGTGGCATATAACCTTAAAAAGCTATTACGGCATAAAACGATTCAGGTACAAAACAAAGCACAAGAACTTAGAAAACACCTCGAAAAAGGCCTTTTAAACCTATTAAACCGCTTTACACCCAATGGCCATTGTTTAAACAAACCGGCAGATAACTGACTCTGACAGCCAAAAAAATCACAACCCTATATCTAAGAAATAAGTTGCGCAACAGCCACTCAAGACAAAAAGTGGAAACACAGAATGAAAAGGCTATCCGCCGAGCCGAAGGGTCGTCAAAAAAAGGAAGAACCCAAAGAAAGAACGATCAATCAATTTTATATTTCATTGCAAGCAGCAAATCCCGCCCGGCCCGCTTTTAAGGGTAAATAAAGGCAGTAATTGGACCAGTACTTTCGCATTTTGAAAATGTAATCCTACCCAGATTCTCCCTCCACTATATAGAACTACGTAGTAATAACTAAAATCATTTGGTACTGACCCAAATGAGTGGCCTCATTATTTGTTCAGTTTTCTCCATTCCATCACTTTTATATTGTGAAAGCGATTACTGTGAAAAGCCAATCATCCAATCCTTGAACAACCAAAAATTTTACTCTGATGAAAACCGAACAACCCCAAAGCCTGTCTGCCGCACAGGCAGACAACCGGTCAGCAATGAACGGCAGCCACCATCCTTTCTCCATCCCAACACGGCTTAGCGATAGGGCCTTTTACCTGATCGCCCTGGCCCTGCTGATCAGGAAATCCGCTGAACCCGGATCCCTGCAACAGTTCCTGGTACCCGGCGGACCCTGCGGGTACCAATAAGAGAATGCTCCCTTTTACAACAACCAGTATTAATCCAGCCCCTCTGAAAAATCCATTTCCTATCAAAAACTAAAGCTTGCCTTATGAGTATGCGTCAATTAAAGATCAGCCGTTCCATCACCAACCGTGAATCCGAAAGCCTTGACCGTTACCTGAAAGAGATCAACCGGATAGACCTGTTGACATGGGATAAGGAATTAACTCTTTTTCCCCTGATCCGCAAAGGCGACAGGGTTGCTCTCGACCTGTTGACAAAGTCGAACCTCCGCTTCGTGGTATCTGTAGCCAAACAATACCAGCACCAGGGGCTTTCTTTATCCGACCTGATCAATGAAGGCAATATCGGGCTGATCAATGCCGCCAAAAAATTTGATGAGACAAAAGGTTTTAAGTTCATCAGCTATGCCGTTTGGTGGATCCGCCAGAGCATATTACAGGCGCTGGCCAACGATTCACAACTGATCCGTATCCCTTACAACAAAAGAGTATTGGGCAACCAGATCAATAAGGCGAATGCGGTACTCGAACAAACATTGGAAAGATCCGCCACCGCAGAAGAACTGGCCGAAGTACTGAACATGAATGCAGAAGAAGTAAGCATCCGCATGGCCATGCCCGCCCGCCATGTAAGTTTGGATACACCTTTATCCGACAATGAAGAGAACAGCCTGCTTGATGTGCTGGAAAATAAAAACGGTATACATGGATATGAAAAGACGGCCTATGATGGTTCGTTGCAAACCGAAGTAGAACGGGTAATGCAAACGCTTACCGACCGGCAGAAAGAAGTGCTCTGCTGTTTCTTTGGTATCACCACCAGCTATCCCATGAGTCTTGACGAGATCGCCAAAAGATTTGATCTCACCCGTGAACGGGTCAGGCAGATCAAAGACAAAGCGCTGGGCTTGCTGAGAAAAAAAGAGACCTTTCATTTATTGCGCAGTTTTCTCGGGGCGTAAATATTGAAGATTTCGTAATTGAAGATTGATTGAGCTGCCAAATCCTCAATCAATCTTAAATATTAAATTTTTATTCTCGTATTATCTTTCTTCTTTATAACTCAGGCACTATACATATAAACCCTTAGTAAAGACTCAGGAATACGTTTAAAATGGTAATGGTTTATCTTAATCATTTTTGTCATCCCCTTCAATTGTCGTAAATTATCTTCCCAGCATCCGGAACCCCTGTTGAATAGCGAATTCTTGTTCCGGTCTGCAGATCCTCCTCTGAAAAACCGACCGGCTTTCTTACCAGCTTATAAGCAGGATCTATATTTAAACCGATCGTGACCCCTTCATTTACAACCAGGTAGATTCAGGGGCCAGGATATATCAGACAGGCTCCGCATGAAAGGAATTACCAGGCACATTACACAGTCAGCCGCTATCATAACTATACTTATAGCTATGCTGATCCTTGGCACCTGGATCTTTTCCGTACAGATCAGTACGATCCCCAGGCCTGTGAAATTCAACACCGGTGTTTGTTTCCTGCTTGCTGGTTTTTCTCTTTTTATTCTGAACAGGAAGATGAATAGCAACACCGCTTTGAGCATCGCCATGGCTTGCGCATGGATCGTTCTGCTGATCGCTTCCCTTACCCTGTCCCAGTATATTTTTTCAGCTGATCTCGGTATCGACCAGCTGCTCTGGAAAGAGACCGATCCCCCCGCTGCTACTTTGCACCCGGGCAGGATGGCGGCGCTGACCTCGTCCATTTTTATACTGCTTGCTGTTTCCCTGCTCCTGTTACACAACAAAAAATTCCACCTGCTGGTCCAGCTGATCCTGATCAGCGGTTTTGTGATCCTCTCACTGATCTTCCTGGTCTATCTCACCCGTACCGATAATGAACGTTTTTCTGTTCTCCGGCCGGCTTCGCTGCATACAAGCTTTGGCTTACTGATACTTTATGTGGGTACATTTTTCAGCCGCCCGCTTTATTACCTGCGGTTCTCTATCCAAAAAAGAATGGCTGCCTTTTTTTCTTACACCGTCCTGCTTTTGCTCATCGCTTTTTTTGCTGAGCGACAGAATGCCCGCCAGTTCCGCGATACAGCTCTTTTGGTAGATCATACGTATATGGCGTTGGTGCAAAACCTGGAAGTGAAAAGCCTGGCACAGAATATCGAAACCTCCGCCCGTGGCTTTGTTATTTCCGGGAGTGATGAATACCTGCTGTCCTTTAATAAAGCGGTATCGCAAATCCACCAGGCAGTTCAGCAACTGCGGGTAACCACAAAAGACAATCCCCGGCAACAGCAACGTATCGATTCTCTTGATCAACTGGTAAGCGCCAATATTGAAGTACGACAACAGATCATCCGGATCCGGAAGACCGATGGCTTCGCCGGTGCCGAACAGTATTTTTCGTCCGGCATTACAAAAAATAAGATGAGCGAACTGCAATCGCTGATCACGGCGATCGAAACGGAAGAAAAACAATTGCTCGCCAAACGCAAGGCTGAAAATGAAGACAGCATCAGGGGTTCTTCCCGTGTCATCGTCCTTTTCCAGCTGATCACAGGCTTCCTGCTACTCGGTGCCTTTCTCGTGATCTATTATAATATACGGTTCCGCAATAAAGCCGAAAAGGAGGTCAAAGTGCTGAACGAGAACCTGGAGAAAAAAGTGGAGCAAAAAACCAATGAGTTACTGAAGAACGAACTCCATTTCCGCCATATCCTTGACAACCTCCTGGAAGGAGCACAGATCGTAGGGTTTGACTGGAAATATAAATACGTGAACGATGCATTCCTCGAGCACAGTAAATACCCGCGGGAAGAATTGATCGGCTATACCGTAATGGAAAAATACCCGGGCATCGAACAGCACCCGATCTACCTTATCTATAAAAAATGTTTTCAAGAACGGGTGGCCGTTCACCTGGAAAATGAATTTGAGTTCCCGGATGGATCGATGGGTTGGTTCGAGCTCAGCTTCCAGCCTGTCCCCGAAGGCATATTTATTCTCTCCGTGGACATCACCCCGCGGAAACAGGCTGAATTATTGCTTAAAGAATTGAATGAAACACTGGAAAGAAGGGCAACCGAGCTCCAGTCTTCGAATTCCGAACTCGAACGTTTTGCCTATGTGGCTTCGCATGACCTGCAGGAACCGCTGAGAATGGTGAGCAGTTTTCTCCATTTGCTGGAAAGAAAACTCGAGGGGCAACTCGATGAAGCGGGCCTCCAGTATATCAGTTTTGCCGTGGATGGCGCAGAGCGGATGAAAAAATTGATACAGGATCTGCTCGAATATTCACGGGTAGGTACCAGCAAAGAAGGCATGGCGGAAGTGGATTGCAACGAGGTTCTTCAGGAAGTGCGTTCCTTGCTTTCACTTTCGATCACAGAAATAAAAGCAACACTGATGGTAAAAAAATTGCCGGTCATCCGGGCCGTGAGGCCGCAAATGATCCAGCTTTTTCAAAACCTGGTAGGAAATGCATTGAAATACCACGGAGATGCACCGCTGATCGTGGAAGTGGGTTGCCATGAGAAGGGGTTGATGTGGGAATTCTATGTAAAGGATAATGGTATTGGTATCGATTCAAAATTCTTTGATAAGATCTTTATCATTTTCCAGCGGCTGCATAATAGAACAGATTATGCGGGTACGGGTATCGGTTTATCTATCTGTAAAAAGATCGTGGAAAAACATGGAGGTATCATCCGCGTGGAGTCGGAGACCCACAAGGGAAGCAGTTTTTATTTCACCTTACCTAAAAAATAAAATGATGAAAAAAGATATCCATATTTTATTGGTCGAGGATAATGAAGGCGATATCGTGCTGACCATTGAAGCGTTGAAAGAAGCCAGGGTAACTAATACGATCGATGTGGTACGAGACGGGGAAAAAGCGATGGAGTTCCTGTTGAAACAAGGAGAGTTCAGTAATGCCGCGACTCCCGACCTGATCCTGCTGGATATCAATCTTCCCAAGATCGATGGGAAAGAAGTGTTGTCCAATATCAAGAACAACGATACGCTGAAAGTGATACCGGTTGTGATGCTGACTACATCGGATTCGGAGAAAGACATTTTTGAATCATATCACAACCATGCCAACTGTTATATTACCAAGCCTGTCGGTTTCCACAGTTTTATTGAAGTGATCCATACTATCAGGGAATTCTGGATATCGATCGTACAGCTACCAAAAACACCGCATACATGATAGCTGACAAAAAAATGAAACTGTTGGTGGTAGAAGATAATCCCGGCGATTATGCACTGCTGAAGGAGTACCTCGGGATGAGCCGTCTGCCACCGGGAGAGACTATGCTTGCGGAGAGTATCGGCGCAGCTGCATCGCTTATTAAGAAAAATGACTTTGATATTGCGTTCCTGGATCTTTCCCTGCCCGACAGCTCCGGTATTGAATCGGTGATCATGCTTGACCGGCTGTTACCACAAACACCGATCGTTGTACTTTCCGGGCAGACCGATGTAGCGGTAGCGATGGAAGCGATCTCGCTGGGTGCGCAGGACTACCTGGTGAAAGGGGAGTTCGATGAAAATCTATTGGGAAAGATCGTGCATTACAGTATCGAAAGGAAAAAAATGGTGGAAAAACTCCGGCAAAGTAATGAGCGCTATGAGTTCGTCAACAAAGCCACCCTGGATATCATCTGGGAATGGCGTTTTGATCTTGACAGCGGCTCATGGGGAGACGGGATCGTCAATACTTTTGGTTATAATGAGACTGAACTCCAATACAGTGACGACTGGATGAAAAAATATATTCATCCCGGGGATCGTGAAAGAGTGAACAAGGGTCTGAAGCAAAGTATCAAAGCGCTTCAGCAGCATTGGCAGGATGAATTTCGTTTTCGCTGCGCGGATGGTTCC
>JANOHQ010000398.1:0-2088 GCA_031406595.1 Chitinophagaceae bacterium
GGGTTGGTTCAAGACAAAGGACCTGGAAGTGGAACCGGTGGTAGCGGCTTATAATAAAAACGCCGCAGGCATCTCCGTATTAACGGATGGTGAATTTTTTGGTGGTGATCTCGACGACCTGATCCAAACAAAAGTGGTCACGGATATCCCGGTGCTGCGAAAAGATTTTATCATTGACAAATGGCAGATAGCTGAATCAAAAGCGTTTGGTGCGGATGTGATACTGCTGATCGCGGCTTGTTTGACAGTAGAGGAAGTAAAGGAATTTGCGGGCTATGCCCAGAGTATCGGGCTGGAATCGATCCTCGAAGTGCATGATGAAGAAGAACTGGGGCATTGTTGCGACGAAGTGAGTATGGTGGGAGTGAACAACCGAAATTTGAAAACCTTTGAGGTGGATATCAATGTCTCCCTGCAACTGGTCGGCAAGATACCGGCGGCTAAGCCTGCCATTGCGGAAAGCGGGATCAGTTCGGTAGAGAGCATTGTAACGTTGAGGAATGCCGGGTTTAAAGGATTTTTAATCGGTGAAAATTTTATGAAGGAAGTAGATCCTGGAAAGGCATTTGGGCAATTTGTAAACGAATTATAATTTGAAATGGAGCACGAAGAACACAACGAAACACGAAGAACACGACGTTAATACAGCATCCCTTTGTGACCTTTGTGGAAACCTTCGTGTACTTTGTGCTCCAAAGAATATATTAAAAGATAAACATGAACATTAAAGTTTGCGGCATCACCGAAATGAAACAACTCCAGCAACTCGACGGGCTGGACATTGACTTTGCAGGATTGATCTTCTATCCTGAATCACCCCGTTATATTGGTGATAAAATCTCGAAGAAAGATTTGAAGAAAGCAGACCTGGACCTGAAGATAGTTGGCGTTTTCGTGAACCCCGAAATGATCGAAGTACTCGATGCTATTGACGATTACGGTCTGCATGTGGTGCAGCTTCACGGCGATGAAAGCCCGGAGATGTGCGAAGATCTGAGCAGCGAAGTAGAAGTGATCAAAGTCTTCCGGGTAAGCGATGGGGTGGATATCGATAAAATGGTAGCGCCTTATGACGCGGTATGTGATTATTATTTATTTGATACAGGCGGGTTGAAAGAAAGTATTGGTGGAACGGGTCAGCAGTTCGACTGGAATATTTTAAGCAAAGCCAAGATCGAGAAACCATTTTTCCTGAGTGGCGGTATCAGTGTGGAAGATGCGGCAAAAGTGAAATCCTTTAAACACCCGGATATTTTTGGCGTTGATATCAACAGCAAGTTTGAAAAAAGCCCGGGGGTAAAAGATATGGGGTTGGTATTACAGTTTAAGCAGGCGATGAAGTGATGACTAAGAGCCTGGAAAGAGAGAAAAGAGAAAAAGAGCGGCACTATGATTCTTATTAATTTGTCGAATAAAATTACCGGGCCCTGAAGAGTGCGACGCAACAGGCGATGCTAATAACACTCAAGCCAGGCTATTAAAAACTAAAATGAAACCAGATAATATAAACGACCCAAAGCCCCTCCTTGGAGGTTCCCAAGCAGAGCGAAGGGAAGGAGCTACGCTCGTGGGGAGGCTTCCCGATGCACAAGGCTACTACGGCCCCTTCGGCGGCGCCTACATCCCCGAGATGTTGCACCGTAATGTGGAAGAGCTACGAACAAAATACCTGGACATCATTTATGAAGAGAATTTTCAAAAGGAATTCCAGCTATTATTGAAAGATTATGTGGGTAGACCGACGCCATTATATTTAGCAGAGAGACTGAGTGAAAAATTTGGAACAACGATCTACCTGAAGCGGGAAGATCTTTGTCATACCGGTGCACATAAAATAAATAATACCATCGGCCAGATACTGCTGGCAGAAAGGTTGGGAAAGAAAAGAATTATCGCGGAGACAGGAGCCGGTCAGCATGGAGTGGCCACCGCAACGGTTTGTGCACTGAAAGGAGTGGAGTGTATTGTATACATGGGAGAAAAAGATATTGAAAGGCAGGCGCCCAATGTGGCGAGGATGAAAATGCTGGGAGCAACAGTCATTCCCGCGACAAGCGGAAGCAAGACCTTAAAAGACGCGACGAATGA
>JANOHQ010000431.1:0-12378 GCA_031406595.1 Chitinophagaceae bacterium
GCATGGGAGGCATTGGAGTGCTTCAGGATATTATTTAACTGTTCCTGTACGATCCTGAATATATGGACCTGTAACTTTTCATCCAATGTTGTTTCGTCGATCTCGTATTCAAAGAAGTCAATGCGTATTGGATTTATCATCCGCAGGTCACGCAGCAGGTTCTTTATATTCTCCAGTACGCCGATGATATGCACACCGGGCAGTACCAGTGATTTGGAGATGTTCCTGATGGTGGCGATGGCATTGTCTGTAAGTTCGATGGATTTTTGGAGATAGGCTTCCCTGTTGTTTTCATTATGCATGGCCATTTGAGTATACATCTTGATGGCAGACAGCACCTGGTTGAGATTATCGTGCAATTCTCTTCCAATTTCTCCGCGTTCCTTCTCCTGCGCTATTAGCACCGCACTGGCGATCTCTTTTTGCCTTGCAAGCCCGTCAGCTTCCAGTTTCTTTTTCAGCATCACTTTCTCCGTGATGTCCCGCGTTGCACCGATCATCCTCGAAGGCTTATTCCTTTCATAAATGATATGCCCCCGGTCATGCACAGAAGTGTACGAACCATCAGCCTTTCTAAAACGGTACTCGATTTCCCAGGTATCAGTACCCTTCGTTTGAAGCATGGTTTCCAGCTCCGACAGTACTTTTTCTATATCTTCCGGGTGTATACGGCTCTCCCAAAAACTTTGGGAGACAAGAGCATTCTCGATATGATAACCAAACATCCTCTTATGACCTCCGTCTATCCAAAATATCTCACCGTTCTTCAGATCCCATTCCCACAGGCAATCGTTGGTGATCTCTGTTACATAACGGTATAGTTCCGTCAATGTCTTTAGCTGTTCTTCGGGATTACCGGGGTACCCGGAGTTTGGTTGTTTGCTACTTTTGAATGAGACGAAAAGTGTCTCGTTGCAATAATAAGTGACCACATCAATCCAGGTTCCTTTTTCCCTCCAGTATTCTTTAAAATGAACAGGAGTATCCTGCCGGAATGCCTTGTCATACACACTGTAGAATTCTACCGGGATGACTGATACGAACTTTTCCCATATATTCTTTCCCACAATTTCTTTTGCCTTCACGCCCAGTATTTTTTCTGCGGCCCCATTCCAGTACTTTACCGTCCATTTTTGATCCAGGGTAAAGAACCCATTGGTCAGTATCTCCGTTACCGGCTTCCCGGTATACTTATTTTTACCGATGGCTTTTTCAATACCGTTGGTAGCAGCGGGAGAGAGGGCCATATTTGCTTTGTGTGCCATTTGTTGGTTCGATAAAAACTGGTCCTGGCCGCTATCGGCCAATTCGTGCTGTAATATCCGGTACGGTTACATTCAAGCTCCCATCCTTTCTGCATGATCAAATAAAAAAGGCCGGGGTATTAGTCGTCGGTTGCGCTTTTAATAACAGTGACGACCATTTTGAACTGTTCCTTTGCAGTAAAGCAATGGGGGGATTTTGCGGGAATGATGATACCTTCTCCCAATTTAAGCTGGAATATTTTTTCATTGATCGCCACTTCTGCTGCTCCGGCAATGATCTGGACATAGGTGTCATACGGAAGGGTTTTTTCTCCCAGCTCTTCCCCGGTGTCAAAAGAAGAAACAGTAATATCTCCTGTTGTTTTTTTAATGATGGTCTTGCTCACCACGGCATTAGGCACATATTCAATGATCTCAACAATGATATGGGATTTTGCTTTTTCTATTGCCGGGGAACCAGTATGATTACTACCGGCGTTACGATCCTTGATTTCTTTAGTATTTTTTTCCATGGTGTGGCGAATAAGTAGTTACCCGTAAAGGTGCGTCGATTCAACTGGATTCTTGTTACAGGCGTCACTAAAAGAGTTATAAGATTCACACCTTTACCAGGAGAAAATACCCGGAACGGGTAATATGTAATGATAATGTCATCTAAAGGGACTCTTTTAAGAGTAATTATTTGCTGAAAGATCTGGTTCGGGTCACCCACTACCCACTAAGGGATTCATACCGCTGCTACAGTTCGCTTCTGTTTTGTGATAAATGGTACTAGCAGCTTTCATAATATCCAATAATTTTCAGTCACTTTCAATCCTGATCTGTCATAAAATACCAGTATGAAAAAGCAACACCTTTTACTAAGAGGAATCAGCAAAATAGCTTTTGTGGCACTGTTGCTATTATTGAGTAATAGCAAAATATTTGCACAAAACACAACCGGTAAAAAAGTCCCTGTACTGGAACTCACAGGAACAGCCTATGAAAGGGGATTACAACACGGCACTCAATTAAAAAGCGAGATTGCGGCCATATTCACCCGGTGGAAAGCAAATATGCGCTCAGCCAATCCCGATTCCCTGATAAAGGATTTCCTGGCAGCTACCCGATTCGAACCGGCTATCAAAAAACATACTCCCGCTTTGCTCGATGAATTAAAAGGAATCACCGATGGGTCCGGTCAATCCTGGGATGATGTATTTGCTTTCCAGTTGCTCGATGAGTTCTGGGTATACCTGGATAACAAATTCAATGAAGCCAAACACCATTGCAGCGGCATGGGCGTAGCGGCGACCGCTAATCACCCCGGTTATATTGCACAGAATATGGACGTGGAGAACTATATGCAGGGTGGGCAGATCCTGTTTCATCTTCCTGCCAACGGCAAAGAGCCGGAGCAATATATATTGAGTTGTGCCGGGCTGGTAGCCCTTAGCGGAATGAATGCAAAAGGGATCGGCATGTGTATGAATACATTACTGGAACTAAACGGATCCCCGGATGGGTTACCTGTTGCCTATATGATCCGGGGTATACTCGCAAAGCAAAAAGGAAAAGATGTATTGGATTTTTTAAAAGCAGTGAAACATGCATCGGGCCAAAACTATATTGTGGGTATCGTGGACAGCGTATATGATTTTGAGGCTTCGGCTAACCAGGTGGTTCGATTTTATTCAAAACCCGGTTCACCTGTCGTCTACCACACTAATCATGCCCTCGCCAATACTGACGTAAAACCATGGCATAAGAGGGCTTTTGAAAAAAGGTTGGCGGGACAAATACCCGGCGATAATAGCGTGATCCGGTTTACTTCTTTGCAACAACGGCTGGATAAACTTCCGGCCGATATTTCTACCGATATAATTAAGACAACACTGCGCTCCAAAGACAATATGTACAACCCTGTTTGCAGAACGTTCCGGGAAGGCGGGCCGGGATTCACGTTCAGCTCCATCTTATACACTTTGGGTAAAAATCCTTCGGTGCAACTGACCTATGGTTCACCCGACCAGGCGGAGTATGTGGAATACTTCTTCATTAACGGGAAGTGATTTTATACGTTCGCACATTGCCTAATAAGAAGCCCCGGTTTTTTCATCAATGGCTTTACCAATGGCCATACTCAGCAGAGTTTCTTTTCCTGAATCCCGGTGTACCCAGATATAACTTTTCTTGTGCCTGATGCGCTTGATCTCCTGTACAGGGAGAGAAGAGGGATGTTCACTGTCCGGCTCAGCATTACTCGCATGAAAATTATTGACCACGAAATAAGGGTCTGAGTGATGCAGTTCTGCGGTGGCACGCAGCGCAATGATAAAATCCGAAGGGGCCAGGGGGAAATCAAAAATGATCTCGAACGGCTTTTCCATATCCTTTCTTTTCCAGCTCTCTTTTCGAATTCTATGCCAATTTATTTTTATGTGAAAAAAAGGAGAATAGAAACAAAGCGGGGTGAAATTTTCCCGGGTTACATTTTATGTGTTCCGGCCATAGACTACGGTCCGAAGCTTCGGACTTCTGACTACTTCTTGCTGATCTTGTATAAATTACCCCTGTCCGTAACCGTGTATAGCATACCGTTATGACAGGCGATATCGCGGAACCGTTCATTCAGATCAGTCATAAGTCTTTCTTCACCCGTCACTTTATTATTCACGATCACCAGGCGGCAGATATGCGCACTGCTCAACCCGCCGATAAATAAATTATTCTCCCATTCAGGGATCGTTTTGCCTTTATAAAAAGCCATGCCACTGGGGGAGAGCACGGGATCCCAGTAATAGATGGGTTGTTCCAGGCCGGCTTTTTGCTGTATGGTTTCGCCGATCGCCTGGCCGCTGTATTCCAGGCCATAGGTAATCACCGGCCAGCCGTAGTTCTTTCCTTTTTTAATAATATTCACTTCATCACCACCCCGGGGACCAAATTCATTTTCCCATAATTCACCGGTAACAGGATGCAGTTCCAGTCCCTGTGCGTTGCGGATCCCGTACGCATATATCTCCGGCATCGCACCGCTTTGATTTAGAAAGGGATTCCCCGGAGCCGGTTTTCCTTCTTTTGTTATTTTAAAGATCTTTCCCAATCCCGAGGAAAGCAGTTGTGCCTGCGCTCTTCCTTCGGGTATGGATCGCTCACCCGTGCTCACAAAAAGATTCCCATCTTTGTCAAACACGATCCTTGATCCGAAATGAAGTGTACCGTTCAATGCCGGTGTAGCACGGAAGATCACGACCGGGTTATCGATCTTTCCACCTGCTTCATCCAGTTTGCCCTTTGCAACGGCCATCAGGTTACCCTTATCTTGTTTTTCCGAATAAGACCAGTAGATCATTTTATTGGTGGCGAAAGCCGGGTCAAGCGCCACATCCAGCATTCCCCCCTGTCCCCGGGAATCGACAGCGGGAAAACCATTAATCTTCTTTACCAGTGTACCTCCCGCGTCATGGATCTGCATATATCCCGTTTTCTCCGTGATCAGCAAACGTCCATCGGGCATCGCAACAACGGCCCAGGGTTTACCAAGACCGCTGGCAATTTTTTCCGTCTTATAAGGCGTGGTCGTTTTTACACCGCTTGTCCTGGTCTGCCCGTTGAACGCTGGTTTATAACCTGCATTGGGTTTAACAGTTTCCACCGGGGGAAATTTCGTGGTATCCATATCATTGGCCCCGGGAGCCGGTTTTTTATCATGAGCACAACCAGTTCCCTGGATCAGAAAAAGTAAAGTAATTAGATGGAAGAAGGGCTTTGCTTTCATATCCTGGTATTTTTTGGAACTAAAATAAACAATATTCTGGCCGTTTGATCAGTACAACAGCCGGAACTTTCTATTGTTTGGAATATCTTTATCACAAATATTCCCCCATGAAATTTTTATCTCTCCGGCCATTTGTTCCTTCCGGCGCCGATTTTGAATCCGCCCGCGATTTTTTTGTAGCATTAGGATTTAACCTTGAATGGGATATGGGGGACTATGCCGGCTTTGACAACAACGGCTGCCGCTTCATCCTGCAGCGCTATGACCACAAAGAGTTTGCGGAGAATTTCATGTTATCCGTGGGAGTAGCCGATGCCGATGCGTTCAGGGCGGAAGTGATAGAAAAAGGGCTGCCCGAAAAATTTGGTATCCGTATCGGCGCTGTCGCCAACATGCCTTATGGAAGAGAGGTCAATATCATTGACAAAGCGGGTGTGTGCTGGCATTTTGTACAGCAACCCGCCGAAACTACGGTATAAAAAAAGCCTGTTATACTACAGGCTTTTCTATTGGATAAAAACAAATTACTCGCCGGTACGTGTAGGATTCTGGTCGCAGGAACCGATAGCGTCACCATGTGCCAGGTGCGCCGGTACTGCATGGCTGTCGACCGTGATCTCGTGTGAGCCGCCATTTCCGGTCCTGTGGCAGATGGTAACCTTTACATGGCCCGGATCGGCAATCGAGTTTGATTCAGCTGTTGAAGCAAAAGCGGAACGGGTTCCGATTTGCAGGGCGACTAAGGAGAGCACAACCGCAAGGGCGATGAGAATTTTCTTCATGATGCTTGTTTTAGGTTTAAAAATGTTACGGGTGGTTTAAGCAGGAGAGAGGATGATGAAACGGCATAAAACAGAAAGTTTCATTCTACCTTCCAAAAAAGACTCTTTTATCCGGTTTATGATTTTTAGTTTTTGCTTCGTACCTCGCAATGACAGTTTATGGCTGTTTTAGCGGTAAAGTCTTTACTGTGTTTGGAATGGTTGAGTCCAAAAAAATCTTAAAACCAGACGCTTTAAGTATATTTTGGAGTACCTCGCTCTGCAACAACCATATACCATAAACCATAGACTAAGCAATAGTCGCAATCACCCCCTTTGAATGTCTTTATTGCACAGCATGTTTGATAGAACACAGGGATATTTTTGTCCTGACATTATTTATTAAACATTCAAACTATTTTATGCCAACACTCAATCCTTATCTCACATTCACCGGTAATTGCAGGGAAGCGATGAATTTTTACAAAGAAGTGCTCGGGGGCGAACTTACCCTGATGACCGTTGCCGAATCACCTTTCGCCGGTCAGATGCCAGCGGAATTCAATGAGCAGGTTTTGCATTCCTCCCTGAAGTCTGGCGGAATGGAGATCATGGCCACGGATATGAATCCACAAAAGATGATTCCCGGGAACGATGTGCATCTCTGTCTTCTCTGCAAAACAGAAGAAGAGGCTCACAGCCTGTTTGATAAATTATCCGCTGGTGGTAAGGTCAACCAGCCACTGAACAAAATGTTCTTTGGTATCCTTGGAACACTGACAGATAAATTCGGAAAATACTGGATGGTGGAATGTGATTTGAAATAAAATTGCCAATTATTTGAGCGGTAAGCAACATCACAAGAGCATTGGTAAATTTGAAATAGCATTTATTTCACACTAAAACACTGCTCATGCATACGCATCGTAAAACCATCATCATATTTTCATTATTGTTCATCGCCTTTTTGTCCACTAGCCCAATGGCGGCCTTTTCCCAGTCAAAAGATGAGAAGAAAATACTAGCCTGCCTTCGGCTGGAAGAAAAACTCTGGAGTGAAGGAAATGTCGAAGGGTATGTAAACCTTTATGCGCCCCTCGACTCGACACGGATGATCCTCAGTAAGGGTGCGGCCTACGGAAAGGACAGTATCCTGGCTTTTTATAAAAAGTACTGGCCCAAAGAAAGGATGGGTAAACTGGTGCTCGATGGCGAACAACTGGAAAGACTATCCAAAAAGTTTTATTACGTAACAGGTTATTTTCACGTGACCCTTCCCGATGGCAAGATCGTCAATGGCCGCTATTCCAGCCTGATGATAAAAATAAAAGGAGAATGGTATTTATATACTGATCACTCGGGCTGACGGTACTAACGCCACTTAAAAGCAAAATAACTACAGGGTTTATCCGTTGCATTACTGATACCATGCATTTTATTGCTTTCAGCGATATACAGATCGCCGGGTCCTGCCTTATAGGTCTTTCCATCGATCGTCATTTCGGATTCGCCGTCGATCATCAGGATGATCTCTGTGTCCGGATGCTGATGCGGTGCGTGGCTGGGTCCTTAGGCTTTCAGGTAAGTGATATGCATTTCATAATTTTCGCACATGGCCGTAGGCCTGTCAAAATACTTACGGTTGCCTTTGTTGTTCGTTTCTTTATAGGCTAATGAGTCATAGTGCAGCAATAAGGTTCCGCCTGCCTGTATGCTTCGTTCCATATTCACCGCTTTCTTTGACCGGAACATCAATACATAATAAGTAACAGGGCCATCACCCGTATTTTCAAAGGTCTGCATTTCATGGGGTGGTATCAGCAACACGCTGCCTGCCGATAATGTTGCCGTTTTATTGCCAATGGTACATTTCAGCGTCCCCTCTTTTATGATGATCACTTCTTCTTTATTCTCCTGGGCATGTGGTGGCCTTGGTACAGCACCCTTATACTGTGTGGTGGCGTGAATTTCAAAGTACTCAAATTCATTAGTGGTGCCTTCGGCAATTTTCCGGCTTTCCCGTTCCTTTTCTTTTTTTACAGGCAATTCATTCCAATGATACACACCGGAACTGATCGGTTGCAATTGTGAATAGGTGTTCATAACGATAGCTTGAAACAGGAGTGCAAGTATAATCTGCATACGAATAGTATTGGTTCCGAAGATAGTTTATTCCCGGCTGGCGAAAAGCATAGCGAGTGTATAATTTGAATATAGCCGGTAAGGCGGGAAGACGGAAAGTATTAATCGGAAAGTTTCTTTCCTTACCGTCTCGACGTCTTCCCGGCAAACTCGGGCAGAACCCTGTACCCGGATGATTTCCTTACTAAATATTCTTATCTTAACACTCCCGTCTCAATAAAAATAAAACCATGGCCGTCAGCAAAATAAAACCCACAACCATTGAAGAGTACATCGAAGCTGCACCCGCGGAACTGCAGGAGCGCCTGTATAAACTTCATGAAACGATCCGTAAAGCCGCACCTGGTGCCATTGAAGGATTAAAATGGCGGATGCCGGCTTATTCTTACCAGAAAATACTCATTACGTTTGCGGTATTCAAAAACCATATCGGGCTTTTCCCGATGCCGGCTGCCATCAAGGCTTTTAAAAAGGAGCTGGCAAAATATAAAACGGCATCGGCGTCTGTCCAGTTTCCGCATGATCAAGGCCTGCCATTGCCGCTGATCCGTAAGATCGTTAAATTCCGGGTTAGGGAAAGCAAGGACGGAACTATAACATGGAGATCGTAATAATTAAAACTATGCACCAATTATTCCAAACGGTTGTTCTGTTGCTGTTGTTTGCTTCTTGTAAAACAAAAGACAAAAAAGAAAAGACAGACCTGCTAAGCAATGGAGTGAAGATCGCTTATAATAAATGTGATGGGGGCGATACCACGCTGTTATTTGTCCATGGATGGTGTATCAATAAAGAGTATTGGGAGCCGCAATTAGCTTATTTCTGTCCCCGTTATACGGTTGTTGCGATCGATCTGCCGGGTTTTGGTCAATCGGGGCGCAATCGCAGCAACTGGAGTTTTGATGCCTATGCGGAAGATATAAAGAATGTGATCGAACAGCTTAAGCTCAGGCATGTGATATTGGTAGGACATTCCATGTCGGGCGACATTTTACTAAAAGTAAGTAACCTGTATCCTTCGCTGGTAAAGGGTATTGTTGGAGTAGATAACCTCCATGAACCGGGAACTCCTTTTACTGCAGAGCAGGTAAAAGATAATGAAGGTTTTTTTGCTATGCTATCAGCGGGCTTTGACAGTACGGTGAATAAGTATATGAAGCAAAACCTGTTTCACAGTTCTACGGATACCGCCATTGTGAACAGGGTGATGAATAATGTATTCACGGCCGATTCTGTGATTGCAACAAGAGTATTGCAGGCACTGGTAGAAGTATCGCAAAATGAAAAACCATTGATGCAGGGGTTGTCACATAAGTTATACCTGGTGAACAGTGATATAAACCCGGTGAAGACAGATTCGCTTCTGAAATATTGCGCAAAGGGTTTTCATGCCGAACTGGTTCCCTCCACCGGTCATTATCCCATGATTGAAAAACCCGTATTGTTCAATGCCGCTTTACAAAAACTGATCGACAATATCGGGCTCAAAAGATAGGAACGAAGACAGTTCATTTTGTGCCTTTCTTTTTTATAAACATTTTCAAAGCATTTTTAAGTTTCCCGATCGTTTTATGCAGATCCTTTTCATGCTTCTGCAATAGTTTCTTTGTCTTCTTTTCGGTACTATCAAAATACCGGTTAGCTTCCGAAATGGTCATATTGAATTGCCCGGCTTCTTCGTCCAGTCTTTTTAATAATTGCCAGAGATTCTCTTTTTTCTTCATCCACTTATAATTAACAAATTTTAAGCCACACCATTTCCCCGGGTACATGTCCGCTATTTTCAATACTTTACAAAAAAATGATTATGACCAACCGCATAGTGTTCTTGTTCTATTTATGTTGCCTGGGAACCCATCTGCCGGCACAGTTGCTGATAAAAAATACCAATGTGCTGGACGTGGAAAATAAAAAGGTACTGGTGGGTTATGATGTGGTGGTGCTGGACGGGCGGATAGTATCAGTGGATAAAGGAAAGCAGTTCAAATTGCCACCAGGAACAGAAGTAATTGACGGCACCGGCAAATGGCTCTCACCCGGGTTTACGGATGCCCATGTGCATTTTTTTCAAAGCGGCGGCCTCTATGCCCGCCCCGATGTGATCGATCTGCGTAAATATCAACCCTACGATAAAGAAATAAAATGGGTGCACGATAACATGGAAGACCTGCTGCATCGTTACCTCGCCGCCGGGATCACTGCAGTGGTGGATGTGGGCGCCAGTTTCAATTTTTTGCAGCAACGGGACTCATTGGTCAACCGGCCTGCTTCCCCGGTGATCGGTATGACAGGCCCTTTATTAACAACCTACCTGCCGGATGCTTTTAAGGATCTTGGGAAAGAAAGCCCTTTTATACTGGTCCAAACAAAAGAGGAAGCCATACTTGCCGTACAGGAGCAATTAAAATACAAAGCGGATTTTATCAAGATCTGGTATATCGTGCTGGACAGTAATATTGAACAGGGTGCCCGGGCAAATTATGAAATGATCAAAGCCGCTATCGAAGAAGCACACCGGAATAATAAGAGAGCTGCTGTACATGCCACCGAACGCATCACAGCACAGTTGGCAGTAGAAGCCGGGGCTGACTTTTTAGTACACAGTGTGGATGATGAATACGTGAGTGATGCGTTTGCCCAATTGCTAAAAAAGAAAAATGTAGTGCTTTGTCCCACGCTGGTGGTCGGAAAGAATTATGCAAAAGTGTTTTCGGACGATTATAAACTCAGCACCTATGAACTTAACCGGGCCCATCCTTTCACGATCAGTACCATTATGGACTTCCCCTGGCCGGATACGGCACTCGGTAAACGCTATACCAACCGGTTCCGCTCAGAAAGGGTGCAAAACCGGTACAAACGGGAGGATACCATTATGGCTGCTAACCTGAAAAAACTGCTGGACGCAGGCGTGACGATTGCTACCGGCACAGATGCGGGCAATATCGGTACCCTTCATGCCACTTCTTATTTTGATGAGCTGCTCGCTATGCAAAAAGCAGGCATGAATAACTGGCAATTGCTGCAGTCTTCCACCATCAATGGCGCCAAAGCGGCGGGACAGGAAAAAGAGTGGGGGAGTATTGCTAAAAACAAATGGGCTAATTTGGTATTGCTCTATGCGAACCCATTGGATAGCCTTGCCAACTGGAAAAAGATCGACCGGGTGATCAATAAAGGAAAAATTTTCTTCCCGGATTCATTGGTGAAGCTGACACCAGAGATGCTGGTGCAGCAACAACTGAATGCTTATAATGCCCACGACCTGGAAGCATTTCTTACTCCTTATGCCGACAGTGTGGAGATATATTCTACTACGGGAAAATTGCTGATGAAAGGAAAAGAACAGATGCGGAAAGAGTATACGTTTATAACCAAAAATCCATTCCTGTATTGTAAACTCATCAACCGCATCGTCCAGGGCAACACTGTGATCGATCATGAGCAAATATGGGTAAGTCCTGCACCAGATAAGTTTTTTTATGGCGCCGCGGTCTATGTGATCGGGAAAGGGAAGATCATCAAAGTTTATTTTTCAGATTGAGTACAAAAATTTCATAGCCATTGACAGATCTTTTATATAAGAAGATGCTGTATCATTTGTAGTGTGTTGTACCCCAGTGTATAGTGTTCTTGGCACGGTTTTGTTGCACTATGGGTAATTAATTAAAACATACTCATATGGAAACCTTAGGAATCATCATGCTCGCAGCAGGCGCATTGCTGCTCATACTGGGAATATTTGTCTTTAGAGATAAACCTGCACGTCATATAGAGCAATAAATATTCTGCTGTCATAAATAAATATTCTTTGATGACTACCGGCTATCGCAGCAATGCGACAGCAGGTAGTCATTTTTATTTCCATGCAATATCTTTCTCTTTTTACACTTGAGATTTTTCGTGACAATTTTGCATGACTTTTCTCTTGAACCACATAGAAACAAAGGCACATAGCAAATACACACATAGATTTCTATGTGAAACTCTATGTTTCTTCCCCATAGCTATCGGGAGTGCCGCAGCCTGCACTGACGAAGGAAGTGTGGTTCAATAATATCACGTTTTACCCGCTTATATAATTATTCTTCTCCGTTTCCTTGTTATTTCTTTACTTCAATCAAAAATCTGTTATGGACAAAGGCCGGAAAGAATTTTTGATCCAATTAGGAACTGGTCTGACACTTGCAACCCTGCCCGGTATTGCCGGGGCTTCGGATCATACTGCCACCACAGCTGTTGACCCGGCAGATTTTACCGGTGAAGGAGCCCCCGAAGATGAGAAGTACTGGAAACAGGTAGCCCGGAAATATTACGATGTTTCCAGGGACTATATCAATCTCGAGAACGGGTATTACGGAATACAACCCAGGCCCGTCCTGGCAGCTTTTCAAAAGAATATACTCTTTGCCAATAAAGACGCGGCCAGGTTTGCCCGAAAAGAATTCCC
>JANOHQ010000448.1:0-10829 GCA_031406595.1 Chitinophagaceae bacterium
CGCACGACTCTGCCACTTCTGACCTTTCGCACAACCGAGGGTCTTCTTCAGACTCGAGGGCGTCACCTTGACGACTCGCAGGCCGGTCTGAAACGCCGCGAGCTCGGTGATTGCTTCTCCTTTAATCGCTTCGAGCGAAGATTCATAGTACGAATTCTTTCGAAATAGGATATTTGTTCGTCGTTAACTGCTCCCTTTACGCCTGTCGTTGATGAAGAGGAGACCATGTAAATAAATCCTGTTGAGAGTGCATCAATTTTTCTGACCCTTTCGTCGGAAGTCTGGGGAGTTACCAGAAAGATATTGCTCAGTGAATTCTTTTCGAAGATCTCTTTGTATTCTGTTTCATAAATCTCAAGCGGAAGATCGGGGATGATGGTTCCGTCAATGCCTGTTTCTTTGCATTTTTTACAAAAATCTTCGATCCCGTATTGCATCACGGGGTTGAGATATCCCATTAATATCAAGGGAATTGATACGCTTTTGCGAATGCTTTTCAGTTGCTCGAACAACAAATGAATGGTCAACCCATTTTTAAGGGCTATTTCGGAGCTTTGCTGGATAACCGGTCCATCAGCAACCGGATCCGAGAACGGCATTCCGATTTCAACCAGGTCAGCTCCGCTTTTTTCGAGCTGACTGATAATTTTTAGTGTATCATTCAATTCCGGATATCCGGCAGTAAAGTATATAGAAAGAATGTTTTTGTCTTTTCTTTTGAAGAGTGCGCTTATTCTATTTTTCATGACTGATAATTTTAGAAGATTATTTAAGTGATTGAAAATAATTTAGATATGCCTCCATATCCTTATCTCCGCGTCCCGAGATATTTACCACCACCACATCATTTTTCGCCTCCATGATCTGCTCATGTTTTTTGTTGATCGCGTAATTCGCAGTGAGATAACTGTTGACGGTTTGGCTGTCGTTATAAAACTCAACTTTCACACCTTTCGCCATTTCTTCATTGCGAAGGCCAATATATTTCTGGATAAAATCTTTGACGCTGTCGGGCATCGACTGGTCGTACAATAACCTTGTCGCATGCCCGATCTCTCGTTTCTCCAGTTGCCGTTCAATTTTCTCCGCGATATCACCGATGAACTCGTCACCGATGCTCATCTCCGCGTCTCTTGTCAGCTTTACACTCCAGGCACCGTGTATGATATAGCCCGGGAGTATTTCTGCCAGGTTCTCCCGGATCACATCATCCACGAAAAGAATATAGTGATCGTTACCGACCATCGGTAACTCGGAAAACCGGGGAAGATTGGCGGAGGGAATATTAAGCAATGCATAGACATGTTCCCCGGGCCTGGCTTCCATTTCCATGTCCACGATAAAATACAGTGCATTATTCTCCAGGAATACAGCGGACTGGTTATCTTTTCTGAGGATCACCGGTTGCATAAAGGAAAGCACTTTTGACAAAAAGAACTCTCTTACAATTTCCTTATGTTCATCCCGGATCGTGTCGTTATAATATAGAAAAATATTATTGTCCTCCAGTTCGGGAATGATCTGTTGAGTGAGTATGCTTCCAAATTCTTCCAGTTGCTTATGCACGGTTGTCTGCACCTGCGCTACGAGATCTTTGGGGTATTCGTCCTCCAGGGATATCTTTTTGGATTCAATACTGGTGAATGCAAAGATCGAAGGCATGCGGACCCGGAAAAATTCATCGAGGTTAGAGGAAAAAATGGATAAAAAGGATATACGGCTGTACAAAGGCACTGTTTTATCGCCCGCTTCCATCAAAACACGGTGATTAAAACTCAGCCAGCTAAGGTCACGGTTGAGGAATGAATTCTTGCTATCGTCTGCCATGATTCGGTTTAAAGTTTAAGGACTAAGATAATGATTTAGAGGCAACTGCGAGGTTTTTAGCGAAGAATTTGTCTATCTGCCTGATTCTTATGGCTTGAATAGCATGGGATGTAAAGGCGATTTACTAACGCAAAAGGTTGTTAGCCACGAAGGACACTAAAAATGCAGGGAGAATGAACACGAAGGATTTGCTGACGCAAATGGTTTAGCCAGGATATTTCGGCTTAAAAGAAACCCCGCGGCTCCAAATAATAATTTGAACCACATAGGCATATAGAAAACATAGTTTTCACATAGATACTATGTGTTTTTCTATGTGCCTTATGCTCCTATGTAGTTCAAAAAAAATATGGACGAAGTTGCTATCCTATTTAAAGGATCCTAAGACCTTCCATACTCTCCCATTTCGCCATCACTCCCCATCCACCAAAGGTTTCAGACACCGCTACGATAATAATATTCTCGCCCTTCTTCAATGGAAGATAGACCGCATCGAAATAACCGATGGTGCCGAGATAACGATAATCCCTTGTCCTGAAACTTGCATTACCGCTGTATAACGCATTCCCATTACAGAATACTTTGGCCCTGTCGCTATAACCGATATCCAGTTTCTTTAGCTGGTCCTTATCGGATACCACCGTAAATTTTACCAACACGGTATTCGCCGAATCGCTTACCGGGGATAACCGCGAAAGATTAGCGATCCCTGAAGCTTCTGTATTCAGTGTTTTCCATTTGAAATTCCCGGTCCATTTATTATCCAGTTGGTGCATACTCTTTACCTGGTCTTCTTTAAATGCATTGGATACCTGCCAGGAACCGATCGTTCCGGCGGGAGTTGCAGGCTTATACCCATCATCCTTTGTTTTGAATTCGATATTATCGTTGGCCGTAAAACTAAAGTTGGCGAACCATACCGCTCCATTACCTGATTTTATACCCAATGCCCCTGTTGGCTGACCCATCAGCAGTTCCCTGATAAATGCAACCGGGACAGGATCGTTGTTCAGATAGAGTTCGGCCTGCATCCCTTTGATCAAAAATTTCACATGCATCCATTTCCCGAATGTGTAATCGATCATCGTATTATAACCCATATTCTTGCCCCGCTGCTTCCAGTGGACAAAGCCATCATTCACTGCATCATGGCCATCATGGTACAATTGCCAGGCCGGGTCACCGTTGAAGACCGGTGTGTACTGGAACGCATCGGGGTTTCCCGATTGGTGTGAGCGGAAATAGATTTCTTCATAATTGCTGGCATCGGTCACCCGGAAGATGAACCCCGAGAAAGAAGCTCTCTCCGACTGGTATATATCGAACTCGATGATACCATTGGCGAGCTTTTCATCTTTCAGCCAGGCTATCCCATTCTGGAGATAAAGACTGTTATAGCCCTTATACGGTTCATGCATGGAGCCATGCGCCTGTATCACCCATCGCTTATCACTGAAGGGGATCGTTTGCTGTGCCCGGGCGGCTGTTAAAAAGGATGAAAGGAGGACAATTGCTGATAATTGAATTAACTTCATAAAGAGAATTTGAATTAGAAATTTGAACTAAAAATAAGGTGAGTGACTGTTGAAAACCTGTACAAAGCCATTCAAGATGGTACAAGTAGGATCAAAACATACCAGCGATGACAATGAGTTATGATACACAGTGGCTGCAATGCTGCCGTGAGCTGATCGAAGAGAAACTGGGCTGGCCCCCGGCCAGGGAATGGCGCAATTTTGAGTTTACCGGACTCAGTGAGAAAATATTCGATGCCACCGGAGTACAATTGAGCAGTACAACATTGAAAAGGCTGTTTGGGAAAGTGAAATATGAAAGCCTCCCCAGCTCGGCTACACTGAATACCCTGGCCCGTTATCTCGGTTATGCAAACTGGATGGAATTCAAAGCCGGCCAGGATGAGCCAAAGACAGAAATACCGGAAGAAAAAACAACGGAGCCCCAGCTATCCCGGACACATCGTTTTAGCAAAAGAACATTGTTCACGGCTGCGGCTGCCATTACATTGATCGTCATCTGCAGTTTTGTGTTCTTATCCGGGCCTTCCTCCTCTTCGGCATCATTACCCGGTACTATTATTTTTAAAAGCAAACCGCTTGCGGTGGGATTACCCAACAGCGTTGTCTTCAATATTGACCTCAAGGGAACAAAGTCGCAGGATGTCATTATCCAGCAATCCTGGGACAGCAGCAAAACGGTGAGGCTGAAAGCCGGACAAACGGAAGCCACAGGTATTTACTATATTCCTGGCTATTTCAGGGCCAAGCTGATCGTCGATAAGAAAATCATCAAAGAGCACGACCTCTTTATCCGTTCCGACGAATGGATGGCCACCATAGATCATGATCCCGTGCCTGCCTACATCAAAAAAGATGAGCTGGTATTGAATAAGGGAATGACCATTTCTCCAACCGCCCTGGAAGAAATAAAAAAAGCAGATAAGCCTACCACCCTGACCTATCACCTTGTAAAGCCTTTCCCGGATCTGCACAGCGATAATTTTGTATTGGAAACGAGTTTTCAAAATGTCTATGCCGAAGGGCCTGCTGTTTGCAAAACAACCAAGCTCTTTATCCTTTGCACCAATGGCGCATTCATCATCCCTTTTACGATCCCGGGTTGCGTAAGTGATATCAATCTCAAATTAGGCGACAAGACCTGGCCCGGTAAATCAAACGATCTCTCTGCTTTTGGGATTGACCCGGGCAACAGGATTGATCTGCGGGTAGAAGTGAAGAACCGGGTCGTAAGGATCAACTGCAATGGGAAACTCATTCGCCAGGAGTCTTACGACAATAGTGCAGGAGATGTGGTAGGTCTTCGCTACAGTTTTCTCGGTACCGGCACCGTATATCATAGCAGGATACTGAATGAAAGATCTAATCTCGTTTACTCAGAGGATTTCCGCTAATTCTTTTAACATTTCCCGCCTTCCGTCATCCCACTCTTACCAATGGTGTAAATCCGGCAACTGGTATGTTATAAAAAACATTTCTTGCATCCAGTATAGACCGGAAACCAGACCGATTAGCCATGAAAAAAATACTTGCAATTCTTGCTGTTGCGGCATTGCCTGTTGCGCCTTTGTTTGCACAGGTTTACCCTCAAACCAATGCCGTTCGCACCAATCTTAACGTTAAGATCGATGGAATGATCGATGAAGAAGCCTGGAAACAGGCACCGCTGATCACCGGTCTTGTTGAGCAACGGCCAAGCCCGGGGCGTGCGGAAGATCCCCGTAACAGGACCGAAGTACGTTTGATCTATGATAATGAGGCCGTTTATTTTGGCGGCGTATTGTATGAAAGCAGTAAAGACAGTATCGCCCAGCAATTGGGAGGAAGGGATAATATCGGCATCAACGATTTTATCGGTGTGATCTTCGATACCTACCAGGACAAGATCAATGGCATGGGCTTTTATGTAACACCCCTCAACGAACAATTCGACCTGAAATATGCGATCGGTATGAATAACGGTGAAGATATCAGCTGGAACGCTGTCTATACTTCCGCTGTAACCTTGCTTTCCAATGGCTGGTCCTTTGAAATGCGTATCCCCTACTCCGCGTTACGTTTCAGTAAAGGAAAGATACAGGACTGGGGTCTGCAGATCATCCGCCGGCGTTCCAAGAGCGGTCAGCAATTTTCCTGGAGCCCTCTTGATCCGAATAAGTTCGGCTTTATGAACCAGGCGGGTACCTGGAAAGGGTTGGAGGATATCCAACCTCCGTTGCGTCTTTCATTTTCACCCTATTTTTCTACCTACCTGACAAAGAATCCCGATCTTGATAATAAATGGAAAACTTCTGTCAATGGCGGTATGGATGTAAAGTATGGCATTACCGATGGTTTTACAATGGATATGACACTGATACCCGATTTCGGGCAGGTGCAAAGCGATAACCAGGTATTGAACCTCTCTCCTTTTGAAGTGCGGTTCAATGAGAACAGGCCCTTTTTTAATGAAGGCGTTGAACTCTTCAATAAAGGAAATTTATTCTACAGCCGGAGGATCGGTGGTCAGCCGATCCATTATTATAATGTTTATGGCATGATCGGGAATGATTCGGTTCTCAAAAATCCGGCAGAAAGCAAACTGGTCAATGCCACCAAGATCAGCGGCCGTACCAAAAAGAAACTCGGGCTCGGTTTTTTTAATGCGATCACCAAAGCACAATTCGCCACCGTGGAAGATGGCACCGGCAAGAACTATAAATTCGAAACAGATCCCCTCACCAATTACAATATCATGGTGGTGGACCAGGGATTGAAAAATAACTCCAGGGTAACCCTGATCAACACCAACGTGATGCGGAGTGGAAAAGATTATGATGCCAACGTGAGTTCACTGGACTGGGATCTCTATGACAACCAGGTCAACTGGAATTTCTGGGGACAGGTGAATCATAGCCGCCTGAACGATTTTGCGGCGCCGGGAAAGACCACGGCCGGTAACCTGTATAATTTGTTCATTGGACAGTTCAAAGGACGGTTCAACTGGGATATCCATCGTTTATATGCCGATGAAAAATATGAGCAGGGCGATATGGGTTTCTTTACCAATAACAATTATGTCACGCATGGTTTTTATGCCGGTTACCGTTGGGTGAAACCAAAAAGTTTCTACAACAATATCTACCTGAACCTGAACGGTAATTATTCCGAGCTCTATACGCCGCGCAAATACCAGGATTTCCGGGTCAACGGGAATGTGAACGGGCAATTGAAGAATCTCTGGAATTTCAATATCAACTTTGATGTGCGGCCAGATAATAATGATTTTTACGAAGCAAGACTACCCGACTTTGTATTCAAAAGACCCGGCTCCTGGATGAAGGGCGGCCGGATATCGACGAACAGGGCCAAAAAATATTCCGCCCAGCTACAGGTGTTCCACCGAACATCGGGGAAATATAAGACCAGTAATATCGAATCCTTTGTCAGCAATGCCTATCGTTTCAGCGACAAATTCAACGTGGAGCTGAGCCATTTTATGTTCTTCGGGAAAAATGATTACGGGTATGCTTATTTCACCAATGACCAGGACAGCGTGGCAACCGGTTTGCGTAACCGCCGCACCGTGGAAAATATCCTGAATTTAAAATACAATTTCAATAACAAAATGGGGTTGACCTTCCGTCTTCGCCATTACTGGAGCAAAGCGGATTATACCCGCTTGTTCAACCTGCGAAAAGATGGTAAGGCAGAAGACCTGGCAGTGGGTGCGAAGAACCCGGATGTGAACCTGAACCTTTTTAATATCGACATGAATTATACCTGGCAGATAGCACCGGGTAGCTTTATCAATGTGAACTGGAAAACATCGTCGGATCTTGCTAACCAGTTGGTATTGGAACAGTATTACGACAATTTCAAACGCATTGTAGATAAACCGCAGTTCAACAGTCTCTCTGTAAAAATTATTTATTACCTCGATTACCTGGATATTAAAGGATGGGGATCGAAAAACAAAGGGAAATGATACCCTGGGATGATTTTCTGGCACAATAATTTAAGCAGGTATAGGAAAAACTATGCCCACCCAACAAAATAACCCGATCACCAAAAAGGAAGAGATCGCCGCAAACCCCGACAACAAGATCGATGAGGATTTTAAGGGTTATCCGAATGGTCCCGCTACTGACAAAACCATTCAACCGGTAACGCCTGACGAAGAAAAAACCGCGGATCTTGATAATAAGGATGGGGAGAAAAAGATCATTCCACCTGCAGAGCGAAAAGGACTGGATGAAAAATAGTGTAACGGAAATTATTTTAGCATAAACAGCCGGCCGCAGATTATTATGATCCTTATGATTAACGCAGATGATAAGCGCAGCCAGAGTGGGGAAATGTCATAATTAATCATCACCATCATAACGATCAGCGGCCTAAACTGCGTTCCAAAGCTTGGGGAAGCAGATTGTCATGATCTTTCTGATTGACACGGATAGAGATCATAACAGATCTTAATCATCATAAAAATCAGCGCTCTAACTCTCCCAGCGCATTTGTTTTGATCACCCAAAGATCGCCGCCGGTTCCATGGCTGTAAGTATAGCCGGCCATCGTGTATCCCTTATCGTCATTACAAACCAGCCAGTAACCCTGGTCCTCCATCTCCGCGGTGCCGAATGTTCTCATCCATTCCACATTCCCCTTGCTGTCGTAACGGAGCAATACGGCATCCCATAAGTTTTTGCTGATGTCTTTCCTGGCATAACCCGTCACAACATACCCTTTGTCGGGCGTTTCTTCCCCATGCATCATGCGGATATCTTCCCCCGTATGGTGCTGTTTGCTGCGAAGCACTTTTCCTTCCCCGTCCATCTGCAGGAAGAATGCATTATGAAATCCGGGGTTGGTTGTTCCGATATATCCATTCACCGTAAAGGTTTTGCCATCGCTGTTCCGGAGAAAACTGTGCGATATCTCGTGCACTTCTTTTTCACCCTGCGTTTTACTCCAGATCAACTCCCCGAGCTTATTAATTTTCAGGAATAAGAGGTCTGCTTTCCCGTTATCATATGGCATGATAGACCCGGAGATCAGGTAGTCGCCTTCTGTTGTTTCGGCACCATAATAGGTTCTCTCGATCCGCGGACCACCAAATGTCTTTTCCCAGATGACCTGGCCAGCGGTATCCAGTTTTAAAATATAACTGTCCCTGTTTACGCTGTCCTGCAGGATCCGCTCACCGATCAACAGGTAGTTCCCGTCGGATAAAAGCAGCAGGTTGGTTGTGCGTTCATCTTTTTTACTCCCGTATGTTTTCTCCCAAAGAACATTCCCTGTTTTATCCAGCCGGAGCAAATAAATATCCTGGTTCGTCGTATCCTTACTTAGTGTACAACCATGCAATAGCCAGCCATCAGGCAATTCATGCACGCTCCATCCCAGGTCCATCTTATCTCCGCCATAGTTCTTTTCCCACTGGAGTCTGCCCTGTGCATCCAGCTTAACGAGGTACATATCCAGGCTATTACCGAAACTCCCGCTGTAACCGCAGGCCATATACCCTTTATCGCTGGTAGCAGTAATGAATAGAGCCCGGTCCAGCTTTGAGCCCCCGGCATTTTTCATGAATGTGCCCTGGCTATTGGCAGAAAGGGAAATGAAAAGAAAATAAATAAGAGGATTCCGCATGTATTAAAACTAAAAAAGATCACCCAAATGCAGGACCGGAATAGTATGAGTGGCGGGAGCACCGGGAAACAGCCTCCCGAAGTTTCGGAACGCAGGTTATTATGATCAACGCGGAGGAAGTGGACAATCAGTAGGCGGGAAAAATCCTAACTGATCATCCTCATCATAATGATCAGCGTTCTATTACTTTGGTAAATAGTTCGCCGCCAGTTTCGGCGGAGCGGTATTGCAATATGCAACGGTTAGCGCATCCCTGAACATTGACTTCTTCACTTTTTTCAGGTCGATATAAGTAGCTCCTTTCAATCCCCATCCGCCTGGAACGGGATAAATGATCGATTTATCGAAAGAGCAAAATACGGACTGATCCTCCAGGTTGAGTTTTACCATCACCCTGTTCTCTTTTTCATCAAGGGTGGCAAATATTTTCTTCTTTACCCGGAATGCCTTTCTTTCAAAATGCGGGTGCTCATCCGTTTCCGGAAAGGATAGGGCCAACTCTCTTACAGTTGCAATACTGACCATGGTATCTGATTAGTTGCAAATTTAATTTTTATATTGCGGTATGACAAAAACAAGACTGGAAGCTTTTAGCGATGCCGTGATCGCCATTATTATGACCATTATGGTGCTGGAATTAAAGATACCTCATGACACCAGTTGGGAGGCACTCGGTAAATTATGGCCCGTATTCCTAAGCTATGCGGTCAGCTTTATCAACCTGGGTATTTATTGGGGCAATCACCACCATCTTGTGCATACGATCAAAGATGTAAGAGGCGGTATCATCTGGGCCAACCTGCATCTGTTGTTCTGGCTTTCCCTGATTCCTTTTGTGACCGGCTGGATGGGCGAGAATCATTTTGAAAGAAATTCAGTGATCCTCTACGCCCTGGTAGCCAATCTTTGTGGTATTGCTTATTATATTTTTTTAATGGTGATGAAAAAATGTAACCCGGGTAATTCCGTATTGCTGGAAGTATTAAAGGGACAGTCAAGGAAAGGAATGTTATCCTGTATACTCTATACGTTGGCGATCCCGGCAGCATTTATCCATACAGCCATTTCTGGTGTACTGGTGGTCATTTCCGCGATCATGTGGCTGATACCCGACCGGAATATAGAACGAAAAGTAAAAGAGATCAACTGACCACTTCGCCTTCCAGGTCGTAGTCGAAGGCTTTTGTGATCTTTACATTCACGAATTCGCCGATCGGTAATTTTTTGGTGGAATGGATCACTACTTCATTATCCACTTCCACGGAATCGAATTCGGTGCGGCCCAGGTAGCGGCCGGCTTCTTTTTTGTCGATCAGGGTTTTGAAGGTCTTCCCTATTTTTTCCTGGTTCAGTTCAAAAGATATCTCCTGCTGTACTTCCATGATCTCCTGCGCTCTTCTTTCCTTCTCCTCTGCCGGCACGTCATCCGTCAACGCGAATCCACTGGTGCCTTCTTCATGAGAATAGGTGAAGATGCCCACCCGGTCAAAGCGCTGGCGTTGTAAAAATCCTTTCAGCTCTTCCACATCGTCTTCTGTTTCGCCGGGGAAACCTGCTATCAACGTTGTCCTTAAGCAGATACCCGGTACTGTTGAACGGATCTCCGCGGTCAGGTCTTCCATTTCTTCCCGGGTGATCTGGCGTTTCATCGCTTTCAGCATATTGTTGGCCGCATGCTGCAGGGGCATATCGAGATAGTTGCAAATATTATCTCTTTCGCGGATCACATCCAGTATCTCCATCGGGAATTTGGAGGGGTAAGCATAATGCAATCGTATCCATTCCAGCCCTTTTACATCAGCCAGTGCATGCAATAATTTCGGCAGTTCCCTTTTT
>JANOHQ010000458.1:0-10112 GCA_031406595.1 Chitinophagaceae bacterium
GTATTGCTTTGGGCGGGAACCGCGGCCGGGACCAGCGTAAACGACAAGAGTAAAGAGGATAAAAAATTCATGGCTAATTCTCAACGTAAAGTCGCATAAAAAATTATACCGGCTGCATAAGGGGTCGTTAAATAAATGAAAAACCCCATCATAGCCCACCATTTAAATGGTGGGCTATGATGGGGTTGCGATGCGTGGACTGTTATTTAGGTTCTCGGTGCTGCTGCGAGTACTTCGGCAGACACACCATCGGCATATTTTTCAAAGTTCTTGACAAACAGGCCGGCCAGGTATTTAGCTTTTTCCACAAAAGCTGTTTTATCAGACCAGGTATTGACCGGGTTCAGCACTTCGGTGGGTACATCGGGGCATTCGGTAGGAATGGCTGCACCAAAGATCGGGTCGGTCACAAATTTCACATCATTAAGTTTCCCTTCAAGTGCTGCCGTGATCATGGCCCTTGTGTATTTCAATTTCATACGGCTACCGGTACCATAAGGTCCGCCGGTCCAGCCGGTATTGATCATCCACACATTCACTTTATGCTCCTGCATTTTATCGCCCAGCATATGTGCATATTTACCCGGGTGAAGTGGCAAGAAGGGTGCTCCAAAACAGGCGCTGAAAGTAGGTTTTGGCTCGGTTACTCCTAATTCTGTACCGGCTACTTTCGCGGTATAACCGGATATGAATTGATACATGGCCTGACCAGGGGTAAGTCTTGAAATAGGAGGCAGTACACCAAATGCATCACAGGTCAGGAAGAAAATATTCTTTGGCAATCCACCGATGGAAGGCTCCATGGCATTGCTGATAAAATTTAATGGATAAGAAACCCTTGTGTTCTCAGTGATCGCACCGTCATCGAAATTGATCTTATTGGTGCCGGGATGGAACGTGACATTTTCTACCAGCGCACCGGGACGGATGGCATGAAAAATCTCAGGTTCTTTTTCTTCGGTGAGGTTGATCGTCTTGGCATAACAACCACCTTCAAAATTGAAAATACTATCTGCAGTCCAACCATGTTCATCGTCACCGATCAGTTTGCGGTTGGGGTCGGCACTGAGTGTTGTTTTACCTGTACCACTTAGTCCAAAGAAAATAGCTGTATCACCGTCATCGCCCATATTGGCGCTGCAGTGCATGCTCAGTACATTTTTCTCATGGGGTAAAATATAGTTGAGGATCGTGAATATTCCTTTCTTGGTCTCACCAGTATATCCTGTACCTGCGATCAGGATCATTTTATGTTTGAAAGAAACAATGGCGGCATTATGCTGGCGGGTGCCGCATTCTTTGGGATCTAACTTTAAGCCTGGTGCAGAGATCACATGCCAGTCGGGTTCAAAATTTTCCAGTTCCTCTTCGGTCGGGCGCAGGAACATATTGTAAGCAAAAAGATTATTCCAGGGCTTTTCATTCACCACTCTTACATTCAGCCGGTAACGGGGATCAGCACAGGCATAGCAATCACGGACCCATAGTTCAGGGAGCCGGTCCAGGTGATCCATTACTTTCTTGAAAATGATATCGAAATATTTTGGCTCGATAGGAATATTAAATTCATTCCAGTGGACCGAATCGGCAGTGGTCTCGTCTTTTACGGTGAACTTATCTTTGGGTGAGCGGCCGGTAAACTCGCCGGTCCGGATCACCAGGGCACCGGTATCGTTGAGAACTCCTTCACCGATCCTGATGGAATCCTGTACTAATTCTTCAGGTGTTGATTGATAATGAATAGATTCTGAGTTTTTTAAACCCAGTTTCAGGAGGTTCTTCACAGGGATCTGAATGGTTGGAACTGACATATTCGCAATCGCAATTTGATGAAGGCACAAAGGTAAGTGTCAAACACATTTCAACACAAACAAGTGTTAGTAATACACATTAAAAGCGTGCTAAAATTTTCCACAGGCCGGTAACAAGTATTCTGGCAGTGTTGGTCTGTTTTGAAAGTTGTCCAATGAAGCCTGATTATTATTGAAAATCATTCATTTCTAGTTGTTGTTCATGGATTTGTGATGAAAGAAAAGGGGCCAATGGGTTTGGTCATTATCTTTAGCCGTATTAATTTGACCAGCTATACCTTATTCTTTTAAACCAAACCTTGACTTATGAAATATTTACCCCTCAACAAGGACATTTTTACGGAGAACCGGGCCCGGTTCATCAAACAAATGCAAAAGAATTCCATTGCTATTTTTGTAAGCAATGATGAAGTGGCTTCCAATGGTGATGCGATCTACAAGTTCAAACAGAACAGCGATCTTTTCTGGCTGAGCGGTATCACGCAGGAAGACAGCATGGTGATCCTCTTTCCCGGTAACCCCGATCCAAAATACCGCGAGGTACTGGTCCTGGTGCGGCCGGTTGAGCTAAAAGAAAAATGGGATGGAAAAAGATTACGGGTAAATGAAGCACAAGCAATCAGCGGCATCAAAACCATTGTATGGGTAGAAAGTCTTGACGGATTGCTCCAACCATGGATCCACCTGGCCGATAATATTTATTTAGACAGTAATGAAAATGACCGCAAAGCGAATTTATTGCGGACAAGAGAATATCGTTTTATCGACGAGATGAAAAGCCGTTACCCGCTGCATAATTACCTGCGGGCGGCGAAGATCATGAAGGAATTGAGAGGTATTAAGACAGCGTTGGAAGTGGAAGTGTTACAAAAAGCGATCGATATCACCGAAGTGACTTTTCGCCGGCTTTTGCAATTTATCAAACCGGGTGTGACGGAGTACCAGATAGAAGCGGAGATCTATCACTCCTTTTTGAGCCAGCGGGCTACGGGTCCGGCTTATGGAAGTATCATTGCCAGCGGCGACAATGCACGCATCCTGCACTATGTCAATAACAATGCAGAATGTAAGGATGGCGAAATGATCCTGATGGATTTTGGTGCCGAGTATGGTGGTTATTGCGCCGACCTGACAAGAACGATACCCGTGAATGGCAAATTTACCCGTCGCCAGAAGACCGTATACAACGCCTGCCTGCATATACATGATTATGCAAAAAGCATATTGAAACCCGGTATCAGCATAATTGATTACACGGATAAAGTGGGAGAAGAGGCTTCGCAGCAATTTTTAAAGATCGGGCTGCTGAAAAAATCGGATGTAAAGAACGAAGACCCGGAGAACAGGGCGTATCGTAAATATTTATACCACGGTATTTCTCATCACCTGGGGATAGACGTACACGACCTGGGTACAAGAGTAGAACCTATCAAAGCAGGGATGGTCTTCACGGTAGAACCCGGCATCTATATCGAGGAAGAACAAATGGGTGTTCGTATCGAGAACAATCTGTGGATCACCAAAAATGGCAACAAGGACCTGTTCAGGAGTATCCCCATAACTGTAGAAGAGATAGAGACGCTGATGAAACGACAATAGGCAATGGGCAATAGTCAATAGTTGTCTTTGATGGTAATCTTTTGTAAAAGGTTGGGTATGCTTATATTTGACAACAGGAAAGCAATGAACAAACAGATTTAGCGGATCACTTTTATTGTTTGCTTATTGTCCATTGCCAATTGCCTATTGATACATATGAAGCAAATCCCAAACATCTTTACGTTACTCAACCTTGTATTTGGCTGTCTTGCTATTATTGCTACGTTGCAAAACGGTATCATCATTACCGTGGATGCAAACGGCACACAGTTTCTTGATATCCCCGAAAAAATATGGATGGCTTCATTGTTCATCGGTATTGCGGCTCTTGTCGATTTTCTCGATGGATTTGTAGCCCGGCTTTTTAAATCCTCATCCGAAATGGGCAAGCAACTTGATTCACTCGCTGATCTCGTAAGTTTTGGCGTGGCCCCCGGCCTGATCATTTACCAATTTTTACGGTTAAGTCATGCACAGGTGGAAGGTGGCCTGGATGTTTCACTGCTCTGGTTATTACCCGCCCTGTTATTACCCTGCGCAGCAGCATGGAGACTCGCCCGTTTCAACCTTGATACCAGCCAGTCCTTTTCATTTAAGGGTATGCCGGTGCCGGCAGCCGGTATCCTTGTAGCGTCGCTGCCAGTGATCTACTGGAATGTAAATGAGCAATGGGTGCTTGACCTGCTGCTCAATAAATGGTTCCTGTACGGGCTGGTAGCGGTTGTGTCGTGGCTGATGGTTTCGACTTTACCATTAATGGCGTTCAAGTTCAAAGATTTCAGCATAAAAAATAATTGGCCCAAATACCTTCTGCTGGTCATCGCCATTGCTGCGCTGGTGATTTTAAAATGGCTGGCGATCCCGGTCATCGTGGTGGCTTATGTTCTGTTATCTTTGCTCTTTAAAAGCAAAACAATATGACCTATACTGTCCAGATCAAAGTGATGCCGCTCAAAGAATTGCTCGATCCCCAGGGAAAAGCCGTGATGGGCGGATTGGAGAACCTCGGTTTGAAAGGAGTGGAAGATGTTCGGATCGGGAAGAATATCACTCTGCAGGTCAATGCGGATACGGCGGATAAAGCCAAACAGATTGCAGAGGAAGCCAGTAAGAAATTATTGAGTAACCCGGTGATGGAGTATTTTGAAGTGTCTGTTAATTAGAAAATATGGGAATGTGAAAGTGTGGTAAATGTGTGAATGTGAAAATGGTTTCTATGTAACATTCATTTCCACATTTCCATATTCTCACATTCTCACATTATAATACATGCTTTATTTAGTTCCCACCCCCATCGGTAATCTAAAGGATATCACCCTCCGGGCACTGGAAGTATTGAAGGATGTGGATCTTATCCTTGCGGAAGATACCCGTACCACGTCCCATCTCCTCAATCATTACCAGATCACCAAGCAGCTTTCCCCCTATCATCAGCATAATGAACATAAAGTACTGCAGCATCTTGTCAGCCAGTTGCTCGAAGGAAAAAAGATCGCGGTGGTCACCGATGCAGGTACACCCGGTATCTCCGACCCCGCTTTTCTCCTTGTCAGGGAGTGCATCAAAGTCGGCGTAAAAGTGGAATGCCTGCCCGGGGCTACGGCTTTTGTTCCGGCGCTGGTCAACAGCGGTATCCCCGGCAACCGCTTTTGTTTCGAAGGTTTTTTGCCCCTGAAAAAAGGAAGACAGACCCTGCTGAAGCAACTGGCGGAAGAAGAACGGACCCTGATCTTTTATGAATCACCGGTGCGGTTGGTGAAAACACTGGAGGAATTCATCACCTGGTTTGGGCAAGACCGGCTTTGTTCCGTAAGCAGGGAACTGACAAAAATGTTCGAGGAGAATAAAAGGGGTTCGTTGCGGGAGGTGGCGGATCATTTCAAAGCCAAGACCGTCAAAGGGGAGATCGTGATCGTCCTGGCAGGCAAAGAATAATGCAGTTATACACGGGTGTTCATAATTTTTAACGAAGCGTATGAATACAATGGCATTATTTTTACGTTTAAAATCAAACGTTTTAAACCTCCCCCAATATGAAAGTCCTTCCTTTAACGGCCTTTGCTGCCATCCTCCTGTTTGTTTCTTCGGCCGGTCATTCCCAGGTGACATCCGTTCCCGACCAGGCGAAAGAGAATTTCTTTAAACAATATCCCGATGCAAAGAATGTGCAATGGGAAAATGATGTGGTGAACGTCAATGCCCGTTTTGATCAAGACAGTAATAAAATGAACGCGGAATACAATAATAAGGGTATCTGGAAAAGAACGCTGAAAGATTGGAGTTATGATAAACTCATCAATGATGTGAAGGATGGCTTTCAAAAAAGCAAGTATGCCGGCAAACAGGTGCTGGATGTAAAAATGCTCTACCTCCCCGGGTATGTGATCCAATACCGGTTGAAAGTAGAAAAGAACAACGTGGAGAATAAATTCCTTTTCTTTAGTACAGAAGGGCGTTTGGTACGAACTACGGTAGCGTTATAGCTCATTTCCTTTTAATAAAGGGTCAATTGGCCGCTGGTATGAGTGCATGCCGCCGGTCAATTTTCTTTTTCTTATAACCATCCTTTACCGAATTTTACCATCTTGAATGTATAAATATCAGTTTATGAAGAAAAATGTTATCCTGGGTTTATTGATCATTGGCCTGCAGCCCGCCGCAAATGCCCAGCCGGATCGCTGGCAGCAACGGGTGAAATACACGATGAATATCGATATGAATGTGCAGACCAACCGTTTCGCCGGTAAACAAAAACTCGAATACACCAATAACTCTCCTGATACGCTGACCAAACTGTATTACCATCTTTATTTCAATGCGTTTCAGCCGGGCAGTATGATGGATACAAGAAGCCGGCGGCAGGGAGCGGTGAACGGTGCGGGGGGAAGAACTGACTGGGATGGAAGGGTTAAGGACAGGATATTGAATCTGAAACCCGATGAGATCGGTTACCAGAAGATCCTTTCCCTGAAAATGAACGGGCGTGCGCAAAGTTTTAAAATGCTGGAAACGATCCTTGAAGTAAAACTGGATAAACCTATTTTACCCCGTTCAAAGGTTACCCTGGATATGGATTTTGAAGCACAGGTGCCCTTGCAGATCAGGAGGAGTGGAAGAGACAATCCTTCTTCCAAAGTACGCTTTTCGATGAGCCAATGGTATCCCAAGCTCTGCGAATATGAATATGAAGGATGGCACCCGACACCGTATGTTGGCCGCGAATTCTATGGTGTGTGGGGCGACTTTGATGTCAGCATCGCCATCGATAAGAAATATATTTTGGGTGGAACAGGATATTTGCAAAACCCCAATCAAATTGGATATGGTTATGAGGATAAGGGAGCCAGGGTGAACAGACCAGCGGGCGAAAAATTGACATGGCGGTTTGTGGCGCCCAATGTGCACGATTTTATGTGGGCCGCCGACCCGGAGTTCATCCATAACTCCAAAAAATTGAGGGATAGTCTTACGATTCATCTCTTATACAAACCCACCAACACACCCGCAGCACAGTGGGAGGACGTGCTGAAAATGGCAGAAAAAGCCTTACCGTTTATCGAGAAGACCTTTGGCACTTACCCGTATAAACAATTTTCGTTTATACATGGAGGTGATGGTGGTATGGAGTATCCTATGGCCACCCTGTGCATCGGGCCAGGCGCGGCATTGCATGAATGGATGCATAGCTGGTATTATGGCGTACTCGGCACCAATGAATCGTTGTATCCCTGGATGGACGAAGGTTTCACCCAGTATGCCGAAGAAAGGGTGACCGCTTTTTTGACCAACAGCACAGCTTTTGCCCAGGCAGATGGTTATGCCAGCTATTTTTCGCTGGTGAAAAGTGGCAAGGAAGAACCCCTGACCACGCATGCGGATCATTATAATCTCAATGCAGCATATGGTCCTGCTGTATATTCCAAAGGCGCTGTCTTTATGGAGCAACTCGGTTATATTGTAGGTGCGCCGGCGCGGGATAAGATCTTATTGGAGTATTATAAGCAATGGCGTTTCAAACATCCTAATGCTTCGGATTTCATGCGTATCGCAGAAAAAGTAAGTGATATGAAACTGGATTGGTACAAGGAATATTTTATCAATTCTACCAAGACCATTGACTACAATATCGACAGTGTGTGGGAAGAAGGTGGAAAGACAAAAGTGCGGATAGGGCGGGTGGGTCTGATGCCGATGCCGATCGACCTGCAGCTCACGTTCAGGGACGGCACCAAAGAACTCCATTATGTACCCATGAACCTGATGTATGGCGAAAAAGCCAATGAGGATCCGTCGATTCCCCGAATAGTCTATCAACCCTGGAAGTGGACACATAGCTTATACACCATCGAAACAACAAAAAAGGTAACTGATTTCGCTCTTGTGGAAATTGATCCTTCGTTACGGCTGGCCGATGTGAAGCGGGAGAACAATAAGATGGACCTGCGGGGGATGCAATAAACATGCTATTTGTTGCAATACGATATTGGGTTAAAGCCCAAAGAAAAAATTAACTGAACCAGGAAAATAAAAAAGCCCCCGAAGCTGATAAACGGGGGACTTTTTTTGACGGGTGTTGATTAAGGCCCCTTGCTTGCTCTAAGGGTTAATGGTTAACAGAGTAAAATGCCCCAATCTCTTACTTGCTTTCTCAAAAATAGACAGGTTGCATCTTCCCGGCAATACCCCTTTAGTGGTATTTTAATTACTAACAGTTATTAGTAAACGTAAACAGTTGTTACCTGCCGTAAAATTTATTGACAGCGGCTACCCGGTTATTTACATGCAGTTTCTCGTAAACATGGTAGACATGTTTACGGACCGTTTCAGGACTCAGGAATAATTGCGAAGCGATCTCTTTATACATCAGTCCACGGGATAAAAATTCAAGGATCTCTTTTTCTCTTGCCGACAGTGTGTCCAGTTCTGCTGCATCGGGATTGCCCACGGGTTGTTGCTGGAAAGCTACCACCACTTTCCTGGCGATCTGGCTGCTCATCGGGGCACCTCCCTCATATAATTCCCGGATCGCTTCCAGCATACGGGTGGGATCGGTCTTCTTTAATATATAACCACTGGCCCCGGCACTCAGCGCTTCGAATATTTTTTCGTTCTCTTCGTATACAGTGCACATCATAAAATTTGTGTCGGGCATCTTCGGCTTTAATATCCGTACACAATCGATCCCGTTCTCATGGGTACCCAGGTTGATATCCATAAGGACCACATCCGGTCGCAGTAGAGGTATCTGGTTCATGGCATCTTCAGCGGTTCCGATCGTGGCTATGCATTTATACCCTTCCGACATGGTGATGATCTCCTCCAGGGCATTCCGGAGTTCTTTGTTATCATCTACTACACAAACAGAGATTTCCTTCATATTGTCTAAAGTTCGGGATTCCGGGTTTTCCCGGCAATACCACAAAGTGGTAATTTTTAGCGTTGGGCATAAAGAAGGTATTTCTCCTTAAAGTACTCTTCGGGGAAGATGGAGCTGATCTCCACCATTCGCGGGCGCAGGCCGCTTTCCTGTATTTCGCTTGCCAGGTCTCCCCCTTTCAGGCAGAGCAGGCCGGGGGCAAATTCAGTCCGGGTCTTTATTTTCAGGAGGGGACGACTCCATCTCCAGAGGTCTTTTAAAGGAGCCACGGCACGGGACACTACAAAATCAAATTTTTTGTCTTTAATATCTTCTGCCCGGGTATGCCGGATGCTCACATTTTGCAAACCCAGCCCTTCTGCCACCGCATTAACCACTTTTAGTTTTTTGGCGATACTGTCAGCCAGGAGAAATTTTGCCTCCGGGAAAAAAATAGCCAGCGGTATCCCGGGAAAACCTCCACCGGTTCCAAGGTCCAGTATCTCCATCCCCGGGGTAAATTCAAAAGCCGTGGCAATACTTAAGGAATGCAGCACATGTTTCTCATACAAGCTATCGGTATCCTTCCGGGAGATCACATTGATCTTGCTGTTCCAATCTTCATATAATTCTTTCAGCATCCCGAATTGCTCCAGTTGCCGGGGGGTGAAATCAGCAAAATATTTGAGGATGATATCCATGCACAGATAAAAATTAAAAGATAATAGATAATAGTTGTCGTGCCATGGTCAAATTGTTTACTTGTTCAGTAGTTCCTCAAACTTTTAGTTATTCACTATTATCTTTTATCTACCGAAAAATGATATCACCAACCTTTGGCGGGTCTTCTCCATAGCGCCGGTGCAAAGATGATATAATAAAAGAACATCCACATATCCAGGAAGATGAACCAGGGCCAGAGATCTTCTTCTCCCATTTTCTTCATGGCCTTATATAATATAAAACCCTGTAAGAGGAGGCGGAGACTAAAGACACCAAGTACCAAACGCAAGTCGTAAAAAAAAAGAGCTGCCGCCAGCAATGGATAAAAAAAGAACTGGGTGATAAAATACAGGCCGAGTAAGAATTTATGTTTGCCTTTATAGAACTTGGCGGTGGTATAATGTCTTGACTTCTGCCGCAACCAGCCCGACCAGGTTGTTTTGGGGATGGACCTCGTGATCGCATCGGGATCGATAACGACCGCCGTATTTTTTTTGGTAGCTGATTTGTTGATGAACAGGTCATCATCGCCACTGGGAATATGGTTGATGGAAGAAAAACCTTTGGCCCGGAAGAACAGGCTTTTTTTATACGAAAGATTCCTGCCCACACCCATATAGGGG
>JANOHQ010000141.1:0-7411 GCA_031406595.1 Chitinophagaceae bacterium
CCTTCGAGGAATTTTTTCATTGCATCGCCGATTGAATACTGCCCCATGTTGTAAAGATAAACAATAGATAAAAGATAAAAATTAATAGATAATAGTTATAGCTGGACAGTGATGCAACCTGGGTTATGAGCAACTATTATCTTTTATCTGTTAGTTTTTATCTACAATGTGATAAGCTGGTAATCAACCTCCAACTGATCCAAATGCTCCCGCAGTCTTTCCTCAGTCGTATCCGTTATAAATACCTGACCGTCATTTTCCAGGCAGACCTTTTGCAAAAGGTTACTGATCCGGCTTTCGTCGAGTTTTTCAAATACATCATCCAGCAGCAGGAGCGGAGCGAAGCCTTTCTCTTTTTTCAGAACCTCCATTTCAGCCAGTTTGAGGGCGAATAGTAAACTCTTGCGTTGGCCCTGGGATGCGATACTCTTGAAAGATTGATTGGCTAATTGAATATCGAGATCGTCGCGGTGAACGCCGGATGTGGTGCGTTGCGCAAAACAATCTTTTACCCGGTTAACCGATAATAATTCCGGGAAAGAGGCCTGCAACAATTCACTCCCGTAATAAAGGTTCACCTCTTCATTCTTTTGGGATATCTCCTGGTAAAGATGTTTGACCAGTGGCAGGAAGGAAACAACAAATTCTTTTCTTTTATCAAATATGAATTCTCCCGGCCTGGTCAGCTGTTCATCCAGCACATCGAGTAATTCACTGTTTTTTTGACCGGTTTCAGCAAAGGAACGCAGCAAGGAATTTCGCTGTTCCAGTACTTTTTTGTACAGGATCAGTTGCTGCAGGTATACTGTATCGAGCTGGGAGAGGAGTTCATCCAGGAAAGTCCGTCGTTCCTTACTATCGCCGGTGATCAGTTCCGCATCATCCGGTGCAATGACCACGCAGGGGTAGCGGCCAATATGATGGGAGAATTTGTCGTAGGGATCATCGTTCACCGAAAATTCCTTGCGCCCGGTTTCCCGCAGTATGCAAACGGCTTTTTCCTGCCGAAGATCCTGAGCGATAGCCCAAGGATCGTTCAGTTCAAAGTTCCCTTCGAGCCGGAAACCGGTATTGCCATGCTGCACATTGTTGCTGTCGAGCCGGGTAAAATAGCTTTTGGTAAAACAGAGATAGTGGATCGCATCCAGCAGGTTGGTCTTACCTACTCCGTTGTTGCCGCAGATCCCGGTGATCCTGCCGGTAAAGTAGAAGGAACGGTTACTGTAGTTCTTGAATTGAACCAGTGATATGTGCTGAAGACGAAGCATTAAGACGCAATATACAATAGGCAATAGACAATAGGCAGGGGTTCACTAAAGCGCCATATTTTCCTTTTTTGACGACTGGAACACTGATGAAAAATGGATTTGCCACGAATCGACACTGACCGGAGGGTTACACTGTTCCGGCTCCGTTCGGTATTCAAGGTTTGCCATTGCCAATTGCCTATTGCTCATTGTACTACCCCCTCAAAATCACTGCTTTAAAATTCCTTTTTTCCCCTTATTTTTGCGTCCCGTAAAACGGGATAAACTAACATCAAATTTTTAGCCTGTGGCGACCAAGTTTTCCAAGGAAACCTACCTGTACTGGTACGAATTAATGCAGCTGATCCGCCAGTTTGAACTGATGTCGGAAGAGAAATACAAAATGGATGGCAAGATTCGTGGTTTTTTTCATGCTTATATCGGGCAGGAAGCGATAGCAGCGGGTTGTATGACCGCCACAAGACCGGAAGACCTGATGATCACTGCTTACCGTGACCACGGGCTGGCGATCGCCAAAGGTGTTTCGGTAAACAGTTGTATGGCTGAATTATACGGTAAGGCAACAGGTTGTGCCAAAGGAAAAGGCGGAAGTATGCACTTCTTTGGTAAGGACGTGAATTTTTATGGTGGTCATGGTATTGTGGGTGCACAGATCGGAACTGGAGCGGGGCTGGCATTTGCGGAACAATACCGTGGTACCGACAATGTGGTGCTTTGCTATTTTGGTGATGGCGCGGCGAGACAAGGTATGTTGCATGAGACGTTCAATTTGGCCATGCTCTGGAAACTGCCGGTGATCTTTATTTGTGAGAACAACAATTATGCTATGGGTACTTCGATAGAACGTACTTCCAATGTAATTGATATTTATAAACTGGCAGATGGATATGAAATGCCCGCCGATACGATCGATGGGATGAGTCCTGAATCGGTGCATGAAGGAGTAAGCAGGGCAGTAAAAAGGGCCCGTGAAAAAGGCGGACCTACATTGCTGGAGATAAAAACCTACCGGTACAAAGGGCACTCGATCAGTGATCCCCAGAAATACCGTTCGAAGGAAGAAGTGGATGAGTACAAGGGTAAGGACCCGATCCAGGTAATGCTAAAGACTATCCTGGGCAATAAATTCGCGACACAGGAAGAGATCGATGCGATCAATAAAAGGGTGGATGCCATCGTGGATGAGTCCGTGAAATTCGCGGAAGAAAGTCCCTGGCCGGATGACAGTGAAGTATTGAAGGATGTGTATATGGATCAGAATTATCCGTTTATTGTAGACTAATGTGCGAATATGAAAAATGTGGATCCCGAAGCTTCGGGAGTGAAAATAAATGAAACAACTAGTGAATAAAACAACCGGGCCCGCAGCCAAAAGCCAGCAGCCCATAGCCTAAAAAACAATACTTACAAACAACGAATAATTTTATGTCAGACAAGAAAATTGTGCCGGAATCAAAGCATGACGAGGTCGTTATAGCAAAAGCAAAGGATTTCTGGTCAAGGTACAGCAAACCCATCATGATCGCCAGCACCGTCATTATCGTGGCCGTGGGTGGCTGGTATATTTATAAGAACTTCTTCAAAGGGCCCAAGGAAGAGAAAGCTACTGAAGCAATGTTCAAAGCCGAAGAGTACTATCGCATGGATTCTGTAAACCTTGCGCTGAACGGCGACGGTCAATACGATGGCTTCCTGAAAGTGATCAGCAAATATGGTGGTACCGATGCAGCCAACCTGGCTCATTTTTATGCCGGCGACTGCTATATCAAGTTAAACGATAACGCAAACGCTGTCAAGCAGCTGAAAAAATTCAGCACCAGTGCGAAACCAGTACAGGCAAGGGCCTATAAATTGATAGGGGATGCCTATGCAGACCAGGGTAAGAATGCCGATGCCCTGAGCTATTATAAAAAAGCATCCCGTCATTTTGAAAAAGATGTGAGCAATTCTGCGGAATACCTTTTATATGCTGCTTACCTGGCCGACAGGGTGATGAAAGACCAGAAAGAAGCGACCGCCCTTTACAAAGAGATCTTAGAAAAATTTCCCAATACCCAGCAATCGTCCGATGCGGATAAATACCTGGCGCAACTGGGAGTATATAATGCAAACTAATTATGGCTGACGTAACAAAGAGCGCATTGAACGATATTGATACAGGCATTCTGAACAAGGATGCCTGTATCGTTTTGGTGAAAACCGAATGGAATAAAGCGATCGTTGACCAGCTGGAAAGAGGCTGTATCGCCGTTTTGGAAAAACAGGGTGTGAAAAAGATCGTCGTGGTGACGGTCCCGGGTGCTTTCGAAATTCCCTTTACGATTAAAAACTACTGGGAACGCTCAGGTAAAAAGAAAAGACCGGATGCCTTTATTGCATTGGGTTGTGTGATACGGGGTGATACACCGCATTTTGATTACGTTTCCAAAGCCATCACCGATGGTGTCCTTCAATTGAACCTCTTGCTTCCGGTACCCACGATCTTCGGTGTGCTGACCGTGGATAATGAGCAGCAGGCGACAGAAAGGATAGGGGGGAAACATGGGCATAAAGGAGAGGAAGCGGGGATGACGGCGTTGAAGATGATCGCTCTAAATAAATGAGAAATAAAAGCCTCCTATCTTCTATCTCCTTTCCTCCAAAAGAGGAAAGGAGGATTCCAAGAGACAATGATTCATTTAGTCATTGCATTCTCTCCCTCCCTGTGAGGCAACCGAGGAACGAAGGTTGAGGGCGAAGCTCAGTAGAGTGGGAGGCCTAAAAACAGAAAGTGAACGTTCAATTATTCATACCGTGTTTTGTTGACCAGCTTTATCCTGATACGGCTTTTAACATGATAAAGGTCCTGGAGAAAGCGGGGTGTACTGTAAAATACAATGACTCGCAGACCTGTTGCGGCCAGCCTGCATTCAATGCCGGTTTCTGGAAGGAGGCTAAATCCGTCTGTAGCAAGTTCATCAAAGATTTCAGCGGTAATGAATGTATTGTTGCTCCCAGCGCCAGCTGTGTGGGTTTTGTACGGAACTATTACGGAAAGATATTTGAGAATTCTTCGGTACACAATGAAGTAAAGGATCTTGGTAAACGGATATTTGAATTCTCTGAGTTCATGCTGGATGTGCTGAAGATCGAAGATGTGGGTGCCGAGCTGCAGGGTAAAGCCACTTATCACGATAGCTGCGCAGGATTACGTGAATGTAAAATAAAGGAAGAACCCCGGAAATTATTATCGCATGTAAAAGGGTTACAACTGGCCGAAATGAACGATGTGGAAACCTGTTGTGGTTTTGGCGGAACCTTCGCCGTAAAATTTGAAGCGATCTCCGTCGCGATGGGAGAGCAGAAAGTGGAGCATGCACTGGCCACCGGCGCTGATTACCTGATCTCTACCGATCATTCATGCCTGATGCATTTGCAGGGATATATCACACAAAAAGGATATAAGTTACAGACTATGCATTTGGCTGATGTGCTGGCTTCGGGGTATTGATTATTTTGGATTTTGAAATTGGGAGATTGGGAAATTTTCTCCCATCCCCAATTTTCTTCAGTTTGTCGGGTTTCGGCCATTTCACAACAAATCAGGATCAAAAGATAATTTTAAAAACTTGCCTGACGGCAGTCAGGTTTCCCAACGTCACCCTTAGGAAGCGAAGGGCAAAATTCCCCAATTTCGGGGGCTGATCAGGGGTTAACTCTTATCCTTTTCCCGATTATATCTACCAACATGTAGTATGCTCTCTACACTAAAACACCCACTTGCACCACAAGATAGATAACTAAAAGACCTCATTTTTGCAGCCTACTGTCTCTGTAGTAAGAATCATGGGAATCGTGCAGGGAAATAGTACCCGATAAATAGTCAAACCGAATGCTGCCTTCAAAAAATGGTGCCAAAAAGCAAATCAATGTTTCTCTTAAAGAGAAAACAGTTGCGCCCCTGGTAACCCGCTTATGTAATGAGCAGAATGAAGACGCAATCTCGGAAGAACGCAGGGAATTAGAAAAAATAAACGCTGATGCCCTGATCAACTGCACGGAGGACCTGATATGGAGCGTAAGCTGTGAATTTAAACTCATTGCTGCCAACAGATCGTTTGTCAACGGGATGAAAGCATTGACAAGCAGGGAGCTTGAGCCAGGTGACGTTCTGCTGATACCGGAAGTATTCTCTCCGGAGTACCTTGCCTTCTGGAAAACATGCTATTCACGAGCCTTACAGGGAGAGTTTTTAAAAAAAGAGATTTATACGCCCACTATCCTTAACCGGAAAGAGACCTGGGCAGAGATAAATTTTAATCCCATCTATAAAGAGCAAACGATTGTCGGTATTGCCTGTTATTCAAGAAACATCACGGAAAGGAAGTTAGCGGAAGAGCAGGTAAGAAAAAGCGAAGCCCGCCTGATCGCAGCACAGGAAGTAGCGAAAGTAGGAAGTTGGGAAACTGAGTTTTCGTCGATGAAGGTCAGCTGGTCATTGGAAACATACAGGATCTTCGAAATAGATCCGGGTAAATTCTCAGGGTTGCATGCTGATTTCCTGGGGTTTGTTCACCCGGAAGATCGGGCAAAAGTGGATGCAGCGTTCCTCGGTTCATTGGGCAACCACTCCATCACTAAAATTGAACACCGCATCATTACACCGGGTGGCTCGGTAAAGACAGTGGAGGAAAGCTGGCGTATATTTTATGACAAGCAGGGAGAGGCAGAACGGGCAATCGGTACCTGCCATGACATCACAAACCGCAGAGAAGCCGAAAAAAGTATCACGGATAGCGAGGACAGACAGAAGCTGATCATGAATGCTGCGCTTGATGCCATTATAAGCATAGATACAAAAGGGAATATCAGTTCCTGGAATCCCCAGGCTGAGTTAATATTTGGCTGGAGAGAAAAGGAAGTGATGGGGAAGCAGTTGTCAGGATTTATTATTCCTGAACAATTCCGTCAGCGGCATAACGAAGGCATAGCGCAGTATGCAAAAACTGGCAAGGGTCCTTTAATAAATGTCCTAAGGGAACTTTCCGCCATTAATAAGGCTGGGGAAGAATTCCCGATTGAATTAACCATCATGCCGATCAGGCAGGGCAACGAAGAATTCTTTTGCGCCTTTATCAGGGATATTAGCAAAAGGAAAAAAACAGAAAAGGATTTACAGGCGGCTTACCTGGAAAAAAACACCATTTTGGAGAGTATCAGCGATGCCTTCTTTTCCGTGGATAAAAACTGGCTGGTAACTTTTTGGAACAAAGAGGCAGAAAAACTGCTGATGAAAGCGCGACATGAAATAATGGGTCGCCATTTGTGGGAGGTTTTTGTAGACAGCATTGATTCAGATTCCTATAAAAAATACCACCAGGCCATTGATACCGGCCTGGCAGTTCGTTTTGAGGACTACTACCCACCCCTGGATAAACATTATGAAATAAGCGCTTACCCTTCTGACATGGGTTTATCCGTTTATTTTAAGGATATAACAGAACGTAAAATATCCGAAATTACTATAAAGAAGATCTATGATGAGAGAAATACCGTGCTGGAAAGTATTGATGATGGTTTTTTCGCGGTAGATAAAAACGCGTTAGTAACCTACTGGAATAACAGGGCGGAAATTCTGCTGAATGCAAAGAGAGAAGATGTACTTGGCAAAAATTTACATGAAATGTTTGCCAACCCCGATTCCATGGCATTTCAAGACCATTACAGAAAAGCCATCCGGGAAAACATTACTGTCCATTTCGAGGAATTTTCAAAGCGATCCAATAAGTGGTTTGCCGTAAGTGCCTTTCCTTCCGATAACGGTTTGTCGGTACATTTCAAAGATGTTACAGAACGAAAGACATCCGAAGAAAAAATAAAAGAAAGCGAACTGCGTTACCGTTCACTTATTGAACAGGCCACGGATGCTATCTGTATTGCGGACAAAGAAATGAAAATAATTGAAATCAATCCAAGTGGCTGTCAATTACTTGGCTACACTAAAGAGGAATTATTAAAAGTTTCGTTCACGCAATTGTTTCCTCTTAACGAACTCCAGACAAACCCATTTAAAATGGAGGAACTACGCTCCGGGAAAGTGGTGAGAAATGAACGAAAACTCAAAAAGAAAGATGGCTCAACAGTAGACGTGGAAATAAGCGGCA
>JANOHQ010000035.1:0-9848 GCA_031406595.1 Chitinophagaceae bacterium
CTGCATTTTCTGCTATTCGTGTGGCACTTTCAGCTTTACTTTTTGCTTCTTCAGCAATTGTTGTTGCCAGCTCGGCAAACACTTTTGCTTCGGTCAATTCTTTTTCATTTCTTTTTTGCTCTGTAATATCTCTGGCTACTACCACTGCACCAAGCACATTTCCCCTGTTGTCTCTATAAACGGAACCATTAAATAATACGGGAGTGAATACACCGTCCATTATGGTTAGCGGATAATCTGCCACAAAGCCCTTTTCAAAAACCTCCTGATAGCCTTCTCGTGCTTTATCGGGCTCGGTAAAATAATTTATAAAATCTGTGCCGATTAATTTCTCCCGCGATTCTCCCGTTACTCTTACCGTTGCCTGGTTCATGTCTGTGATCTTGCCTTCTGTGCTGATCGTGAATAATGGATCGCGGCTCGCTTCAATAAGGCTGAGCGTGTATTGGGAAGCTAATTTTGAGGAATAACTGAATGCTTCCAATTCTTTATTGGCAATTGCCCGTTTTTCTTTTTCTGCGGTTTGAAGGACAAGCTCTTTGTTGGCAATTAGTAATTCAGCTGCTCTTTTTTCTTTTTCATCGTTTTGAAACGCAAGCTCTTTGTTGGCGATTAGTAATTCAGCTGCTCTTTTTTCTTTTTCATCGTTTTGAAACGCAAGCTCTTTGTTGGCGATTAGTAGCTCATCTGCTCTTTTTTCTTTTTCCTGGTTTTGAAAAATAAGTTCTTTGTTAGCAATCCCCAACTCTTCTGCCCGTTTTTCCTTCTCTTTGTTCTGAAAAACAAGTTCTTTGTTAGCAATTAATAGTTCCGCTGCCCGGTTTTCTTTCTCCTTGTTTTGAAATACAAGTTCTTTGTTAGCGATGACCAGCTCTTCTGCCCGTTTCCCTTTCTCTTCATCTTGAAAAGCAAGTTCTTTACGGGCAATAATCAGCTCATCCTTATCCGATTTTTTGATGTTGGTCATGTTTTGTTCCGGTAAACCTTTTTTATGTTAATTGTATACTATTTGTTTTTGCTACCTGCCTGCCAGCCGGGAGTGTTTCAATCGCATCAACCGGGTGTTGCCTTGTATCCCTTAATTTTTTGAAATGAGAAGGGGAGAGACCGGTAGCTTTCTTAAACTGGGTGGACAAATGTGCAACGCTGCTGTAATTCATCTTCCAGGCTATCTCCGAAATGTTTAATTCACTATATATGATCAGTTCTTTTATCATTTGAATTTTTTGAGCAATGGTGAATTGCTCAATAGTAGTTCCTTGTACTTCTGAAAATAGATTTGCCAGGTACGTATAATTGTGATTTAATTTTTTACTTAAAACGCTGGAAAAACTGTTTGTGAGCTGTTCATCGGCATGAATCATTCCAATAATTTCTTTTTTTATTTTTTCAATCAATACTGCTCTCTTATCGTCCATTAATTCAAGTCCTGAGCTGAGCAAAGCAATTTTAATTTGCTCCCGTTGCTCCGCAGAAATATTTTCCATGATCTCGACTTCGCCCAGATCAACAAGGATGAAATGCAGCCCAAGTTTTCTCAACTCTTCTTTCACCGTCATTTTACAACGGTTACTCACCATATATTTTATGTATAGTTTCAAATAGGGACTGTTTTAAAATTGTAACAGATAAAGTTGCGTGGGTTTGAACCGGAAAGCGTTACACGATTGTCTAAATTGGTTACACAATTCACACATTGAATGAATTAAGTATGTATAAAATAAGTAATAAGGCATGCTGCCTGGTAAAGACGATTTGTACACTTTCAGATAAGGACTTAAAAAGGGACGTTCCGGCTGCCCGGTGGGATGTATAAAAGAAGCCCCGGTTATAGACCCGGGGCTGATACTTTTTGTATTTGTTGACCCATAAGGATTCGAACCTTAAATGACTGAACCAAAATCAGTAGTGTTACCATTACACCATGGGTCAATGCTATGCCAATTTGGTAATTGGGAGTGCAAAAATAGGGCTTGGGGGGGTTGTTCCCAAAAGGTTTTTTTAACTGCTTTGGGCCTTGGGCTGCGGGCCTCGGGCTATGGGCTTCGGGCTAGGGGCTTTGACGATTAGAATTTCAGGGTTTTCTTTTGAAAGAGGTGTTTTTGAGGGTGGCAGAAAAGGAAATCAACATTTTTTGCTCTTTATCTAAAAGTTCTAAAGTGCTTTGAATCACATCTTGTTTCCCCAAACCACGGGTCTTCGATATCAGCAATTGTGTCTCCAATTCAAAAGCAGAGCCCAGTGATATCTCAATGAACCGGTTATAGTCTTTCTCGCTTGACCTGCTGCTACCTTCTGCAATATTGGAGGGTATGGATACGCCGGCCTTAGTGATCTGTACAGCCAATCCCCACTTTTCTGAACCAGGGAATGTTTCCACGATATCAAAACAATTAGTTGCGATCTGGAATCCAAACTGCCAGATCTCCAGTTTTTTAAAATTTCTCATGATGATTTTAGATGGAAAATAATTCGCCACTAATTATCAGCAAATGTTAGTTCACCATCAGAATCATGTTTTTTTCGGAAATTTTGTCGTGAAAACCACACAGCCCGCAGCCCACAGCCTCTCTCTAAACCCCCACAGCCTCCCTCTCCTCCCTTTCCTTCAATTCCTTGATCTTGTCTAAAGCCCTGGCTACCACATCGCACATAATAGTATATAAGGCACCCTGTCTGGGATTCTCGTAAATATAATCCAGCGCCTGGTCTTCGTTGGGAATGATAATGGTCGGAATATTCGGATTTACGCTGTCGATCCCTTCTTTTAATAAGTTAATGATTTCATCTGCCGTTCTGCCGCGCAGGTTCTTGTCGCAACGGATAATGATCTCATCAAAATGCCGGGCCGAGATCTCACCGAGTTCGCGGATATCTGCATCCCTGCGGTCGCCGGTGCCACTAATCACACCGATCCGCATCGGGTAGTCAAGCTTGCTTATAAAATCGCAAAGCAATTTTAACCCATGCGGGTTATGCGCAAAGTCGGCCAGCATGGTGAATTGTTTGAAATGGAAAAAATTCAAACGCCCCGGCGTCAGGCTTTCACTCGGGATAAAGGTCTGCAGACCGGAACGGATATCTTCAATAGTGATATCGCGGAATAAATAAGCAGCCAGCACCGCGGGTAAGCAGTTATTGATATTGTGCATGGCTTTTGCCTCGTAGGTCAGCGGGATACCCCGGGCGGGTAATACCCGGATCTTCCAGTTACCTTTCATGATGGTAACATATCCATTCTCATACACACAGGCAAGCCCATTGGCACCGCAATGTTCTTTGATCCGCGGGTTGTTCTCATCCATGCTGAACAAAGCAACATTGCACCGGAGGTTGGTCCGCATCGCATAAACCAGGTCATCATCCGCATTCAGTACGGCATAGCCATGCGGGAAAACCGTTTCCGGTACCACACCTTTTACTTTCGCCATATTTTCCATTGTATGGATACCGCCGAGGCCCATATGATCGGCTGCTACATTCGTTACTACGGCCACTTCACAATTCTGGAAAGCCAATCCGGATTTTAAGATGCCACCTCTTGCACATTCCAACACGGCAAAATCAACCGTGGGATCTTTTAATACAAAGGTCGAAGACACCGGACCGGTGCAATCACCTTTCATCATCAGCTGGTTCTGGATATAAACCCCATCTGATGTAGTATAGCCCACTTTTTTACCGGCGCTTTTTGCAATATGCGCCGTCAGTCTTGTAGTGGTTGTTTTACCATTGGTTCCCGTGATCGCAATGATCGGTATCCTTCCCACACTTCCCTTGGGAAACAGCATATCCACCACCGGTTCGGCCACATTTCTCGCTAACCCTTCTGCCGGATCAATATGCATCCTGAATCCCGGCGCTGCATTTACTTCCAGTATCGCTCCGCCATTCTCGGCAACAGGAGTTTTCAGGTCAACAGCCATAACATCGATACCGCAGATATCCAACCCGATGATCCGGGCGATCCTTTCGAACATAAAAATATTGGCCGGGTGCACTTCGTCGGTCACATCATGGCTGGTACCACCCGTGGACAGATTGGCCGTTGGTTTTAATAACACTCTTTCGCCTTTTGGCGGAATAGTTTCCAATGTAATACCTGCATCGTCCAGCATCTTCTCGCTAAACTGGTCTAGAGTGATCTGTGTCAGTACTTTTTCATGGCCAAAACCACGACGCGGATCCTTATTGGTCTGTTCAATCAGCCATTGGATATTGTGAACGCCGTCACCCACCACCGATGCCGGTGTGCGGAGTGCCGCGCAAATGAATTTATTGTTGATCACCAGGCAACGAAAATCATAGCCCGTGATGAATCTTTCCACGATCACTGAACGGCTAAAAGCTTTGGCAGCTTCAAAAGCTTTCAGCGCTTGTTCCCTGTTGATAATATTGGTGGTATTCCCCTTACCATGGTTGCCATCGATCGGTTTTATAACCATTGGATAACCGACTCTGCTGATGGCTTCGTCCAGCCCTTCTTCTGTGCGGATCACCGTACCTTTTGGTACCGGTATCTCGGCCGCTTCCAACAGCATTTTTGTTTCCTCTTTATTACAGGCAATATCAACAGCGATATTGGAAGTGGTTGATGCGATGGTGGCCCGTATTCTTTTCTGGTTGACGCCATACCCCAATTGCACCAGGCTTTGTTTATTCAGCCGGATATAAGGAATACCTCTTTTAGCAGCTTCTTCAACTATGCAACCGGTGGAAGGGCCCAGTCTTGTGTCTTCCCGTATCTCCCGCATTTGCTGAATATCATTCGCAAGATCGTATTCCGTACCTGCGATCAATGCTTCAGCGATCGCTACAGATGCTTTCGCGGCATACAGACCCGCGTCTTCTTCCATATAACTAAAGACAACGTAATAGATGCCCTGGTCTTCACCGTCGGGTGTCCGCGTTCTTCCAAAACCGGTATCCATCCCGGCCAGTGTTTGTATTTCGAGTGCGATATGTTCTATAACATGACCCATCCAGGTGCCTTCGTCTACCCGTTCAAAAAAACCACCCGGTTTGCCGATACTGCAGCGGTGTTCAAAAAGAGTGGGGATCAGTTTTTCCAGTCGCTCCCGGAAACCGGGGATCGTATTCGTGGGACGCTGTTCCAGCTCTTCCAGGTCAAGCTTCATCTGTATCAGTTTGGGACGGCGAACACTCCAGTAATTGGGTCCTTTCAGCACTTTGATCTCCAATATTTTCATATATAACTTTTTGTTTAATCCGCCTGTTGTTGGCAGGCATGGAAGTTAGTTTTTTTCTTTTATGTAGCCAACTGTGGGGGCGATGGACCTCACCCTCTATCTCCCTCTCCTGAAAGAGAGGGAGGATTCAAAGAAACAATGAAGCAATGGGCAAGTGCCCTTTCATTACATAGCTAACAGCTAAAAGCTAACCGCTAAAAGCTTTTCACTACATTTATCCAACAAAATCATTCTCTATGGGCTCCTTCAACCGCCGATCATTCATCACCAAAGCAGGCGCATTCTCCGCTGCTACTTTTCTATCCTCGCTTACACAACCGGCATGGAGCAGGAACCTCGAGGGAGCATTGCGGGAAGCAGAAGGAATTCCTCCCGGTGAACTGGCTACGGAAGAAGAGTTCTGGTATTATATCCAGCAGGCGTTTACGGTTTCTCCTTCCCTGATCAACCTGAACAATGGCGGTGTTTCTCCCGCACCCAAAACAGTACAGGATGCGATGAAACGATATTATGACATGAGCAATGAAGCCCCGAGTTATTATATGTGGCGGATCCTCGACCAGGGCAGAGAACCGCTGAGAAAGAACCTGGCAAAAATGGCGGGTTGTGATGCCGAAGAGATCGCTATCAACAGAAACTCATCGGAAGGGTTGGAGACAGTCATATTTGGTATGCAACTAAAAGCAGGAGACGAGGTAGTGGCTGCCAAACAGGACTATCCCAATATGATCAATGCTTACAAGCAGCGGGAATTACGGGACGGCATCAAAGTAGTTTGGATCAACCTGGAATTGCCAAGCGAAGATGAGAATTACCTGGTGCAGCAATATGTCAATGCCTTTACATCCAAAACAAAACTTGTACATGTTACACATATCATCAACTGGAACGGGCAGATACTTCCCGTAAAAAAAATTGCGGCGGAAGCTCATAAAAGAGGGATTGAAGTGATCGTGGACGGGGCGCACAGTTTTGCGCATTTCGATTTCAAGATACCCGATCTCGATGGCGATTATTTTGCCGCCAGCCTGCATAAATGGTTGTACGCACCGATCGGCTCAGGAATGCTCTATGTGCGGAAGAATAAGATAAAAAACATCTATCCCTTATTTGCCACCAGCGAAGATCCCCTGAAAGAAGATATCCGCAAATTCGAGAACCTGGGTACAAGACCCTTTTTTATCGAACAGGCGATCGGTAAAGCCATCGAATTCCACGAAATGATCGGCAGCGAAAGAAAAGAAAAAAGACTGCACTACCTGAAGAATTACTGGATCGAAAAAGTAAAGCACTTACCCGGTGTCCGGATCAATACATCACTCCATCCCAAATGGGGCTGTGCTATTGGTAATATTGGTTTCGAAGGCCGGAAGACCAGTGATCTCGATTCTTTCCTGCTGGATAAATACAGGATACATGTGGTTGGTATCGAATGGGAGAATATAAAGGGGATAAGAGTGACGCCGAATGTATACACTACCATTAAGAATTTGGATGTGTTAGTAGAAGGAATTACAGCTTTTGCGAAGAGCTGATAAACCTTATCGGCTTTTTACTGTTTCTATTGTTTGATTGCTTAATTGTTAGACTTAACAATCAAACCATTGGCAATTGAACAATCCAACCTTCAACCATAAAACAGTCAAAACATCCAACAACTATCAACTAACCGCAAGATCAATCTCCTCCAGGCCACTTCTATCAATATGATCGATATGGTGGGTATCGGTCCCTTTGTGGTGATGCCTTTCGTGGTGGCACAATTCGACAGCGGGCTTTTTATCTGGGCATGGATATTCGGTGCGGTCACTGCACTGATGGATGCCATGATCTGGAGCGAACTGGGAGCCCGTTACCCGCTTGCCGGTGGCACTTACAATTTTCATCGCATTGCATTCGGAGAAAAAGGTGGCAAACTGATGAGTTTTTTGTTTGTCTGGCAAACCTCTATACAGGCCCCGCTGGTAGTGGCATCCGCGGCCATCGGCTTTGCACAATACCTGACCTATCTTGTTCCCCTGCAGGGCTGGGAACAAAAAATGGTGTCCGGCGGATTGGTCATTCTTGTTTTTCTTTTATTATACCGGAAAATAGAGACGATCGGTAAAATATCCGTGGTGATGGGAACCATCGTTGTATTGACGATCACCTGGATCATCATCAGCGGTTTGATGAACCAGCAGCATGAGATCCGGTTCCTGCCAACAGGTGACGAATCCTTTTTTACGTATGCATTCTGGGCTGCGGTGGGACAGGCTTCCGTAAAAACGGTCTATGCCTATTTAGGGTACTATAATGTTTGTCACCTGGGTGGCGAGATAAAGAACCCTGGCAAGAATATTCCACGGAGTATTTTTATTTCCATCTTTGGCATCACCACTTTGTACCTGCTGATGAATATAAGCGTGATGGGAGTGATGCCATGGGAATCGATAAAAGCGGATAATAAATACCTGGTCAGTTCATTCATGCAGCAATTGTATGGGCATGATGCGGGGATAATCGTCACCGTTCTTATTCTCTGTATTGCTTTCTCTTCCTTGTTTGCAGTCGTCCTTGGTTATTCGCGGGTGCCGTACGCTGCTGCTACCGATGGAAATTTTTTCAAACCCTTTGCCAAATTGCATCCGACTAAGAATTTTCCCTATATCTCGTTGATCGCTTTATGTGCGATCGGGTTTGTATTTAGTTTGTTATTCCGTTTATCGGATGTGATCAGTTCGATCCTTGCTATGCGGATCCTCATCCAGTTTATCGGGCAGGGGGTAGGAGTGGTATTACTCCGGAAAAAAAATGGATCGGCCGGTCTGCCATTTAAAATGTGGTTATATCCAATACCTGTCGTTCTCTCCATCGCTATCTGGATATTCCTTCTTGTTTCCACCGGGTGGTTCGCGGTATGGGGAACACTGATCGCATTGGTGGGTGTTGGGGTTTATTATCTAGCCCGCCGTAAAAAGAATTCTAGCAGGAAGTCTGCTTGATATGGATCGCTCATTGTAATTCCGAACGAAGTGAGGAATATATGCCCCTTAAAATGAATTAATTCCGACGAAGGAGGAATCTGACTTGAGATTCCTCCTTCGTCGGAATAGAGGTTTCAACTTTTCCTCTTATCCTTCGCTTCGCTCAGGATGACAGTTTCAACATGTAGCAGATTAATTTTTCTGCCCCGGTTGAATCAAGAACCCGCTGTTGGCACCGGCTACCGTACTGGGTACTTCACCGTTCCATTTCTGGATCTTGATGTACTCAATATATAAAGGTGTCAGGGAAAGTTGTTCTTTTTTGATAGCTTCCGCACGACCGGCTGCTTCGATCACCGCCTTGGCAGAATCACCTCTTGCCGTGGCAATTTTTCGTTCAGCATCCGCAACAGCTACCTGGCGCTGGTTTTCGGCCACCTGTACTTCCTGTATCGCTTTGGTTTTGGCAATGATCGATTCCGATATTTCCTGCGGGGGAACGATATTGGTTCTCAGCTGCGATACATTGAACCACTGCGAAACCCGTTTATTACATTCTGCTACGATCGACGATTCAAACTCTTCGCGGTGATTGAAGATAGAATCCACGGTATACCGGTTGGCCACATCATTCACGGAGCCCACAATGGCATTCTTCAACCAGCCCTGTTCCATTTCTTTGACCCCTACCCGTAAATTCTGGAACATATCTGCCACGTTGCCCGCATTGATCGAATAATTGAAGGAAGGTTTGATGGTTGCACGAAATCCACCTTTTGTTACAATATCTGCTGCTTCATAATCGATATGCTGCTGGTGGATCGGGAATTCATAGATCCTGGATATCCAGGAATTATAGAACACCCAGCCGGTGACGTATTCCGTTTTCCCCACACCCCGGTTATCTCCCACATTACTTACTTTGATACCCACATGCCCTGCATCGATCCGTTGTATCTCGATCGGGTTGATCAGTGCCAGTACAAAGGCAATGCCCACTGCAGCGATCAGCTTACCGATGGCTTTTGGTCTGACCCGGTTGGAGTCATCCCGGTAATTACTTCTGCGGAAGACACCGAGTATCGTGCCGAGGATGGCAAAGGCAAGAATAAACGTAATAAGCCCGATCATTTTGTGTTTGTTTTAATAAAGTAAATATAGGAAAGCAGGTGCTTTATGAATAAGAATAATAAAACGAGGATGATGGCGATGAAACCGATAAAATAAAGCCAGCTGCCGGTTATGTCATAATCGAAGAGTAGTGTAACAACGAAAAAATTGGCAGCCGCATGTAACAGGATGGCCAGCGTTCTGAGCAGCATTGGATTCATGCGGGGTGATTGTGGTTGACATTGTGAAATTAAGGAATAAGCAACCGGCAATAGACAATAAGCAACAGGCAGTGGGTTTTTTAGAAAATAAGGGGGAACCATGCCGGGAACCCTGGCTTCGGACTCCGGACCCCGGACTTCAATATTTTCCAGTTATCCACATACTGAAGTGGTCCGGATTACCGTTAAATTATTTTTCAATTACATTTGTCCGTAATCAAACCCCGATGAATGAGCCATCCTAAGGGAAAACTGATAGCTATAGGCGGAGCAGAAGATAAAGGAACGAACCTGGAGACCGGGGAGGTCTACCGCAATAATCTCAATTTTTTTGAACTCGG